>MKRK01000060.1:0-1674 GCA_001896915.1 Clostridiales bacterium 43-6
ATTCGTTACATTGCAACTGATCGGGAACATCGAAGGAACAGGAGGGCAAACAGATGGGCAAGCTGTTTCAGAATAAAAAGTTTCAAAACGCGATGTTCTTTTTCGCGACGCTGACATCGATCATCTATCTGGTGTGGCGTGCGGTGTTTACGTTGCCGTTAAAAAGCGGAATTATCGCGATCATCTTCGGTATTTTGCTGTTGGTGAGCGAAATCACCTCCGCACTCGGCACATTTGAACTCTACTATCGAAAAAACCGCTCCAACAAAGTCGATCTGACGTTGCCGGAGATTCCAAAGAGCTGGTATCCGGATGTGGACGTGATTGTCGCGACCCACAATGAGCCGGTCGAGCTGCTTTATAAAACCGTGAACGCCTTGACGTATATGGATTATCCGGACAAGAGCAAGGTGCATATCTATATTGCTGACGACGGAAACCGTCCGGCGATGGCAAAGCTCGCGCAGCAGTTTGGTGTGGGTTATTTTCCGCTTGAGAACAATAAGGAAGCCAAGAGCGGAAACCTCAACAACGCGCTGCGACAGACAAAGTCCCCGCTGGTTGCTACTTTTGACGCGGACATGATCGCACGTAAAGAGTTTCTGATGGAGACGGTGCCGTATTTCTTCCTCCCGCGGATGCGGCATGAAGGGAAGACGTGGCGGCTTCGCAGCCAAGATGAGATCGACCCGAATTTCAAGATCGGCTTCATTCAAACCCCGCAGAGCTTCTATAACCCGGACTTATTCCAGTTTAACCTTTACGCGGAGCAAAATATTCCCAACGAGCAGGACTTTTTCTCCCGCGAGATCAACGTGATGCGAAACAGCTCAAACGCTGTGGCCTACACGGGCAGCAACACGGTGATTGCGCGGCAGGCGCTGGAAGAGATTGGCGGTTTTCCGACAGACACGATCACAGAGGACTTTGAAACCGGCATCAAGATTCAGAGCAAGGGATATACGACCTATTCCACGCTCCGCCCGCTGGCAAGCGGACTTGCGCCGACCAGCATCAAGAGTATGGTAACCCAGCGCGTCCGCTGGGCGCGCGGCGTGATTCAGTCCGTGCGCAACACGAAGATGCTCACCAACAAAAACCTTTCTTTGAGTGCGCGGATCAGCTACCTGCTCTCGTATTCCTATTGGTGGTCGTTCGGGCGCAGGCTGGTGTTTACCTTTGCGCCAATCATGTTCGCGCTGTTTAACCTGCAGGTGGTCAACACGACGTTCCTTGAGATTCTGGCGATTTGGGGACCGCAATACATCTTCTATACACTCGCGATTCGCTGCCTTTCCAGCGACACGCGAAATCAGCGCTGGAACCAGATCATCGATACAATTCTTGCGCCGTTTATGGTGATCCCCGTGTTCCTCGAAACCATAGGCGTCAAACAACTCAAATTTAAGGTGACGGACAAGAGCACCAGCAAACCGCAGGACAGCAACCTTGTCTACATCATTCCGCAGTTGATCATGCTTGGCATGTCCATCGCGGGCTTGATTCGCTATCTCGGCGGTAAATACGGCATGGCGCTGTTTTTCAGCAGCTTCATTGCGTTCTGGCTGATTTTAAACATCACAAACCTGCTGTACGCGGTCTACTTTATGATGGGGCGCAAGGCATATCGTGCCAGCGAGCGATTTGAGGCGGAAATTCCCGTTTCGCTTTCCT
>MKRK01000060.1:1742-2294 GCA_001896915.1 Clostridiales bacterium 43-6
CCTATTTGCCGGACGACGCACCGCTGGACTTTTTGCTTACGAGCGAGCGATACAGCGCAACCGTGCGCGGCAAGATTGTCTATATCACAAGCGCCGGCAACCAGTGGCTCTACCATGTGCAGCTGGTGCCGGGCATGACGGAGCAGGATACGCGGGAGTATTTGCAGCTGGTCTACGACCGGCAGCATTCCCTGCCGAAATCGATGAATATCTGGGTGACGGCGTTTGACGATCTCGTCAACAACGCAAGCCAGCGTCTGGAACGCCAGCGCTCAGAGATGCGCGCCCTGCCCCGTATCCAACTGGAGCGGATCGTCCGCTTTGAAGAGGGGATAAGCGGGACTTTGATTGATTTCAACTTCAAGTTTGCGCTTCTGCGCGGATTGAGCGAGAGCGCGGAGAAGCTTACGCTGGCGCCGCGTGCCGGAATCCGCATCGAACTTGAGGATAGTAAAAAACCTATGACGACACCCGGCGTCGTGCTCTATCGCGTGGTCAACTGGGAAGAGCTTGCGGGCAGCAAGGCGTTTCAAACTTTGCTGGAGGACTGGA
>MKRK01000060.1:2302-3923 GCA_001896915.1 Clostridiales bacterium 43-6
CACCCTGAAACCCCGCCGCGGGAAAAAGCGCATGGCGATGTAGTGGCTTGAAGATGTGTTTCGCAATCCTCCGCGGATCGATTTCGCGGGGGATTGCGTTCAAAAGAGATGAAACGTTGTTTGCTGAATGGATACATATAGCGGGCAACAAGAGAGTATTTCGTCCGCGACCGGATCGTTTGATTCCTTTGCGGTCAATCTGAAGAAGAGGAGCGTGTCGATCGAATGGCAATGTTGCTGACATTATTGCGACTGACCGCATTTTTACTTTCTGCGGTGGGCTATGTTGCTGTTGCGCGGGCGTATTGGAAAATCACCCCGCGCGCAAGCTACATCTTCGTTTTCTCCGCGCAGGCGTTGATCATCTATTTTGCTGGCTTAGCCGGGGTTCTTTCCTATGCGGCTTATGCACTCTTTGGCGGCGGAATCGTGCTGTTGATCACGCTCTTCCTCAATAAAAAAATCAAGCTTGCGTATAATACGTCCTCGCTCAGCGCGATCAATCTTGCGTTTATCGCGGTGTTCGGCGCGATTACCGCTTCTCTGATCGATACATTTTTCGTTCACTACGATAACTTCTCGCATTGGGCGGTCGTGGTGAAATATATGCTCGTTACCGACCGTTTTCCGGATGCGGCAAGTGCGATCATCGACTTTAAAAGCTATCCTCTCGGTAGCTCATCTTTTCTCTACTATGTAGGACGAATCGTTGGCAACGGGGAAGGCGTGATGCTGGTCGGCCAGGCGATTCTGCTCTTTGCAGGATTCTATGCCATATTTGGCGCCATTCGGGATCAAAAACGCTTTCTGCTTGCTGCGCTGCTGGGGCTCGGCTGCTCCACAATGGCGTTTTTCAACATCAGCATTCGAATCAATAACCTTCTGGTCGATTTTCTGCTGCCGGTGCTGGCCCTCGCCTCAATTGGAATATTGCTGTTGGAGCGGAAACGCTTTTTCACCGCGTGCCTTGCGGTGCTGCCCGTGCTGGGGCTGCTCGTCATCGTGAAAAACACCGGCGTTTTCTTCGCGTTGCTGGGTTACGTGTTTTTGCTCTATCGTTCGATACAGTTTCAAAACGCGGACGCAAAACTTCGCCCGTTCTTCTGGGGTGCGCTTGTTACCATCGTGTTCTCGCTTGTGCCGCTGATCCTCTGGAATGCACATACTTCCGCGGCGTTCCCGTCCGATGCGGGCAAGTTCAGCTATGATTTTCAGTCGATCTCGTCATTTTCGCTCGACAAAACACCCGCCCAGATCTCCTATATCGTTCAGCTGTTTTTGTATACTGCCACACAACTCAGCCAACTGCCAACACTGGGTTTTGTGATTTTCAATGGAATCTCGATCATCAGTTTCCTCGTTGCACGCTTTGTGTTCCATAAAAATTGGAAGTTGATGCAAACAATACTGCTACTCGACCTTGCGGTGGTGCTCTATTATGGTGGCATTCTTGCGATGTATATCCTTGCCATGCCGCTGGATGAGGCACTCCGGCTTGCCGGATTTGATCGATATGCTTCGAGTATGATCCTCTTTCTCATCGGGGCTGTCACCATGCGGCTCACGATGGATATGGAAAATTCGTTTTATCAGCAGCAGGGAGACCGGCGGGACTATAGAG
>MKRK01000060.1:3932-6007 GCA_001896915.1 Clostridiales bacterium 43-6
ACGGTTGTGCTTTCGCTCGCCGCGGGGCTGATTCTGCTCTCCGAACTCAACGGCATGAACAGCAATCGGGATGCGTATCATGATACACTGCCTGCGCGGGTATCCGCGCTGACGGGGGATAACTGGCATGCGCCGGACAATGACACACGATATCTTTTCTATAGCTCGGACAAAGACAATGAGGTGTCGAGCTATGAGTTGCCGTATGTCGGACGCTATTTCCTCTTTGCAGCTCAGGTGGACGCCGTGAGCCAGTTTACGGATGACGCATTCATGGGGCAGATTCAAACCTATGACAAGTTTGCGATTCTGGAGAGTACACCCGCCATTCGCGCCTATATGAAAGCGCATGCAAATCTTCCCGGAGATGTCGGTATCTACGACGTTCGGGAGACGTTTCCCGAAGCCGTGATCCCGGGGAAATGAGAAGCATCGTGAAGCCGCGCCGAAAAATCGCGCGGTTTTCTTGCTGCAATAGAATATATGATATATTTTTTTCGCAATTTCTATTGCATTTTACGTGCGGGCATGTTAAATTATCAACAATCACGGCGAAAGCCGCAAAGATGGAGACCGGAATCGCGGCACGCGCCGCAAAGACAGAGAAGCAAATCGCGGTACGCGCCGCAAATAGTAAGACCCGAATCTCGGCGAAAGCCGCAAAGAAAGAAGCAAACAATGACCCTAAATCAGTTTGCAGCAGAATACCGCTACTTTAGCTTTACCGGCTATTATTTCGGTAAGGCTTCGTTCGGTTTGGCGCAGCAAAGGTGATCGGGTAACAATCGCGCATACGATCGCATCGCACCGCAGCCAAACCGGCTGCGGTTTTTTTACAGGCGGAGGGAGAAACATATGATCGTTATACTCAAACCAAACCCGAATGCGGATCAGCTGGAAAGCCTGAAAAACTGGCTTCTCGGCAAGGGAATTCAGATTCACACCAGTCTTGGCACAAGCCAGATGATCCTCGGCCTCGTCGGGGACACATCCACGCTGGATATCGACCTTATCAGCGCACTCGACATCGTGGAAGACGTCAAGCGTGTGCAGGAGCCTTATAAAAACGCGAACCGGAAGTTTCACCCGGAGGATACCGTGGTGCCCGTCGGCAACACGCAAATCGGCGGTGGTACGCTGACCATCATGGCGGGTCCGTGCTCGGTGGAGAGCGAATCGCAGATCATTGCGGTTGCAAAGGCGGTCAAGGCAAGTGGAGCCACCATGCTGCGTGGCGGCGCGTTCAAACCGCGCACCTCGCCCTATGCCTTTCAGGGGATGGGCGCGGAGGGGATTGAGCTGTTGAAGCTCGCCCGCGCGGAGACGGGATTGCCCATCGTAAGCGAAATCATGGATGCGTCACAGTTATCGCTGTTTGACGATGTGGACATAATTCAGGTTGGTGCGCGCAACATGCAAAACTTCAATCTTCTCAAGATTCTCGGCGCGCAAAAAAAGCCTGTCATGATCAAGCGCGGGCTTTCCTCCACCTATGAAGAATGGCTCATGAGCGCGGAATATGTCATGGCGAGTGGAAACGAGAACGTTATCCTCTGCGAACGCGGGATCCGCACATTCGAAACCTATACGCGAAACACGCTCGACCTCGCGGCGGTTCCTGTTTTGCGCCACCTGACGCATCTGCCGGTCATCATCGACCCGAGCCACGCGACAGGGCGCTATGCGCTGGTGGCTCCGCTTGCAATGGCTGCGGTTGCGTCGGGCTGCGACGGACTTCTGATCGAAGTGCACAACGACCCCGCACATGCCCTCAGCGACGGCCCGCAGTCCCTCAACCCCGAAGCATTTGACAAGCTCAACCACAGAATCCTCGCGCTGCATGCGTTTATGACCAGCGGGGAGGGGAGAGCGTGAACATCGGCATCGTCGGCCTCGGCCTCATCGGCGGCTCGATGGCGAAGAGCATCAAGGTACGCACGGCGCATACCGTCTGGGGCATCGACCTCGATACCGAGACGATGACGCTCTCGCGCCTGAGCGGCGCCATCGACGGCACGCTCACGCAGGAGAATATTCCCGCGTGCGACCTGCTGCTCATCGCAATCCGTCCGGCG
>MKRK01000060.1:6017-6674 GCA_001896915.1 Clostridiales bacterium 43-6
GTCGATCTTTTCCAAGAGCGTAATCGTCGTCGATCTCTGCGGTGTCAAGCGAAACGTCTGCGCGCAACTTGCGCCGATTGCCAAGGAGTACGGTTTTGCCTACATCGGCGGGCACCCGATGGCGGGGCGCGAACGCGGCGGTTTTGTCCATTCCAGTGAAGACCTGTTTGCGGGTGCTTCGATGATACTCACGCCCGACCAGAACACCGATATGCGCATGCTTGAGACGTTGAAGGCATTTTTCACGGACATCGGCTTCGCGGGACTGACCTTTTCCACACCGGAGGAGCACGACCGTATCATCGCCTACACATCACAGCTGGCGCACTTGGTTTCCAGCGCATATATCAAGTCGCCGGAGGCGCAACGCAGGCGCGGTTTCTCCGCGGGCAGCTTTCGGGATATGACGCGAGTTGCGCACCTCGATGAGGCGATGTGGACGGAGCTGTTCCTCGACGATGCGGACTATCTCACCGAACAGCTCGAAATTTTGATCGACCATCTTAACGAATACCGCAGGGCGCTTGCCGCGCGGGACGCGGAAGAGTTACAGGCGCTCCTGAAAGACGGGCGCGAGAAGAAAGCAACAGCGGGAGGAAATTAACGAATGCAACAGCGCGTCGTGCCCGTGCGTGTGCGGGAAGGGTATTCTGTCGT
>MKRK01000060.1:6830-7227 GCA_001896915.1 Clostridiales bacterium 43-6
GCAGGCGAAGCAAACAAACGCCTGAATATCCTCTCCGACATGCTGGAGTTTTTTGCCGAACAGCATATCACGCGGACGGACTGCGTGGTCGCGCTCGGTGGCGGCGTCACGGGCGACATGGCGGGTTTTGCCGCGGGTTGTTACCAGCGCGGAATACAATATGTGCAGATTCCAACGACTCTGCTCGCGGCGGTGGATTCCTCCGTCGGCGGAAAAACCGCAGTCGATCTTGCGGCGGGTAAAAACCTAACGGGGTTGTTTCATCAGCCGTCGCTGGTGGTTTGCGACACGGACACGTTTGCCACGCTCGCGCCGGATGAGTTTGCAAACGGCGCGGCGGAGGCGATTAAAACCGGAATTCTCGACGATGGGGCGCTGTTTTCGCTGTTTGAATCGG
>MKRK01000061.1:0-528 GCA_001896915.1 Clostridiales bacterium 43-6
AATACGCCTCTGACCCCAAACAGTTTGGTTATGGCCGAAATAACAGCAGCAAACAAAATTCTTGGTGCACCAATTTCATCGATTGCCAGCTGCATGGTCCAGGGGCTTCCCAGACCTATTCCATAGGGTGATTTATAAACAAAGCGAACCAAAAATTTCGCCAGCCGGGATGGCTTTATGTCCTTAATGGGAAACGCACGGCCCTGCGTGATGGCGACAATTTTTTCACTGATGAAGATCATGTCACCTTCCTCGAGATATTCCCTGACATAACGGTCAAGCACCTCGGGCAGCTTGTCCTCTTTCATGATAACATGGGTTTTTACGGGATATCTGGCATACACACCATAATCCTCAGTTTGTATCGTAAGGTTTTTGCCTTCATTCGGTATAAAAGGAATCATCTTTCGGCCTCCTAGTTTTCATACCCTACTATTGTAACACTTTCCCCTGAAAATGCAATAAAAAGTTGTAGAAATTAACCTTTGGCAAAAGCAATCTTATCTTCCGCCCTATATCAGCAGATTT
>MKRK01000061.1:541-5816 GCA_001896915.1 Clostridiales bacterium 43-6
TTATTACGGTTTTATAATACCCCCCCGGACTTCCAGTAATGAATCAAACGTCCATGAGAAAGTTGGCATACTCTCCGCAACATTGATCACCTCAGTCATTCCCGCTGATTCAGCAAACTTTGATCACTTATCTTACCATCAATCATCCGCTTACAATCAAAAAACCGCCACTTTGGAAATCGACATTGACATATAAAAAATGGTTGCACCTATCAAGATGCAACCATTTTTTATATGCTTTTATACTTTTGTCGGGTGGCGAGCCCCCCTCGGATATGCCGTTCCGATTTGTTGATATCAAGAACTACTTTCACTTTCCTGTATAACTGCGGGTCGAGAACCTTCAGGCGTTCCGCTACATCCTTATGTACAGTGGATTTACTGATATGAAACTTTTTTGCCGCTGCTCTTACCGTGGCTTTCTTCTCTATTATAAATTCACCGAGCAAAGTAGCCCGTTCCTCTATAATCCCTTTCAAACAAAAACCTCCCTCTACATAGGTTATTACATTATATGAAGGAGTTTTCACGGATATGTTTTGAAAAATCAAATATGTTAGAGAAATATTATATCGGCAATATGTGGCTTGTTTCACTCTGCTAAATGACGAAACTACATGAACATATCGACATATTTCCCAGATTAAACCAAGTAACATGTTGTGTTACAAACCCATATTATCTTGGGTAAACCTTGACACAGTTTAGCAATTATGCTAAAATAGTGAAGAGCTTTTTGTTAAAAAAAACCATAACCATTGCAGATTGCTATTTATCCCAATAATTATAAAAGGGAAGAAAAAATTAGAATGGGTTTGATTAAAAAATACTGCGGCAAAATAAATAAAAATGAATTTGTAAAAAACGTGCTAATCCTTTTTAGCGGTGCAGTGGTGGCCCAGTTTCTTCCCATACTCTTCACCCCTGTATTAAGCAGAATGTACAATCCTGCGGCATTCGGAATTTTTTCTGTGTTTGTAGGCATTACCAATATTACTTCTCAAATAGCGTGCTTACGATATGACTATGCTTTGGTCGTAGCTGAAGATGATGACGAAGCAACAAAATTGTTTTTGTTAAGCTCCGTCATCACATTTATGTTTTCTGTCATCACAGCTGTCATTTTTATCCCGTTCTCATCTCAGCTGTCCGTTCTGTTCAGCATTAAGGAAACCCCGCAAGCTTTGCTTTTGGTTCCTTTGACAACCTTTATTATCAGTATGACCTCCGTTCTGAATTACTACAATGTCCGGTTTAAGAACTATAAAATTATCACATCTGCTAATATCATCAAATCAATTTTTGCTGTTATTATTCAAATCGTTTTAGGACTCTTGCATTTCGGATATTGGGGACTTTTATTGGGTCAGTTAATCTCATACGGATTTGGAAATACCAGAATGCTGATGGCTCTAAAGGGAAAAATACACAAAGAAATGCTTGATATCAAAATTCTGTTACTCGTCGCCGGAAAATATCAGAATTACGCGAAATTCACAGTTGCAAGTTCGGTTGCCAATAATCTCACTTATAATTTACTTCCCAGTTTAATCACAGGGGCGTATTCACAAAATCACGCAGGGTATTACGGTATGATCAACAGAACTCTGGGGCTGCCGCTGACACTAATATCAAATACGGTATCCCAGGTTTTTATGAAGCAAGTCTCCGATGAAAAAACTGACGGCGAAAAACTGGCAACAACGTTTAAAAAAGTCTCTAAAATGTTAATGCTGATTTCTGTTATTCCTTTTGCACTCTTATTTATATTTGCTGAACCTGTTATTCCCTTTGTGCTTGGAAACGAATGGGCCCCTGCTGCCAAATTTCTAAAATATCTGATACCGCTGTTTGCGGTCCGTTTTGTAGTCGGTCCGATCTCCTCCAGTGCCCTGGTAATGCAGAAGCAAAAAGCAACGATGTTTTGGCAGTTCGGTTTATTTTTATGCGCCATGATCCCCTCAGCCATCAAATTGTATTTTAATATACCGTTTGAGACATATCTCATAATTCTATCGATTTTGTTGTCCGTGGGCTATCTGATTTTTTATCGCTATTGTTATAACATGATACGAAAAAGCAAATGAATTTACTGCTTGAAGGGAATAAGATGAAAAAGATAATGGAACGAATAAAAAAATACGGTCTCTTATGTAAAAAGCATTATGTAATCACAGTTGGATTGTTATGTGTTTTGGTTGCAATTATAACTATCGGAATCAATGTTTACGAAAATTTTATCAATGTAAAAATCCTTGAAAGCTCAGAGAAATATAAGAATGCAAAAAAAATCAATTTTGATGATAAAACGTTAGAGACAGCTGTCAGGGATTTATACAATCGTCATTATGGAAATATATACGATGTTGATCTGGAGGAATTGTCTGCTCTTGAAATTCAAAACAAAGAGATCGAAAGCCTGGATATTCTTAAATACATGACATCCTTACAGACCCTTAACCTTGTAAACTGTAAAGTTAATGACATTGAACCCATAAGAACACTGGAAAATCTTGAGCAAATTGACTTATCAGGCAACAACATTATAGATATCAGTCCTTTGTCAGGCTTACTGGATGTTGAAGTACTGAATCTTTCAAACAACAGTATTATGGACGTGAAACCCATTCAGGCAATGAATCGCCTCGTTCTGTTGGATCTACACAACAATAACATCGGAAACCTGAGTTTTAACTTCCGGTCTTTGCCCAATTTAAAAACATTAAATATTGCCAACAATCGCATTGTAGATACCGCCCCCTTTTCCGATCTCACAACGGTTATGGATTTAAATCTGGGCGGCAATAACATTTTTAAAATAACACCAATGAACAATATGAACAGCTTGATAATATTGAATTTATCAAGCAACTCATTAACACAAATCGACACCCTGGGCACCATGCCGGTTCTGTCAGAACTCAATATCGCAACGAATAATCTGGTAGATATCGATTTTGTAAATGATATTCAAAGTCTTAAGGATTTGAACATCTCTTCCAATGACATTACCAACATTGATAAACTAATTAATAATCCGAACCTTGAAAGCTTATCCATCCGTGCAACGAAGATCACAATGATACCGGTTGTAAAACAATTACCTAAACTTAACTCAATCTATTTGAATGACAACTTTGACAGAAGCCAAATTGACAGTATGCAATCACACTTCAAAAACGGAGATAAAATAACCAAGAAATACTTTCTAGAAAAGAAATATGATTTGAAGTAAGAGGTTTTAAGGGATGTTGTTAAAATTATTATTTGTACTGATTGGGAGTATAATATCTGTTAGCCTTTTTAAAAAGGCAAGTACCACCCTATCATTGGCAAAACTGAATGTGATATCATATATTTTCTATATGTTCGTGATGCAAACCTTGATTGGCGGAGCATTGGTTTTTTTGGGCGACACAGGACATTATACCTTCAAATATTTAACTGATTTTAAAAGTATTGATATCATGTTTATCAGTGTTATGGCTACAGCAATTCTTCTTCCTATGACCATTGTTTTAATCTATAAAATATGTAATATAAATATGAAGGAACGTTATCAGAATTACTTGGACAGCGAAGTCACTATAGAATCCGAGCAAATTGTTTTTCTGTTCATAAGTGCCATATCTTTTATATGTCTGACCCTCTTGCTTATTTTACTTTACAAAATCGGGTATATCCCTGCCATCAAATTAATACGAGCAGAAGCCGGATTTAATTTTGGCACAGAACGTATAAAAATATCCGGTCTTTCTGTTATCAATAATTATGTAAAAAATATCTTAATCCTATCATTTATACCGGTGATGTCTTATGTTGCATTTGTATTTGCGTTGATTACAAAAAAATCGAGATGGATTCTTCTTTTTGTTGTTCTGTTTTGTGCTTCGGTCATTGTCAAGACTTATAATTTCGAAAAATCGCAAGTTATTTTTTATCTTTTTGTATATCTTATCATTTATACGTATGTAAAGGGCAGGATTTCTAAAAAACTCATAGTATCATTTATGACTGTTGCATTGGTATTTATACTTTTGATCTATTATCAAATGGGATATTCCTTATCCTTCAGCAAAGATGATTTATACAACGGTCCCATTGGCAGAACAATTTTTACACAAGTAGGAACCCTAACCTATAATTTTGATTTATTTCCATCCATATTTGGTTTTTTAAACGGACGCAGCTTACCAAATATTTTGTTGACGTTATTTCACATCGATGGTGACCAGCTTCGTTCTGCAAAGCTTTTGATGGAATATTACGGATCCACCCATGTTTTTGAAGGAACCGGTGGTGTAATGAATAGCTTGTTTATCGGAGAATCCTATGCAAATTTTGGTTTTATCGGCATGTTCTTTTCGATTTTTTATATGGGTGGTCTGCTGTCGTTTTTCATGTGGATATTCACTAAAATTAAAAAAAATGCTATTTATATTGTTTTGTTTGCTATTCTGACAAGTAAAATCACATTAACCATTCATGGTGGATTTATGGATTTTATCTATAATTTTGATGCAATAATTATCACTGTTCTGCTCGTGGGTATAAAATTATCTGCTTCATTTTATCCAAAGCTACAGCAAATGATATTGAAAAAAAAATCAAGTGAGGGTAATTCATGAAAGTACTTTATATTACCTTTATCGATTTTGGCGATTTTTCTTCCGGCTCCGGTGTGAGACCCCAAAAAATATATGACGCCTTCCTGGCCGAAGGGCACGAAGTAAAGCTTTTGGAAGGTGAGCATACAAACTTAAAGCAGCGCAGGAAAAACGTGAAAGATATATTAAAATGGCTCAAGACGAACACCCCGGATATTTGCTATGTTGAACCCCCCTCCGGTCCTTTTTTTAACCTCATTGATCATTGGCTATTATACAAATTGCGGCTCAGAAGGCTTCCCATCGGGTTGTTTTACAGAGATGCTTACTGGAAATTTGCGAAATGGTGGGATAAAAAAGGGATAAAGCGTTTTATTCTGATTGCAATGCATATTTTTGATCTGACAGTCTTCCGCTGTTGCTGTAATACTGTTTTTTTTCCCAGCAAAAGCATGGCGGATTTATTTCGATTTAAACACAAAGAAATATTGCCACCGGCAGGTGAAAATCGACTAACAGAAATGCTGGACAAAAATATTGACACCGCAGTTTATGTAGGCGGTGTCAGCGAGAGATATGGCACTCATATATTACTTCAATCATTTATGATTCTGAATGAAGAAAAGTTTTGTAATATCCATTTGAAAATGGTCTGTCGTGTTGATGAT
>MKRK01000061.1:5861-10117 GCA_001896915.1 Clostridiales bacterium 43-6
CTTATTAAAGCCAGTGGAGAACAACTGAAAGATATCTATTCCGGTGCTGATATTGGCATTATCCCCTTTCAACGTGATCTATATATGGATTTTGCCGTACCCGTTAAGCTGATGGAATATTTATCTTACGGACTTCCGGTAGTTGCAACCGACTGCGTTGAAACCGCGGATTTTATTCGATCCAATGAAACCGGAATCGTGTGCCATGACAATGCAGAAAGCCTTGCCATGGCTGTTTCCGGTCTGGTCAATGATAAAGATCTCTATCAAAAATACAAAGAAAATTCTAAAAAAGCACTTCTTGAACAAAATCTATGGACACACCGGGTCCAGACTATTGTTGAAGATTTAGGGAAGTAAGGTTTGAAATCAATGAAAATCGCAATATTAAGTGCCGCAAAATCCATACACACCATCAAAATTGTAAATTCATTGACTGAGCTGGGTCACAGTGTGCGGCTTTATTCACTGCCGGACCACAAAGACAATGACAACGCCATCAAAAACGAAGTTGAAGTGATTTATCTCCCTCATAGCGGCCAGAAGGGTTATCTTTTCAACGCCTCTGCTTTGAAAAGATCCTTAAAAGAATGGCGTCCTGATATCCTCAATGCACATTATGCATCGGGCTATGGCACTTTAGCTGCACAAACCGGCTTCCATCCCCTGCTGCTTTCTGTCTGGGGCAGTGATGTCTATGATTTTCCTTTTAAAAATGATATTTGCCGTTATATACTGGAACGAAATATCAGAAAAGCCGATGCCCTGGCTTCTACAAGCAATATCATGGCGGAACGGACACAAAAATATAACAAGGCCAAAAAAGAGATCTATACCACTCCCTTTGGCGTGGATACCGCTAAATTTATACCTGCCGCCAAATTAACTTCGGACACAACTGTCATTGGTTTCATCAAGGGCGTATCAGAAAAATACGGTATTCAATATTTAATCAAAGCCTTTGCTACAGTCAAAAAGACGTTTAATGAACCCCTGGCTCTCCATATCTACGGCGACGGAGATCAGCTGGAGGATATGAAACAGCTGGCTCATGACCTGAACATCTACCATGACACTGTATTTTTCGGCAGAATACCTCACAAAGATGTACCGGCGGCACTGCAGACGATGGATCTTTTCTGCGTGCCCAGCACACTTGACAGCGAAAGCTTCGGTGTTGCGGCAGTGGAAGCCATGAGTTGCGGTTTACCTGTTATTACAAGCGATGCAGACGGACTGACAGAGGTCATGGCAGACAACGAAACCGGATTCATCGTAGAACGGAAAAACGTCAATGCAATGGCAGAAAAAATTCTGCTTCTGATCAATAACAAAAAAATGAGAGTTACCATGGGCGAAGCCGGCAGAAAACGTGTACTGAACCATTATGACTGGAACAATAATATCAAGCAGCTGGAAAAAGCCCTCCTCGAAACCTCACAAATAATATAAATTAACCCTTGCAGGATATTCTGCAAGGGTTTTTATTGTATCATGCCGTTTTCTCTGCTCTCGAGAAAACACATCCGAATCTGGATGCCCGTGAGGTTTTAGGCGTCAATCATACAACAGCAATTTTCACTTCTATGCTCATACTCACATCGTTTTTTTCTTTGTCAATAAACTCTTCACCGCATTGATTTCCCGTTTACCAGGAAGAAGCATTTCGGATATTCTTGCTTTGGTAAAGATATGAAAAATAATAACGGAAACTATTCCCTGCAGGGAAAAAGAAATGGCTGTGGCGATTGCCGCCCCCATCAGTCCATATAACGGAATGAAAACAAAGCCGAGTAAAATATTTGCTCCGACACCACAAGCGGTCGAGATGATATTAAGTTCCGGTCTCCCGTATGCAGCAATCGAATTGGATAACACACTGGAGTAGCAAATAAAAATACTGCCGCATAGCATTATAAAAAGCGGAAGCACAGCATCGGTATAATTCGGAAACAATACAGGGATAAGATAATAGGCTCCCACAGCCATCAACGCGGATAACAACACACAAAGATACATTACAATTTTACAGGAAATGACCGTCAATCTCACTCTGTCTCCATCGTCCGTCATGGCCGCCAGCCGTGTCATAATAACCATACTGACGGATGTAGGTAGCAGCCAGATGGTTTCCGTCAGTGTATAAGCAATTGAAAAAACACCCAGAGAGCCGTTCCCCAGAAAGCCCTTTAGAATTAGGGAGCTTGCCTGATTGTTGCCAAAGGAAAGCAAAGTAGATGGATAGGTTTTTAAGCTGTATTTCATCATATCCCGTTCTGTCACTGCGGTGATATCCTCTGAATCACTGTTATATTTAGAATTTTTTATGGTTATGACTGACGTGGCAGAAACAATCACTGAAACAATCAGGTAAGCCACTACCATGAAATAAACCGCTGCCATGCCGCGAATCAACAAAACTGCTATCGAAAAAGAAAATACAAGCATACGCTGCAAGAGCATAATAAGATTGTAGGATCTGAACCTGTTCTCTGCCCGTAAAATACTCAACAAAATGGATGAGCCGAAGGAAAGCAATGCGTACGGTACTGCAAGCAGGATAAACCGAAAGGGAGTGTCCTTAAAAAACTGTGTGTTTTTGATGCCGGGTACCAAGGACATCAACGAAAGTGCTACACCAAAAACAAAAATCAACAGTAAAATATATACCGATAGTTTCACAATGGTTTTCTGTATCCTGGTTTTGTCATACTTCGCAACATAATATAAAACAGCAGAATTGAAGCTGAAGGAAACCAGCGTCACAATCGCTGAGGCAATCAGCTGAATGGAAACGATAATTCCCTTCTCAGAGGGCAGCAGATACCGTGTTAAGAAAAACGATGTCAATAATGCCATCACCGCAGATATTAAGTTGGTGCCAAATGTATTGACGGAATCCCTTGCTACATCATTTTTCATATAAATCCTCGTCTTAATAAAATTCAGCTTCTATCATATCATCAAACATTACTGATTGCAACCGAAATTCACATGAAATATCCGCCGGCTTGTGCCGGCGGATATGATAAACATTATATGCTTGCAGCTGTCATCACTATCGGATTAATTGGATATTGTCAATAAATAAAGTCTGAGAACCTGTGTTGGCAGGAACAGCAAAGCTGATTCCTACTTTTGTCAGGTTTGACTGCATTTGTGCTATTGACGGAACGGTATAGTTCCATGAGCTGTTACCGTCATGATAGATATTAAAGGCGGTCTGATTGCCCCAATCAATTTGGATATATGCACCGCTTGCAGCAATGGTTACGTTGGCGGTTCTGTAGGTTTCCGTTACCGATGTGCTGATATGGTTTGTATAATATCTGATTTGACTTCTGGTAAAATCAGAAGTGGTTCCCTTCAGCCATATCCGCATTCCTGTGCTGTTTGCAATCTGTGCCGAGGTTAAATTGATGGCAAGGGTATCTTCTCCGGGAACATAACCCAAATTACTGTAAGTCAGTCTGAGACCCTTTGAGGCATCAGCACCTGCACCATCGATTACACTGAAGCTGGCATAACCGCATTTTACATTCAATGCGTTTGTGGTGCCGTCTTCAAAGTCGGCAAGAGTAAGATAGTTTGAGGCTGTCGTGGTAGTTGCAGTGGTAGTTGTGGTAGTGGGTGCCGGTGTGGTGGTAGTTGTTGTAGTGGTCGTGGTGGTTGTGGTAGTAGTTGTGGTTGTGGTGGTAGTCGTAACCGCAGTTGTAGTAGCAGTCGTTGGAACGACCTGAACCGGCGTAATTAAATGGATATAGTCGAATGCACCGTTATAGCCCGTGCTGCCTGAGTTTTTCCCGGTAACAGTAAAGCGGAAGGTCTGTGAACCGGCGGTGGCAATCGTCACCGTGCCCAGATTGACCTCGCCAAACATATTTCCGGAGTTGTAACAGTCAATCGTACTGCCTACATTAACGCCGCCCACCGAAAGCTGATAGGTTCCCTTTGAGCTGCCCAGCTTCACTCTTGCTTTTACGGTATACTGTGCCGCAACGAGGTTCGGGATGGTATATTCCACATAGTCACCCACTGCGTTACAGGTCAATGCATTAATATTGCCTACATTTGCATCCGGATCAGCAATATTTCCTTGGCTATCGCCGGAGGACGCAGTAACAGACAAAACCTCGCACTCATATTTCGTGTTGCTGTTGGGGGGGATCGCTGTCGTTGGCGTTGCGATGTTCGTCGGGGGTGGTGATGTGAGACCGAATAGTTGGACATCGTCAATATAAACGGATAAACGGTGG
>MKRK01000062.1:0-349 GCA_001896915.1 Clostridiales bacterium 43-6
CTGGTTGCCGAAAACGGTGGAATATTAAAAGAAAACGAAAAGCTCATCGACACCGATTATCTTCTTGTTTCTGATATGGATCTGGGGAAAATACGGGCCGACCGGATGAAAAACAAGAGCTTTCAGGATACCATCTCCCTTTACGGCAGTCATGAAACCTGCCGAACAATTGCATGCTTCGCCATACACAGCGAGTTTCACGGCGATGGGGAATTGTATCCCCTGAAAAAGCTTCCTTTTGTTCCTTCTTCCCAAAAGGACCGGCAGGAACGCTGCATGAATATCTTTCAGATGCAGGTGGCAGGACTGAAAAAACGCGTTATGGTTACGAAAGGCAAGCTTGTCATCG
>MKRK01000062.1:410-2982 GCA_001896915.1 Clostridiales bacterium 43-6
CCTGCTTCGGCACCTCCGACAGGACCTATCAAAATTCCCTTGCCTTAATGCAGTCTCTCGGCATCACCGGGGAGGAGATCAACATCAAGGCCGACTGCATACAGCATTATCAGGATATCGGACATGATATGGCGATTCATGATGTAACCTTTGAGAATGTACAGGCCAGGGAACGCACCCAGGTATTGATGGACTTCGCCTGCAAAATCGGCGGATTTGTTGTAGGCACAGGCGACTTAAGTGAGCTTGCCCTGGGCTGGTGCACCTACAACGCCGATCATATGAGCATGTACGGCGTCAACGCAAGCATTCCGAAAACACTCATTCGCTGGATGATTGACAGCATCATTCAATATAATATATTTGAAGGAAGCACACCTGTACTGAAGAATATCATTGACACCCCCATCAGTCCCGAGCTGCTTCCCCCGGATGCAGAAGGCAAGATCGCACAGCAGACCGAAAGCATCATCGGGCCATATTCCCTGCACGATTTTTTCCTCTATTATGTGGTCCGCTATGGGTTTCTGCCTGAAAAAATCTTTTACCTTGCCACCAAGGCATTTCAAAACGACTTTGACCAAACAACAATACTACAATGGCTCAAGGTTTTTTATACCCGTTTTTTCTCCCAGCAGTTCAAACGCAGCTGTCTGCCGGACGGCGTGAAGGTGGGAAGCATTTGCCTGTCCCCCCGGGGCGACTGGCGGATGCCCTCCGACGCTTCCGCCGCAATCTGGCTGAGAAGCATCGAAAAGCTGGAAGAAGAAATCACACGGAAGGGAGGCGGACAATAATGCGGCTATCCCCCATGTTAATGACCGATTTTTATAAAACCATCCATCATCTCGCCTATGTTCCGGATCTTGACTATCTGGTTTCGTACTGGACGCCCAGAATGACAAGAAAAGAAGGCATTGATAAAATCATCCTGTTCGGCCTTCAGGCGTTTTTGAAAAAAACATTGATAGAGGAGTTTCAGCAGAACTTTTTTGACAGAGAATGGGCCGAAGTGGAAGCCGAATATATCAGACTAGTTGCCAACACCATGACCCCCCAGGCTGCCGATAGCACCGCAATGAAAAGTCTGCATGACTTAGGCTATCTTCCCATTCGCATCAGCGCCGTCCCGGAAGGAACGAGGGTCCCTGTCAAGGTTCCGATGATTGAAGTTACCAACACCGTGAAGGGCTTCGGCTGGCTGGTGAACTATCTGGAAACCCTCATGAGCTGTTCCATCTGGCAACCAATGACCGCTGCCTCCATTGCCTATCAATACCGTGAATTCTGCGAATTTTATTACCGTAGGACTGTGTCGGATACCGTAGCGGAACACGGAAATTCCACGGAAAAAATTGATTTTCTGCCGCCGGTCAACGCCCTCTGCGGAGACTTTTCCATGCGTGGGATGAGTGCGCCGGAGGCGGCTATGTCAACCAGTGCAGGGCACCTGACCTCCTTCATCGGCTCCGCTACCATTCCGGCGATCCTCTGGCTTGAGCAGTATTATCATTGTGACTGCACAAAAGAAACCGTGGGAAAAGGCGTCCCCTCCACAGAGCACAGCGTGATGAGCTCTTACGGAAAGGACGGAGAGTTCGATTGCTATCGCCATTTGATATGCGAAGCCTTTCCGAGGGGTCCTCTTAGCATTGTTTCCGATACATATGATTATTGGAACGTGCTGACCCGGTACTTACCAAAGCTAAAAAATGAAATTTTGTCCAGAGACGGAAAAGTTATCATTCGCGGCGACAGCGGCGACCCTGTGGATATCATTTGCGGCACGTTTCCTGAAGAGATCAGAGATTTCCCAACCATAGAACGAATGACAGTGTTTTATCAAAAGACGAACAATGGTAAGCATTACGGACGGGTAGACGGTCAGCTCTATGAGATTGTGCCGGGCACACTCGAGGGCGTAAAGGCAATCTCCCTTACACCCGAGGAAAAGGGTACCGTAGAATTATTATGGGAAACCTTTGGCGGCGTGGTCAACGACAAGGGCTATAAAATGCTTGACCGTCATATCGGAGCAATATACGGCGATTCCATCACCATTGACCGCGCGGTCAAGATTTGGGATAGACTGTCTGCCAAGGGCTTTGCCATCACCAATGTGGTGCTGGGAATCGGCAGCTTTACTTACCAGTATAACACCCGTGATACCTTCGGTTTTGCCCTGAAGGCCACCAATAGCATCATAGCCGGCAAGGAAACCCCCATTTTTAAGGACCCGATCACGGACCGTGTGGACGGCAGTCATTTTAAGAAATCCCAAAAAGGCATGTGCTATGTCTACTGGGATAACGGAGAAATCAAATATCGGGACGAGCTGTCCTTTGAGGATATGGGAAGCGTAGCATATGGGGACAATCTCATTCAGCCTGTGTTTGAAAACGGCAGGATGCTTCGTGAATTCACGCTGAAGGAAATCCGTGACCGACTGTATGATTCATTCTGAAATCTATTGTAACAGGAGGGCTCCCATGACAAGCTATCATTCTGAAAGAGAGTTTCTGGATCATTATAATTCCGATGAGTATGGGAGAGTTTCGGTGACCGCTGATGT
>MKRK01000062.1:3016-12470 GCA_001896915.1 Clostridiales bacterium 43-6
CGTTTAAAGATATGTGGTGCCTGCCCGGCGGTTTTGTCGCTTCAGACGAACATCTCGACGACTGTCCCAAACGTATTTTAAAAAACGAGACCAACCTGACGAATATTTATCTGGAGCAGCTTTATACCTTTGGCCATGTGAACAGAGACCCGCGGATGCGGATTGTATCAACCGCTTATTTGTCACTGGTAAATAAAAATCTTCTGAGCCAAAGTGTTTCCGAAAACTCCGAATGGTTCAATCTCGGCGAAACTCAAGCAGACGGTGTCACCACGATAACGCTGACCGGCAGTAAAACAGAATTTGAATTTTCTGTAGCCAAAACCGCTCAGGATAAGAATCATTTCCAATATTCCTATCAAATCACAGAGAACAAACATCTGGCCTTTGACCATGCTTTGGTAATTGCCATGGGGATTGACCGCTTGAGAAACAAAATCGGTTATTCCGATATTGTGTTTCATATGATGCCCCAGCTTTTCACTCTGGGAGAGTTACAGCAGGTATACGAAACCATCCTTAACAAAAGCCTGCTGACGCCCTCCTTCCGCAGAATCATTGCAAATAAGGTAGAAAAAACAGAGCAAATCCAAAAAGGCAAAGGACACCGTCCTTCTGTTTTGTTTCGATATAAATCAAAAAATGAGCAAAGCACCGATTTCTAGCAGATAAATCCAATTCTGTTACGTTTTTATTTGCTGGGCAAATAAAAACGTAACAGAAACAACAAAAAAAACGGAATAAATGAGTTACATTGTGTTTCAATATACAATTATTGTTGACAAAAAACAACATTCTCCATATAATCTAACTGTAAGCTACTAACTGTAAAAATTAAGTCTTAGCATGTAGTAATCTTTGATAAAAGAAGTGATTGTATCAATGGCAGGCAGTTGATGTGTTTAATGGGGGACGTTATCAAATGAAACAGAAGCATACGTGTGTCTATAAAAATCAAGCAAAACGAAAATCCTTCCGTATTGCTTTAATTTACTTTATTCTTGGTTGCCTGTGGATTATTGTATCGGACATGCTGTCCCGGTTCATGTTTTCAGACAGCCTCATTCTTTTTAATATCCTGAAAGGGCTGACTTATGTAACCGTAACTGCCCTAATTATTTATCAGCTGATTTGCAGTGCCATGAAGGATTTTATCAATACAGAAATGAAACTGAAAGAAAACGGCATGCTTTACCGCACAATATTTGAACAATCTCCCATCGGCATTTCCATTGCCCACAGCAGTGAACCAAGCTCGGGCGAAGAGGATACCTATCAGGATATCAATCCGATGTTTTGCAAAATTACAGGGCGAACAAAGGAAGAAATCATCCGCCTGGGCTGGGCACATATCACCCATCCGGACGATTTACAGCTCGATCTGGATCAATTTAAAAAACTGCAGGCTGGTGAAATTTCCAGCTATGCCATTGAAAAAAGATATGTGAAACCCGACGGTTCCTCCGTATGGGTTTATTTAATTTCTGCCTCTCTGAACAACGAAAAATACAAACACATAGGACTGGTTCAGGACATTACCGAACGAAAAATTATGGAGCGAAACCTTCAGGAGAGTGAACGAAGCAAGGCTGTGCTGCTATCGAACCTGCCCGGTATGGCATATCGATGCAATTATGACCGGGAGTGGACCATGCAGTTCGTATCACAAGGCTGCTTTGAATTAACAGGCTACACCGCAGAAAGCCTGCTATACAACAAGAATTTGTCCTTTAATGACTTAATATTGCCGGAATACCGTGATATTCTTTGGTGTAAATGGCAGGAAATCCTCGAGAAAGGCCTGCCTTTTCAGCATGAATATGAAATCATAACTGCCTCCGGTCAGAAAAAATGGATTTTGGAGCTGGGTCAGGGAATCTATGATGACAATGGAACTGTCATCGCATTGGAAGGCATCATCATTGACATTTCTGACAGAAAAGAAAATGAAAGCAAGCTGCAACGCATCAGTGAAATTGACAGTCTGACCGGGCTTTATAACCGCAGATATCTGGAAAATATTTTGTCTGCAACTATGATCACAGGAGTTAAGAAAGCAATTTTGCTGCTGAATCTGAAAAAAATCAATTCCATCCGTCTTCTTTATGGCTATAATTTCAGCGAAAACCTGATCAAGACTCTGGCTGACACCCTGTCCGCCCTGTGCTTTGACCACATCAGACTGTTTCAGGTATCCTTTGAACGGTTCGTATTTTATTATGAAGGCTATCAAAATCAAGAGGAGCTAAAACGCTTTTGCAGCACCATCATCGAAACCATCAGCAAAATTCAGCTCCTGCATATTGTAGGCTGTGGCATTGGTGTATTAGAAATGGAGCAATCCGGCTGTGATGCTGACTGTATCATCAAACACGCAACCATTGCCTCCGAGCTGGTAGAGCCCAACACCATGTTCGGCTATCAGTTTTTCAATGCCGATACGGATGCATCCGTCAAACGGGACAGCTTCATCAGAGAAGCGCTGCTGAACGCCGCCCATCACGATATCAACGACTACATATTTCTGCATTACCAACCCATTTTAAACCTGAAAACCAATACCATTCAAGGGTTTGAAGCACTGGCACGGTTTTATGATGAAAACATAGGTGATGTATCACCCAACGAATTCATTCCGTTGGCAGAAGAAACCCAGCTGATTGTTCCCATTGGCAAAAAAATTATCGGCATTGCATTTTCGTTTATGAAGGAACTGTATACACGGGGGTTTGAAAATATTCACATATACATCAATGTTTCCGCCATTCAAGTTCTGAAAGAAGATTTTATCGACGACATTGCAGACATGCTTTCCCAGTACCGGATCAACCCCCATACCGTGGGCTTTGAAATCACAGAAACTGTCTTCGCAGAAAACTATGCCGTGATCAACGAGAAACTGAATGAACTGAAAAACATGGGCATCAAAATATCCATCGACGATTTTGGAACAGGATATTCCTCCTTGGCAAGAGAAAGCGAGCTGAATATCAACTGTCTGAAAATCGATCGCTATTTCATCAACAAAATACGCTTTGACAAAGCCGACAAAATTATCATCAGCGACATTATTTCTATGGCACATAAGCTGGGACATCAGGTGGTTGCCGAGGGTGTGGAAAACGAGGAACAAAAGCAGTATCTGATTGAGCATCATTGCGATATGATGCAGGGATATCTGTTCAGCAAGCCCGTAGACGAGGCTTCTGCCATTGATTTATTGCAAAAAACGAACTTGGCAGCAGCGATAAAACAATGAAGGACGACCCAATTCCCAGTGGTCACCACTGTTTTTTAAGAGTTATAGTTTAATTTCATCAGCGATAAGGGGATACAAAAATGGGTGTACTCGATAAAATAGGCGGTTCCATGCTGCAGGGACTGCTGGGAAACTTAAGCGAGGTATCGGTAGAGGATTTACAAAGAGAATACGGTGCCTATCTTATGGACGGCGAGGTGCTGCAAATCGGCTTCCGCCTCATCCGTGATGTGGTTTTGGTTACCGACAAACGCATTGTATTCTTTGACCGCCAAGGAGCAACCGGACAAAAAACAAGAGTGGATTCTGTCAATCTCAATACCATCATTCATGTTTCGGCAGAAACCGCCGGATTTGGCTTGGATGATTGTGAAATTACCATTACTTATATCACCTCACCTTATTTTCGTGCTACCGGGGGCGTTTCCCTGTCGGAAAGAAAGTTTGAGTTTCCCAAAAAATATTCCATCCAACCGCTATACAGGCAGCTGCAGGAAATTGCGTATGGCAATCATGAGGCGCTTAACAGACTATAACCCCCTATCCGTTTTACCCAATACTGCATTTGTAACAAGGTCACATACAACCGTCATTTTTTGTTGTATCATTATTTCATTAAAATTTTACGGGAGTGTTTCTATGTCTGTCGTGGTCAATCAATCCAGATGTCCCCAAAACCATCCTTGTCCTTCGGTCCGGGTATGCCCCGTGGGTGCCTTGTTTCAGAAGGGCTTTGCCGCACCCACCGTGGACGAACACAAATGCATCAACTGCCTGAAATGCGTCCAATATTGCCCCATGCATGCAATCCTGAAAAAGTAATGGAATCTCCATAAAAACAGCTATCGAAGAGGATAGCTGTTTTTTTACGTTCTGTCTTTCATCAAGGGATTTCCTGTGATATCATCATTACGGAAAGCAACACCATACATCTGATATACACAAAACCCGTGACTATATTATGTAAATAATGTACAGTTATTTTCAATATTTTTATTTTCGCTTGATTGTTTCCATCAATAATTATATAATCCTTATGTATCGATTCAAAGCAGGAGGTTTTATGTTTATGAAAAGGAAACGTGTGAAAAAGACTGTCAGTATCCTCTTGGCAATCCTATTATTAATCAGCACAATGACATTCAACAATCTATCCCGTGTGTCGGCGGATGTATCGTCCACCGGTGTTGTTCAGTATTGCTTGAACAATTCCTCGGCAAGTCAAAGCTTACTCGCCCTGTTTGACAACGGTACCGTTCGTCTGGGCGGTGCAAACGGCTTTGGCGCCATCAAAACCTCAGAGCTGATGGGCGACTGGAACACGGCGCCCGCCGTTACACCCCGATACATACCCAATCCCAACAACAAGGTCGTTGGGATCACAGTCGGTGACTCCATTGCCGCCTCTCTCCGGCAAGACGGTACCGTTATGTTATGCGGACCTTCCCCGGCCTTTGACACACCCAAGGTCTCTGTGGCGGGCTGGACAAATATTAAATTCATCAAAGCGGCAGGCGGCATGGGTATCGTCGGCCTGACAACGACAGGCCGAGTGGTATATGCCGTCAAATCAGGCGAAACCAATTTGATAACGGCCGCCGACACGCTCAACGCAGCCCTGGGGGCAAGCGAATACTATACACAAATCGACACCTATTATTCTCATATCATAGGACTAACAAACACAGGTCGTGTGGTTGCCGGAGGGAACAACAACGATGGCAAAGCCACCATTCCTGCCTCCTGGGCAAATGAGACCATCATACAGGTTGCCGCCAGCTTTGGCCACAGCTTTGCCTTAACGGCAGACGGCCGGGTTTTGGTAATCGGCAAAGCTAACACAAACTATTGGAACTGGAATAACATCTCCGGCTGGACAGGTGTGAAAAAAATCATTGCCTCCGGCAATGATATTGTTGCCATGACCGACACTGCTCTTTTGGCGGCAGGTCAGAATACCAAGGGAGAATTAAATATTCCCGGTGCCGATTTCGACATCGACGAGATTCAGCTGGACGGCCTGTGGACCTGTGTTTCCGTTGCCAGACACAAGAACGGCATTTATTATTCCGCAGGAACCTCCTCCATCACCCAGACGGTGGTGGACGCTACGCTGAACAATTATTTTTATGAATGCGAAACCCTCCCGTTCTCAGGGACGCCCGCCGGCGTCGTTATGGCTGATACTTCCGCCGGGGGCGGTTCCACCGTCATGCTGAACGCTACCGCCATCCGGGAATACATCCGCTTCACCCTGACGGATGTTCCGGCAGGCACTTATATCATCAAAGCCGCCATGAAGGGCTCCAACGACAGCGGATATTACGATTTGAGCATCAACGGCACCGATACAGGTTATGAATATAATCTCAGCTCCTTCACCGGGTATCAGACCAAGGACTTCGGTGTATACAGTTTTTCTACAGGAACCCAAACCTTTACCTTCCATGTTTCCTCAAAGGGCGCCGGGGGATTCAAAGGGCAGTTTGATAATATTCAGCTGATCAAATATGACCCCACCTCCACCGCAACTACAACCACCACAACCACAACCACAACGGGTACAACCGTCCCCACAACCACGGCACCACCGCCCGATATCGACCTTCCAAAGCTTATCACGCGCAAAGAAACCGCACCAATCAAGCTCATTCAGTCAAAGAAACAGCTTCAGAGCATTGAGCCCGGCACCGATGTACAGACGGTTCTGTCCTATCTGGACGGCGAAGGCACTATCATAGCCAAGGATCAAGACGGCAACACTGTCACAAGTGGCACCGTCGGCACAGGATACACCTTCGTGCTGGAAGACAACGGCGAAGCACTGGACGAGGTGACTGTCATTGTGTACGGTGACATTGTGACAGACGGTATGATTAATGTAATTGATTTGTTGAAATTAAAACGGCATCTTTTGAAAATGGTCACATTACAAGGCGCATATCTCGAAGCCGGGGATGCAAACAAGGATACCAGCCCTTCCGATGTCATTGACTTATTGGTTATAAAAAGATATATCCTAAAGGTCGGAAACATCTATAACAGTGCCGACTTTTATGTTTCTAACACCGGAAGCGATTCTGGCAAAGGCAGTCTTTCCTCCCCCTTCAAAACAATCACCAAAGCGGCAAACCTGATGACGGCCGGTGACACCTGTTATATCATGAGCGGTGTGTACCATGAAACCGTCACACCGAAAAATTCGGGAGAAAGCGGTTCTCCCATCACCTTCAAGGCTTATCATGCCGAGAAAGTAATCCTATCCGGTCTTGACAGGGTCACTGCCCCCTTTTCAACGTATTCAGGCAACATTTATAAAGCGGATGTGACTTTGAACCTCAACGAAAAAAATCAGGTGTTTGCAGACAGCAAAATGCAAACCCTTGCCCGTTTTCCCAACAAGGGTACCGCCGATGTGCTCTCCACAGGAACTACCCTCACCGCAGATACTGCTTCCGGCTCATCCCTCACTTCCTCTTCCCTGTCTGCCGGCTCCGATTTCATCGGCGGTGGCATTGCTGTGGAAGGAGCCGGTCACGAAGTGTTTTATACCTCAACCGTCAATGGCGGCTCCGGTTCATTTGTTACCTTTGAGACACTGCCGAAACCGGCTGTTACCGGCAGTAAATTCTATTTCTACAACAAGCTGAACCTGCTGGACACCGAAAACGAATGGTTTTATCATAACGGCAGCCTGTATCTGTATGCCCCGGGCGGCGTAAATCCAAACACCTTGGACATTGAAGTAAAAGCGAGAGAATACGTCTTCGACGTATCCGAAAAAACCTTCATCAGCCTGGATGGCATTGAAATCTTCGGTTCTTCCGTCAAAAACAACAACGGTTCCAAAAACCTCACACTGAACAAACTTAATTTACAGTATTTCTACCACAGCACCAAAAGCAGCACAGGAACAGAATATGGCGGTCTGACCCTTTATGCAAACAACAGCACAATAAAAAACAGTACCATCGCCTACAGCTCCGAAGGTGCAATTACGCTCAAAGGGAACAACTGTACCATCATGAACAACTACATTCACAACATCAATTACGGCAGCTCCGATGCCGCCGCCATCACACCTGTCAACAACAATGATACTCTCATTGCATACAACACCATTGAAAAAACAGGTAAATCCGCAATCAAGCTGACAGCGGCAAACCTGCGGATTACCGGCAACAAATTCAAAAATATTTCAGTCAATCTCTGTGGGGGTTATGCCGTCGGGTCCGTGAATTATGATGGATTAAGCCGCACAGAAGTCGACCACAACATCGTGGGCGATTCCTCAAACAACGGCACTGTCACCGCATACAGCCTGGGTAAAAACAGTATGAACTTTATCTACCACCACAATGTTGCCTACAATGTTGATAAAACCATGGTGGTTGAGGGACCGTCCATCTGTAACCGAGTGTATAATAACACCCTGATCGGCAATGCCTTCATTGGTTCCACCCAATCAACCGATTGGTCCGGCAGCCAGTTTTATAATAACATTATGTCCCCCTTCTTTTATGCCGATCACGCATTTTTAGGCTCTAATTTATACTATCTGAACTACAAGCTGAAATTTACCGACCCGGCAAAGGGCGATTACAGCCTGTTGTCCGGCGCCACATCGGCCATTGATAAGGGCATCACTCTTCCTGTGGGAACCGCTGACAGAATAGGAACAGCGGACATTGGTGCTTTTGAATTCGGGCTTGAGAAATGGGCGGCCGGTCATGAATTTTTCAAAGAGCGGAACATTGTTTATTCACTTACACCGTCTCAGTCGGGCTTCACCCCCACCTACAACCTTCCTTATCTGGAAAGCGTCAGCGTGCCGGGTGCCAATCTGGTGACCAACGGAAGCTTTGAAAACGCACTGACGGGCTGGGATATCGTCAATGCGGCGGGTGTGTCCGTGACCTCCAAAACACCCACCCACGGAGCTTATGCCTTGCATTTGGGTCCTGCCGCATGTTCCATCAGCCAAACCATCTCAACAGGCATCACATCGGGGCTGACCTATCACCTGAGTGCCAAAATGAGAGCTGCCAGCTATGAAAACCCCTGTGAGTTCGGCATTCGGTTCCTTGACGCAAATGACCGAGAAATCTATTGCGGCTCCTTTATCACCGCCGACAATGTCTACACGGAAAAGAACACCTTCGTCACCGCACCGGAGGGCGCCGCTAAGCTTCAGGTATTTGTGTCCGCCAAGGGCAGTGACAGCGATATCTATCTGGATAATATGAAAGTGATACAGTTCAATCCTTAACGCAATTGACGATCGGACACAATCCGAAAGTTGAGTCAATCAAATCTATTGACGGAGGTATTTATCATGAAAAAGAGAATGACAAAGCTAACCTGTATCACATTAATTCTGACCCTCTTAATCGTTGTGCCGGGAACCAATCTTGTCTGTGCACAAAGCACCGTCGACAAAAGCATTTCTGTCCTTTCGGGCGGAGCCTTAAAAATCTTACCCATGAGCAAGACCATTTGCGGTATCCTCCCTAAAACCGATGTCAGAACGGTGTTATCCGTTTTACAGGGAAACGGAACCCTGTCTGTGAAAGACACCAGCGGTGCAACAGTCACTTCCGGCAATATGGGAACCGGCTATCAGGTGGTCCTGCAAAAAGGCAACATCATCAATGACCGGCTGACCGCTGTGATTTACGGCGACGTAAACAGTGACAGTTCCATTGACGTCATTGATCTGCTGGAACAAAAAAAGTCATTATTAAATATCAAGCCGCTGACCGATACGGCTTTGGCAGCTGCCGATGTGAACAAGGATGAGGAATTCAACGCCATTGATCTTCTGGGGACCAAGAGATATGTACTTAAAATAGGTTCCATTTACAATAACGCACATTTTTATGTTTCCAAAACAGGCCTGGACACCAATAGCGGCAGCCAGTCCGCTCCCTTTCTGACCATCCAAAAAGCGGCGAACACCATGACGGCAGGTGATACCTGCTTCATCATGGGCGGCGAATACACCGAAGCCATTACTGTGAAAAACGCCGGACAGCCCGGTGCCCCCATTACCTTCAAGCCCTTTAACAATGAAAAAGTGACTGTCTCGGGACTGGAAAAAATCACCACCCCCTGGACGCTGTATTCCGGCAACATTTATCAGACAAACGTGACCTTAAGCATGAATGAGTTCAACCAGGTCTTTGCCGACAGGGA
>MKRK01000063.1:0-1184 GCA_001896915.1 Clostridiales bacterium 43-6
TTATTTCAGAGTTGCTTGTGATAACAGGGATTTGAATTACGATAAGTACTTTGACAATGGAAGTGAAAAGTTGACAGCTTCGGATGAATACAATTCACAGAACACCAAACAACTGAACGTGGAAGAAGTAAAGGAAAAGCTATTGGCACTTGACTATATAAAAGAAGAACTGAACAACCGAACCAAATAACAACGCTGAAGCAATTCATTAAAGGGGCATGACCATGAAAATATTGGTGACCGGAGCAAACGGATTTATAGGAAAAAATCTGATTGTGCAGCTGAAAAATCTCGGATATTGCGATATTTATGAATATGATATGGATACCGACCAATCCATGCTGGCAGAGTATACAAAAGACTGCGAGTTTGTATTTCACTTGGCCGGCGTCAACCGCCCGCAGAACGAAACGGAATATATGGAAGGGAACTTTGGTTTTACCTCGGTTCTTTTGGAAAACTTAAAAAACAACCATAATATTTCTCCTGTTTTGATTACTTCATCCATCCAAGCGGGCTTGTCCAATCCTTATGGTGTCAGTAAAAAGGCCGGTGAGGATTTAATTTTTTCTTACGGGGAAGAAAACAAGGTCAAAAGCCTTGTGTACAGATTGCCAAATGTTTTTGGAAAATGGTGCCGCCCGAACTATAATTCTGCCGTTGCGACCTTTTGCAACAATATCGCAAAGGGCTTGCCGATTACGGTAACCAGCAGGGAAGCACTGTTACAGTTGGTTTATATTGATGATGTAGTTGCAGAGTTTATTGCGGCGCTCAATGGAAAAGAAAACCGTCTTGATGACGGTTATTGCTATATAAAGAGGGTATATCAAATCACACTGGGCGAATTGACGGATAAGCTGTACGGCTTTCATGAAAACCGTAAGACCCTGATTATGCCTTCACTACAGGATGATTTCGACAAAGCATTATACGGCACCTATTTGTCCTATCTGGATGAGGATGATTTTGGATATCTACTTGACATGAAGCACGATAACCGTGGCTGGCTTGCAGAATTCATCAAGTCTGAAAGCATGGGACAGATTTTTATATCCAAAACCAAGCCCGGCATCACCCGGGGCAATCACTGGCACCATACCAAGGTGGAAAAATTTCTTGTGATTGAAGGTCAAGGTGTGATCAAGTTCAGAAAAATCGACGAGGATACGATGATTGAATAT
>MKRK01000063.1:1194-1609 GCA_001896915.1 Clostridiales bacterium 43-6
GCGGCAATGAACTCAGGGTACTGGACATCCCGGTGGGCTATACCCATTCGATTGTTAACACCGGCGACACGGATTTGATTACCCTGTTCTGGGCAGACGAAATATTCAACAGCGAAAAACCGGATACTTTTTTTCTGGAAGTATAATAATTCTTATGAAAAAGGATGATTAGTTTGAATCAATTAAAGGTTATGACGATTATCGGCACCAGACCTGAAATCATCAGGCTTTCTGCTGTGATTAAGGCCTGTGACCGCTATTTTAACAATATTCTGGTGCATACGGGACAAAACTGGGATTACACCCTCAATCAGGTGTTTTTTGAGGATTTGAATCTGCGGGAGCCGGATTATTATCTGGACAGCGTCGGGGTTACCCTTGGGGACACTATGGGCAACATCATTGCCAAGTCCTA
>MKRK01000063.1:1711-10632 GCA_001896915.1 Clostridiales bacterium 43-6
TCACATGGAAGCCGGCAACCGCTGCTTTGACCAAAATGTTCCGGAAGAAATCAATCGTAAAATCGTGGATCATATTTCTGATATTAATCTGCCTTATACAGAGCATTCCAGACGTTATTTGTTGTCAGAGGGCTTTCGGAAAGAGCATATTTTCGTAACAGGGTCACCCATGAAGGAAGTGCTTTCCCAATTTGACGATAAAATCAATCAAAGTAATATATTAGGCACCCTGGGTCTCACAGCGGGAAAATATATCATTGTTTCTGCACACAGAGAAGAAAATATTGATCACGAGGAGAACTTTATCTCCTTAATGACTGCCATCAATAATATCGCACAGCGGTATCAGATGCCGGTGATTTATTCCACCCATCCCAGAAGCAAAAAGTTTATTGAAGCCAGAAATTTTCAGTTTCATCCGCTGGTACAAAACCTGAAACCCTTTGGGTTTATTGATTATAATAAGCTACAGAAAAATGCGTTTTGCGTGCTGTCCGACAGCGGAACATTATCGGAAGAAAGTGCAATGCTTCATTTCCCCGGCGTTCTGCTACGCACCTCGACGGAGCGTCCAGAGGTGCTGGATAAAGGTACTGTTGTGGTGGGCGGAATCAAAACCGAGGATATTGAACAGGCAATAGAATTGTCAGTTGCTATGTTTGAGAATAAAGAACAAACCATTCTGGCACCGGACTATGCAGATGAAAATGTTTCGGTGAAGGTGGTTAAAATCATTCAAAGCTATACCAAAATCATCAACAAGGTTGTGTGGGGGAAAAGCTGAAAAATGAGCAAAACAAAAATATTTGTTGTTTATATCGGGTATTTGCCTGCAAAGAATTTTGGAGGGCCTGTGATCAGCATCGGTAATTTAATAGAACAATGCTCCGATGAATTTGATTTTTATGTTATCACTTATAATCATGATCATAAAGACAATACACCCTTTGACATTGAACATGGCGTATTCGTAAAATACGGCAACGCAAACGTGATGTATTTGGCAGAGGATGAGTTCACCAGCGACAAGCTTGTGGCAGCCGCTACCGAAATCAAACCGGATTTGATTTATCATAATGGATTGTATAACTATAAACAGCTGATTTGTTCCATCAACAGCAGCAAAAAGCTGAATATTCCCCTGATCATTGCGCCCAGAGGCGAGCTCAATGACAATGCGTATAAGCACAAGATATATAAGAAGTTTTTCTATATCAAAGCCTTGAAGCTTTCCGGTGCCTTGAAACACTGCTTTTTTCATTCAACAAGTGATGATGAGAAAAAATCAATTATAAAAAGACTGAGCCCAAAAGAAGAAAATATCCATACAATTTTTAATTTGCCAACAGTGCCCAAGGATTATTATACCCGTAATCATACCAAACAAAAGAACAAAAATGAGTTGAGGATTGTTTTCATTTCAAGAATTCATCCCATCAAAAATCTGAAATTCTGCTTTGAAGCACTCAACGACGTGAAAACCGAAGGTGTAATTACTTTTGATATATACGGTCCCAAAGAGAATGAAGAGTATTACAATGAGTGCATGCAGCAAGCAACATTGTTCCCGGATCAGATTTCAGTAAAATACTGCGGTGCCCTAAAACATGATGATATTCCGGAAGTGTTGAAGAAATATCAATTGTTTTTTCTTCCCACACTCAACGAAAATTATGGACATGCCATCGTGGAAGCCATGCTGGCAGACTGCCCTGTTTTAATCAGCGATAACACCCCATGGACAAGCATCAACGATTACCAGGCAGGCAGAGCCATATCCTTGGCAAACAAAGATGATTTTGTGCGTGTTATTGAGGATTTTACTTCAATGGAGCCGGATAAATATAACAATGTGATTGAAAACCTGCGTAATTATGCAGAAGCGGAGTTAAAGCTTGTGCAAACCAAAGAAAAATATACCGGTATGTTTCATCAGAGAGCATTATAGTGATTATTTCTATCCCATTTGTCTGTTAAGGAGTTATATTCTTGAAAAATGTGAATCATAATGAATTGATTTTTTGGTTCGAACGCCCGCCCAAGGTATCAAAAGGTGCATTTAATTATGTTACCAAGGCTTGGGGAAATAAAGTGTTTTATATTTGTAACAACGATCTGAAGGAAATCAGAAAAAAGGCGGCATGGGATGATGGGAATTTTGGGCATGCGGAAGTCATCATGCTATCAGATTCTCAAAATGCAAAGGAAAAGATAGAAGAGATTTTTAAATTATATCCGGATGCGATTCATGTGATCCCCGGTTTTACCAATAAAATAACAAAATTGATTCATCCATACATCCGAAACAGTAAAAAGGTTGTTTGTTTTTCAGAAAGACCGGGAATTTACGGCAACGGAATCAAGCGGTTTTTGAAAAGGATGTATATTCCGCTGAGCTATCGGTATTATTATTTCAAATACAGAAACATAATATCCGCCTTTCTTCCCCTTGGAGTAAAGGGTGTTGATATCAATATGAAATTCGGATGGAAAAAAAATCAGATGTTTCCGTATATGTATGATCCCAATAATTATGCCATGGAGGATGCCTGTGAAATTAAAAAGACAGAGTATCCGATAAAAATGTTATATGTCGGCAGGTTTTCTGAATATACCAAAGGAACGGATGTCTTAATCAAAGCCATTAACTTAATAGATTCCCCCGATTGGACATTGGATTTGGTAGGCGGTTATGGAGATTTAAAGGACTACACGATAAACTGGGCAAACAATCACAGCCAAGTTTCGTTCATTGGAATGTGGCCGTCAAACGAGGTTTGCACTCGTATGAAGGACTATGATATCTGTATCATCCCGAGTAAATTTGATGGATGGAATTTGCTTGTAAATGAAGCAATCAGAGCGAATATCGGGGTGATCGTCACAGACGAAGCCGTCAGTGACGAGTTGATTAAAGCAAGCCAAGCCGGGATCGTTGTTCCGGCCAATCAAGAAGTCGCGCTGAAACAGGCACTATTGAGGGCGGTAGAAACCCCTGCATTGATTGACGGGTGGAAGAGAAACGCCAAGGAATATGCACCAAGAATATCATCAGAATCAGTTGGGAATTACCTGATTGATATTTTGGAGTTTACATTTTACAAAAAAGAACCAAGACCGGAATGCCCTTGGTTATAATGAGGTTTATTCAATGAGTTATATAAAGCAAAATAAAATAAAGGGTACGAATATCTATATGATCCTCGTATCCATCATATTGATTATTTATGCGATAATTGACATGCAAACATCTACAAACAGCGGAATAAAAGAAGCTGACAGAAGCATGGTTTATGTTTTTTTGGCAGTAACCATATTTTTGATGGGATCTTATAAATTCAGCATAGACAATAAACTGAACCAATCCACTTTAACCAACATGATGATGGTTTTGACAGGCTGGGTTATTTTCGTGAATGTTGTGAATAGTGTTTCAATATGGGCAGTTATGACCCATATCGGCTTGTCAGTATGGTGGATTAGTTCATATGGTTATTTCTACAAATACTTAAACAGCAGCGAGAAATCTTTGAAATATATTAAGTTATTGTTTGTCTTTATGTTTTGCTTTTATTTTATTTCTTTTTTTTATGCACTATTGACCTTTAGTGAAAAGTACAACAATATACCAGTCTTGAATATATCTTATTATATATTGGTCTTTTCCCCGCTGATCTTTATATCAAACAGCAGGTCTATAAAAATTATCGGTTTTATTGCAACCCTGATCATCATTGGCGTTTCCATGAAAAGAGGAGCCATTGTCGCATTTCCCTTTATGATAGCAGCGATGTTTTTGACGGATGCGATTATTAAGAAAAAAGGGTTTAAATCCTTCGTGAAAATCATCGGAATTTTAATTTTGTTTTTTGTGGTGCTTTTGATCGCCAATCACTTCTCGGGTGGATTTTTGTTTTCACGTTTTGGTGCAGAACAGCTTGCTTTTGGTTCGAACCGGTCAACAAATTACAGTGCTGCCTTTCGAGATATCATGAACCGTTCCTTGTTGACAATGCTCACGGGCAAAGGAAGCGGCTCCAGCGAACTTTTATTGGGGACGGGTGTGCACAACGAATGGCTGGAGTTTGGATATAGCTTTGGCATCATCGGTGTTATTATTTATCTGTTCTTCATTGGCGCTATCATAAAGAAGTATTTATTTTTAGTAAAAAATAAATCCATATATGCCAGTGCTTATTCCATGGCGCTGGTTTACATAATAATCATTGGTATGGTTGGCGGCATTTACTTTGTACATTCAACATTTTATATTATGGCCTTTTTTGGAATCGTAGGAAATTTGTCAGACAAAGAAATCGCCAGCAGAAGCAGGGGTAACGATGAGAAAAATAGGATTGATAACTTTTCACAAATCATATAACTACGGAGCTGTATTGCAGGCTTTCGCATTGCAAAAAGAGTTATCCGACTTGGGATATTCATCTGAATTTATTGATTATAACAGAAATGATATTGCAAGAATGGGCTTTTTAAAAAAGTCTAAGCATCTGGTCTGGACTAGAATTATGAAGCCACTGTTGACAGGCAATAAAAGAGAAAGGCGCACCGATCTATTTAGAAAAGAATATTTTAAAATCGGCAGCACTACATACAACAACAGAAAAGAACTGCTCAACAATCCACCGGAATACGATGCATACCTAACCGGCAGCGATCAGGTTTGGAATTTAAAGCACACCGGAAATGATCCATCTTATTATTTAACCTTCGTACCGGAAGGCAAGTGTAAGGCGTCGTACGCTGCCAGCTTTGGTGTTTCAAAACTGAGAGAAAATGACTCTCCGATATTAAAGGAATATTTAAAAGGATTTCACAACATATCTGTCAGAGAGAACGAAGGCAAAGAAATCATTGCCCATCATACCGGTTTGCCTGCAGAAGTTGTTTTGGATCCAACGTTGTTGTTAACCAAACAGGATTGGGAAAAATACATCGGCAAAAGGCAAATTCAATCGGATTATGTTTTATGTTACTGTATGCCGGGCGACAAAAATGTAATGAAAAGTATCAACGTCATCGCCCGACGCATTGCTGACGAAAAGAATTTGAAAATCATCAATATCGGGCACAAGGAATACAAAAAGCTGGTTTTTTGGGAAACACATGTTTTGGATGCAGGACCGGTAGAGTTTTTGAATTTATTTTATCATGCCTCTTATGTTGTTACAAACTCTTTTCATGGTACGTCCTTTTCTGTCAATTTTCAAAAGCCTTTTGTTGTTCCGATCAATCTTGCACTTTCAAAAGAAAGCAGTTTGAATTCCAGAATAATCACTTTACTCAAAAATTTATCTTTGGATTCACAAATTGTATCTTCACAGGATACTTTGGTAAACAAAACAGAGATCGGTTTTGATATTAATTATTTACCCGTCATTGAGAAATTGGAAGAAGAAAGAAAAAGGTCAATTTCTTTTTTGAAAATTACTTTGGGGGAGAACAAATGATTGTGCTGTTTGAAAACAAAGAAGAATGCACAGGGTGTACTGCCTGCAAGCATGTATGCAAAAAAAACGCAATAACGATGCAGACCGATGAAGAAGGATTTCAATATCCCCATGTGGATGAAAAACTATGCGTGAATTGTATGATGTGTGTGAAAGTTTGCCCGATAAAGGTTGACAAACAGGAGGACAAGTTATTTCAACAGCAGGTGTATGCCGCAAAAAACAAAAATCATGATGTTCTAATGAGCAGTACCTCCGGAGGGATGTTTACGGCAATTTCGGATTCAGTGCTTGCTCATAACGGGTATATTTACGGCGTTAAATTTGATGAAAACCTTAATGTTATCCACAACAGGGCTGAAACTGCCCAACAGCGTGATGAGCAAAAAGGCTCTAAATATGTTCAAAGTGACTTATCAGATACATTTATTCAAGTGAAAAATGATTTAGAAAAGGGAAAACAGGTTCTTTTTACAGGAACACCCTGCCAAAACGCCGGACTAATAAATTTCTTACAGAACCAGAAGACAAATTGTGCAAATTTAGTTCAATGTGATTTTGTGTGCCATCATACACCAAGTCCTCTTATCTGGAAAGACCATATTCACCTGATCGAATCAAAAACAGGGCGGAAAGTTGTAAAATATGAGTGTCGTTCGAAGGTGAAAGGATGGCATGCGCACACAGAACGATACTATTTGGATGACGGGACAGACTCTTATAAAACAAAATTATCACAAAACTTTACCGACTTGTTTGACTCTGCGTTGGTGAGCAGACCTGCTTGCCAAATATGTAAGTTTTCGGGAAAAGCCAGATTTTCCGATATTACCATTGCAGATTATTGGGGAATTGAAAAGTGTAATCCTGAGTTCGATAACAATACGGGTGTTTCATTGCTCATTATAAACTCAGAAAGGGGTATGAAATTATTTGAAGTCATACGGCACAAAATAGATTGTATCGAAAGTACATTTGAGGATGCTTTTAGGGTTAACCACAGCAAACCCTCCAAGGCGCATCCCATGAGAAAAGAGTTCTGGGAGGATTATAAAAATAAAGGGTATGTGTTTGTATTAAAGAAATATGTGGATTATTCCATTCCCGGAAGAATATACTGGAATTTTAAAAAAATAGTCAGGCCTGTTTTAAAGTTTTGCGGGATTAGAAAATAGTTATGGATTGAAGGGAAACGGATCTTTGAGTAAAAATATGATTGAGTCCAGAGAGATAAAATATGGCGCAATGATGTCATACATTACAATTTGTTTTAATCTGATAGCAGGCTTCGCTTATACCCCATGGATGATTAAAGTGATCGGACAATCACAGTATGGACTTTATACCTTATCGATTTCCATCATAACTATATTTGTCATGGATTTGGGTTTAGGTAATACCATTTCCAGGTTCATTGCGAGATATCGGGCGGAAAATAATGAAGACAAAGTTAAAGATATTCTTGGATTGACAATTAAACTATACCTTGCAATTGATGTTGTAATTTTATTTGTTTTTGCAATCATTTATTTTAATTTAGGAAACATCTATGTCAAGCTGACAAGCAGCGAGCTAGAACAATTCAAGCTTGTATTTTTAGTAGTGGGTCTGTTCAGCATTCTGTCCTTTCCCTTTATGCCGCAAAATGGTGTTTTCACAGCATATGGAAAGATATTTTCGCTGAAGCTAATGGATTTACTCAACAAAGCGTTTAAAATCTCTACCACCATCCTTTGTTTGTTGTTGGGATATAAATTACTCACATTGGTATTGATCAATGTTGTGTTTGATTTAATCACGAACCTAACCAAATATTTTTATTTGGTGAAAAAAGTAAGATTGCGGATCAACATCAGATATAGAAGCAAGGAGCTTTTTAAAAAGATTTTCACCTTTTCTTTTTGGGTAACGATTGCAATGTTTGCAGACAGTATGTTTTTCACAATGGCTCCCACTGTTTTAGGAATATTTACAAACTCGGTACAAATTTCTATTTTTGCAATCGGGACATCAATTGAAGGTTATACCTACACGTTTGCCAATGCGTTAAACGGTGTTTTCCTTCCAAAGGTCATGAAAATGGTTGTGAAAAAAGAAGACAGTTCAATCATGACGGATTTGCTGATAAAAGTGGGACGAATCCAGCTGATTATCATCAGCGCAGTAATTTTGCCTTTTCTTTCGATGGGACAAGAATTTATTTTGTTATGGTTGGGTAATTCGTTTTCACAGTCTTATCTTGTTATTGTGTTTCTTACAATTCCGTGTCTGGTTACACATACACAGGGAATAGCCGTTGAAATGACTTATGCAACTGACAACGTGAAATACAGAGCGATGATTTATGTGGCCAGCGGTATATTATCCGTCTTGGTTTCCTGTTTGCTGGCGCCGTGGCTTGGCGCAATCGGCACGGCAATCGGTATTTTTGTCGCATTTACATTGGGCTTATCGGTTGCAATGAATATTTTTTATTCTAAAATATTAAAACTGAAAATTTGGCGTTTTTTTTCACAGTGTCATTTAAGAATGTTGATTCCATTTGTTGTTATGGTTATATTTGGCTTTGTTCTTCAATATACAATCCCGGTCAATTCAATGGTGCTGTTTTTGGTGAAAGGAGTTATTTGGGAGGCTGTTTTTGGAATGATTCTATGGCTTTTTGTATTAAATAAGTTTGAAAAAGATTTGATTGCCAATGGTGTATTAAAGAAAATATTGCGGCGATTTAAAAGAGCATGATGGTGGAGGAAACGATACAGAATCAGTTGATTTATTCACTAAAAAATATGAGAATTTTATTTGTATCAAGGCATATTATACTAAAAAAGATATAATTAATTATTTAAATTTATATGAAATTTTTACTGCATAAAGTTTCGACAAACTGTCACAAGAGATGTTATGAAGTATAGCGTAATGCACAAAAACTTATTTATTATTTGTCTATTTAATATATTGACACAAAAGTTATTAAATGCTAATATAAATTAAATGTTTTTACAGAAGATAGTTTTACATTTTAGTAATGTTAAAAACGGAAATAATTAAAACAGGAGGATTTGTATGAAAAGAAAACTGGCGGCAGTTTTGTGTTTTGCATTATTAATCAGCACCTTTGTTTTTACATATGCAACCGCAGAGCTGACAAACCCCAAGGTCACTGTTGTTAAGGATTTAGAGGAAGCAAAGCCGGGCGATACCGTTGCTGTTCAAGTATACGTGGAAGGAACAGCTACACAGGATAGGATTATGGCCTTCGATTTTGATGTATATTTTGATCAAAATGCGTTGGGGATATACTGTGATTCTACCACGAAACAGTTGCTTTCACAATCGGCCACCCAGAACCTTCCCAGTGATGATTTTGCATTAACCAATGCAGTTTTTGGAGATGTTCACGGTTTGTATGCACCGGGCATAAACCATCTGACGGATGGTCATATGTTTACT
>MKRK01000064.1:0-1409 GCA_001896915.1 Clostridiales bacterium 43-6
GGTATTCAATCTTATATAAAACAACAGCCTGTATCGTTTTGATACAGGCTGTATTTATCGCAAGGGAAAACCGTTACTATCTGTTTTTTTACGTCCGGATAATAGCAAAACGCCCTCCACAACCGCCCAAATCCATGAGATCCAAGCGGCAAACCCCAGTGAAAATACTGTGATCAGGATTTGGGCAAGACCCTTTCCGAAATACCCCAGATAAAAATTGTGAACGCCCAGAAATCCCAGAAAAATGGCAAGAAGCCCTGCCGTCATTCTGCTTTTCTGCTTATAATCGTTTTGGTTGAACTGCTCGCCCCGAAACAGTGGTTTGAGCACAGGCTCCTCCCTGTCAGTCGAACGGCAGGATTCGCAATCGTCCTGTTCCGGCAGGGTGGGCGTTTTGCAGGAACGACATCCCTTTTTCATGAAAAGCACCCCTTTGGTTCACTTCACAAAACAACGGCGTGATCGGCGGTCAGCCTTCGCCATTCATCTTGGACAAAAACTTACGGTGAGCGGTCCGCAGCTCCTCGGCTTTGTCCTCCGGTGCCGTGGGGTTACAGTGTGCCCAGGCTCCGGTTTCGCTGGAAGCGTTGAATTTCACCTTGTCGGCAGAACGCATGGGCGGAAAAAATTCCACATGGAAATGATAGAATTCCTTGGTGTTTTCCCCATTGACAGGTGAATTGTGCATGCACATCATATACGGAAAATGGGTATCAAACAGGCTGTCCAGCATGCCTGTGGTTTCCTTCAGTGTCTCGGCAAAGGATTGCTTTTCCTCCTCTGTCATTTCAGTTATTTTACCGAAATGCCGGTTGGGCATGATATAGACCCCATAGGGATATTCGGTAAAAAAAGGCAGAAAAACTGTGAAATGTTCATTGGAAAAAACAATGCGTTTTTCAAAGTCCTTTTCCGCTTTCAGTGTGTCGCAGAATAAACACTTTTTGTTTTTCCAATTGTATTCCTTGGCGGATTTCAGCTCCAGCTCAATTTTTTTTGGAATGACGGAATAGCCGTAAATCTGACCGTGGGGATGCGGCATGGTAACCCCGACAACCTCTCCCCTGTTTTCAAAGATAAAGATATATTGAATCTTTTTGTCCTTTGAAATGTCATGAAACCGCTCAATCCACAAATCCACAAGTTTACCGATATGCTCTGTCGAAAGCTCCGGCAGAGTTACAGTATGCTCACTGGAGTATAAAATAACCTCGCATTTTCCATAGGCTTCCTTGACCTTAAAAAAATCCGTCTCCACATCGTCCGGCTTAGGAGGAGCCTGGGAAAGGGCGGGAAAATCATTGTCATATTTTAATACATCAAATTCTTCGGGAACATTGGGAGAGCCGGGACAGAAAGGACACCAGTCCTTTGGCATTTGGGGTCTGTCCTGACGGTGTGATGCAATC
>MKRK01000064.1:1433-4787 GCA_001896915.1 Clostridiales bacterium 43-6
TCCCCTTTTCTATCTTTGTTCCGCCGATGGGGCGAATGGACAGCACATAGCATGTCCCTTCCCCAAACACTGCTTCCATGTTGGATTGATAGTGCTCCAGCAAATCGTCCGGCACAAACGCCTGAATGGTGCCGGCAAAACCGCCGCCGTGAACACGGTATGCACCCCTGCCCTGTAACAGCCGTTCGGATAGCGCCAGGGCAACGTTCAGCCCCTGCTCGCCGGGTGCGATGGTGGCGAATATATTCTGCAGCTTATTTTGGGAGGACAAGCCGGACTCCTTGATGAGCTGCAAAAATCCCTTGAAATCACCCTTGTGCAGCATTTCCTTTTCAAGGACAGCACGGCGGTTGTCATCAAAGAAAAGAACGGCGCGCAGTACAGCTTTGTCTCCGCACTGTTCTCTGACTGCTTTGAAGCTATGATAAAATTCCGCTTCGTCCGTATCTCTCAAGACGGGCTTTCCGAAAAACGCCGCAACAGCCTTCATATCGGCAGGAATGGCGGTATATTCGTCGGTCAGGTCTGCGTGGTTTCCGCCGGTGTCTACGATGCAGAGGGAATGACCCACCGCAGCGAAATCAAAATCAACCTTTTCGATTACAGGCGCCTTCGGATCATTGAAATCGATGCCCACAAAGCCGCCCACAGAACAGGCTGTCTGATCCATCAATCCGCAGGGCTTGCCAAAATAGGTGTTTTCCGCATATTGAGAAACGATGGCAGCTTCCACGTCATCCATTTTGCCGTTATTGTATAAACCGTTCAGGATGGTGCAGACCAAAATTTCAAAAGCCGCAGAGGAAGAAAGCCCCGAGCCCTTCAATACATTTGAGGTGGTATATGCATGAAATCCGCCGATCTGATAGCCTAACTCCCGGAACCTGGCACATACACCCCGGATCAATGCCTGGGAACGATCCTTTTCTTCTTCCTGAATGCTCAAATCGGACAGATCCACAACGTCCATGGGATATCCTTTTGATTGCAGCCGGATGACAGAATCCTCGCTTTTGGCAACAACGGCAATCACGTCCAGATTGACCGCAGCGGCCAGCACACAGCCGTGCTGATGGTCGGTATGGTTGCCGCCTACCTCTGTTCTGCCCGGCGCACTGAAGAGGGTTACCTCACCGTCGGAAAACACTTCACGAAAGCGTTCCAGCGCTTCTATATATCTCTCGGGCTGCTCCTTGCTTTTGGGGCCGTACAGCCACCCGAAAGCTTTTTCAAATTCATTGTTTTTCAGCTCTTTTATAAGACTTTCAATCCTGGGCAAAACCTTCACTCCCTATAATTTGTATACGCTATTGTATTATATCGCAACATCATGAAAATCTCAATAGATTTTCCGTATAAAATCTGCATAAATATGAACTTTTTCTATGTGAAAAGCGTAAAGATGCAAAAGTATGTATGTTTTATTCATGTTGCCTCTTATGATATTTTTATTTCATTTACTTATAAAACACATTCTTTCAACGTATATTAATCAGTAGGAAACAATTCCGCAGAAACGAAAAAGGAATGTGACAAAATGGACGCAAAAAAAGTGAAGCTGATTTTTAATCCCGGCTCGGGTGTAAACAATGAGTCTCCCCTGCAGCTGATGGAAGTGTTACAGGTGCTGCAGCAATTTCAAATGACAGCAGAGCCGTTTATAATCCAAAAGGGCTGTGATATTGCCGGCGAAATCCGAAAAACCTTGAAAGACGGCATTGATACCGTGCTTGTTTGCGGCGGTGACGGGACGGTTTCCTCTGCCGCCAAGGCAATGATAGACACAGAGCTGACCATGGGCATTATCCCCACCGGAACCAGAAACAACATTGCCCGCAGTCTCAATATCCCTCTGGATATCCAAAATGCCCTTAATGTGATACAAACCGGCAAGACAAAAAAAATCGATATGGGTATCTGTATTTGCAATCAGATCAGTACGCCTTTTATCGAGCTTTGCTCTGTGGGGTTATTTTCCACGCTGTTTGAGGCGGGTGATGCCATCCAGCATGGCAACATCACAAAAATCGGTGATTTTATCACTGCCCTTGCTTCCACCGCTCCATCGGAAATCCATCTCCTGCTGGACCGGGACAGAGAGATTATCGAGGTGGGTCACAATATCCTATTCACCAACATGCCCTATGTGGGATTAAACTTTAAGGTCGGCAAAACCGGCTGCTTTGCCGACGGCAAGCTGGATGTGCTTTACTGCTCAGATCTGACAAAAATGGATCTGATCGGCTTTGCCGTCAAAGGCGGCTCCATTGACGATGCACGCATCAAACGGTTTCACATCAAAACCGCCGAGATCCATACCAATCCGCCCATGCCCATTATGGCGGACGGTGAAACAATTGGCGAAGGCTCCGCAAGCATTACAATAAAGCCCCAGGCACTACGCCTGATCTATCGCCCGAACCCTGTGAGAAAAACCCTGAAAGCCGGTGACATGCTTGAAAAATGAAACCATAACAGAAGTTAAAATGCCGGATTTGAAAGTCGGCGGGGTTTTTAAAAAAATAATGAACACCATCAGCGGTGTTCATCATAGTATTTGGATTGTGTGCATCGTTTTCATCATGCTGTATGTCATTGCGGTCACGCCGGAATATGTCTGGCTGGAGCTCTGGTTCAGCATCCGGTCCCAGAAGGTTTTGCTGGCTTTGGTTTTTATCTTTTGTATCATTGCAATTTCCTTGGTCTGGACCGGGGGACAAAAGCTGGATGTGCTTGTGTTCCGTTTTTTTAATATGAATGGTCACCGCCCTCTGTGGATGGACTGGGCCATGCTGATTGTGACCCAGCTGGGCAACTTTGCTTTTGCTGCTGTCTTGGCCGTTGTTTTGATTTTGACCGATCATAAAATTGTTGCCTATGAGCTTATTTTCGGTGTGCTTTCCCTTGGGCTGATCGTCCAGACCATGAAAACCATGATTCACCGAACAAGACCCTATATCAAGCTGGAAAACATCCGGATCGTGGGCGAGCGTGCCAGCGGGCAATCCTTTCCCAGCGGGCATACCTGCCAGTCCTTTTATATTGCAACGCTGCTGTTGCACTATTTCAGTGTTCCCATCGTGCTTTGGATCGGACTTTATCTGCTCGCACTTCTGGTAGGTATTACACGAATTTATGTGGGCATGCATTATCCCAGAGACGTTTTGGGGGGCGCAGTGCTGGGGACTGCGTGGGGGTTGTTTGGAGTAATATTGAACAGCTATCTCTTCTTTTTTCACCTATAACCCTGTTCTTTTTTAATTTCATGATCAAGTTCCGTCTTTTCCTGGTCTTTCATCCGTTTTTCATAGGGTCTGCCAATGAGAAATGAATAGAATGCCGCAAGAAAAGTCG
>MKRK01000064.1:4836-9561 GCA_001896915.1 Clostridiales bacterium 43-6
CAACAGACTGACCACTCTGTAAAACCGGTGGGTCTTTTCCCATATCTGGGGGTATTCCATTGCGTAGGCTGTTCGGATGCCGAAGAACGGATTGGCTTTGCTCTTTCGCGCTATGAAAGCAAAAACCAGAAGCATAGCCGTATAAATCCCTGCGGTGATCTGATAAGGCAAATTTATCATAGCATAACCCTTCTTCCTTTGATGATGATAGCAAATCCGTTATTAAAATGCAATACCTTTTATTTTTATTTGTTTTTTATATTAAACATGTATGTTTTGTAGGCAACCTCTTTACAAACGCCGATATTAGAGATATACTTAACTCATAGAAACAATATTCTCAGATCACAAAGGAGCAGATACACATGATACAGCAAATATCCACAGAAAAAGCCCCCCAGGCAATTGGTCCCTATTCTCAAGCGACCGGCTTTGACCGCCTCATTTTCACCTCCGGCCAGATTCCTCTGGTTCCCGAAACCGGCGAGATTGTCATCGGCGACGTAGCCGTGCAGACTGCCCAGGTGCTGAACAATCTCAAAGCCGTGCTGGAAGCGGCGGAGAGCGGTATGGACAAGGTCATCAAAACTACGGTATATATTAAAAACATGAACGATTTCCCCGTCATTAACCGAGTGTATGAAACCTATTTTTCACAGCCCTTTCCGGCACGAAGCACCGTTGAGGTGGCAAGACTGCCCAAGGATGTTCTGGTGGAAATCGAAGCAATTGCTTATCGGTAAAAAACGGACGCATCACGAGTGTGATGCGTCCGTTTTTATGCATCCGTAATGGTCCCGCCGTTCACATGGAGAACCTGACCGGTAACATAGGCGGAATCGTCGCTTGCCAGATAAACATAGGTAGGACCCATTTCAAAGGGCTGTGCCGCCCTGCCCAAGGGAACATCCTGCCCGAACTTCGCCACATCCTCTTGGGGAAAGCTGGATATAATCAAGGGTGTCCACACCGGTCCCGGTGCCACTGCGTTGACCCGGATGCCATTCTTGGCGAGAGACAGGGCAAGAGAGCGGGTGAAGGCAACAATGGCTCCTTTGGTGGAGGAATAGTCAATCAGGGTGGGACTGCCCTTATAAGCGGTGACGGAGGTTGTATTGATGATCGATGCACCCTCTTTTAAATAGGGCAGCACTGCCTTAGTCATATAAAAATAACTGAAGATATTGGTGGCAAAGGTAGTATTCAATTGTTCTGCGGTAATATCAAGAATACTGTTTTGGGGATACTGTACCGCAATGTTGTTGACCAAAATATCAATTTTCCCAAGCTCTTGCACGGCGCAGTCCACCACCTGCTTTGCGCTTCGCTCTTCCTTCAGGTCACATTTGACGGCCACACAGCGCCGTCCTGCAGACTGAACCAGTTTGACCGTTTCATCTGCGTCCTCCTTTTCGCTGTAATAGCAAAAAACAACATCTGCACCTTCTTTGGCAAAGATGGAAGCCGCCGCTTGTCCGATGCCGCTGTCTGCACCTGTAATCACGGCAACACGGCCGGTAAGCTTGCCGCCTGCTTTATAACCGGCATAATCGGTAACCGGCACGGGATTCATCTGCTGCTGTGATCCGGGCTGGATATGCTGATGCTGTGGCGGAAAGCCTCCGGGGGGTTTTTCCGTCGGATTTTGATAGGTGCTTTTATTCTCCATTATAATCTACCCCTCTCTTACTCTTCGGTTAATATATACATATTTTTTGCGATTTTTAGTAATTTATGTATATTGATTTCTTGTCCAATGTTAACTATAATTTTTATAAAGTTAAGGAGGGTCGTGTATGATGGAAAATGTGAAACTGCACTGTCTTTATGTTGATACAAAAATATCCAGTCTTGCTGATAACATGGTTAACCAGCATTTCCACCCTTATTATGAGGTTTACTATTTTCTTGGTGATGAAATGACCTTTTTCTTGGATAACAGTGCCTTCACTCTGAAAAAGCACGATATTGTCTTTGTCGATAAATTTGTCTATCACAAAACCTTCTACGACTTAAACACAGAATCCCAGCGGGTAAATATTGCGTTTCACGACGCTTTTTTAAAAGAGAATTTAACAGAGCTCCAGACCGCAAAAATATTGAAACCCTTTGAAGGAACCAAACGTATGCGTTTTCAGGATGAAAAAACAAAGCATTTGTTTGAGCTGTTGGTGCATTCTATGATCGACAACCATCCGTCTTCCTGCATCGGCCGTTCGGCTCTGATCACCTTCCTGAACGAGCTTTCTGTCCGTGCCAAGCAGGCCCTGCCCTATTTGCAGGAGCCGGTCTCCAAAACCAGTCAGATTGTTTCCCAAATTATTGATTATATCAACAAGCATTATAAATCCTCCCTCAGTCTCGACTTTTTATCCGATGAATTTCATATCAGTAAATATCATCTTTCCCGTATGTTCAAACAGGTTGCCGGCATTGGCTTCTCTGTCTTTCTCACCGAAAAAAGGCTTACCGAAGCCCAGCGGCTCTTATCCTCCACCGATATGAGCATCACCGAAATTTGTGGCGAATGCGGATTTGACTCTATGAGCAATTTTCTGTTTCAGTTTGAAAAATACTATTATATGTCGCCCAGAGAACTCCGGAAGACCAAACGAAAAGTGATCTCATAAATTTTTGTGTTGGCCGATGCCGACGAAACAAAAGGATTGAAAACCTGAGCAAAAAGCATTATAATGATAGTATTGTCTGAAAACGGCAAAAAGAGGTGTTATAATGTAATGGATTTAGGAGGCAGCCCTTTGGAACAAACCTATCGATACGAAACCCATTTGCACACCAGCGAAGCCAGTGCCTGTGCCACGGCCAGCGGTGCTGAAATGGTTCATCTATATATGGATGCAGGCTATGCCGGTATTATCATAACCGATCATTTTTTTAACGGAAATACCTGCATTGACCGCAGCTTACCCTGGGAAGAAAAAATCAACCTATTTAGTCTGGGCTATGAAAACGCATTCAAAGAAGCCGAAGGAACGGATTTTAAGGTCTTTTTCGGTTGGGAATACAGCTATCACGGCACAGAGTTTTTAACCTATGGATTGGATAAGCAATTTTTGCTGTCACATCCGGAGCTGCTGGACATCGGCGTGCTCGAATATCTGGATTTGGTTCATGAAAACGGCGGCTTTATCTCTCATGCTCACCCCTACAGAGAAGCTCCCTACATTGCAGAAATCCGTCTGTATCCCCATAAGGTGGATGCTGTGGAGGTCATTAACGCCAGCCATCAGGAGCCGTCCTACAACGAAAAAGCGTTGGCCTATGCAGAGCAGCATTCCTTGTTGAAAACCTCCGGCTCGGACACCCACCATACCCATTGGCTTTGCGGCGGCGGAATGGTGTTTCCGTTCCCATTATTTACTATTGAGGATTTTATTCGTGCCGTAAAAGAAAATAAAACCATTGCGTTATTAGGCAGTTAATTGGTTTCTAAAAAATGTTATCACTAAAACTGCGTCACAGACCATGTGACGCAGTTTCTTTCTGTTTTGATAAAATTCAAGATCCGGCTCGATTGGTCAGCAGAGCAATGCAAAGGAGCAGGACAAATATTGAGGTATATACGCCCGAGAACAGGGTTAGCCTTTGATAACTCAGCACATGGACAATACGTTGTTTCACAGCCTTGCTGACAAAGGGCGAAGAAAGTGGGAGATGCTGTGTGCTGCTGTGGTATAACAATGCCCGGGAGTACTGCTTTCGCTCTTCTTTTGACGACTTCTTCTGCTTCGTAAGAATGTCTCCGCTACTCATATTAAGGGCATACTATCACAATCATATTTTTATCAAGCAGAGATTGAAACCAGAGAAAATAGCTGTTATACTATTCTAAAAAAGAGGTGTTTTCTTGTTTTTGCTCAAAAATAAAGGGTTGAAGCTGATTTTTTATTGCTTGATTGCTTATATTATATTATGTGTTCCGGTATCCTTAATTCTGATTCAATTTACAAAGGTTAAATTAATCTGGAACCTTATTCTTGCTTTTATCCCCCTGCCTTTTGCTTTGCTGTTTCAAAAAAGTGCGGAAACACACCGAAAAAAGAAGGGGATTCTCTTTGGTCTCCTGTGGCTTTTGTTTTTTCCGAACGCACCGTATATCATTACCGATTTTATTCATATCAGCGGCATTCGCTTTTATTCCTTTGCGGCGGATGAAACCGCAACGTACAGTACGGATATCCTGGCATGGCTGAACCTTGCCTATATCGGCACGGGGGTAATCCTGGGCGTTCTGATGGGATTTTATTCGCTTTATGTGATTCACAAAACAATAATCCGGTATCGAAGCAAACGACTGGCCAATATAGTTGTGGTCGGATCCGGTTTGCTGTGCGGTTACGCCATCTATCTCGGCAGAATTCCGAGGCTGAACTCATGGGATTTTCTGAACCCTATTTACTTTTTAACCAAGTTATATCAAAGCATCGGTCTGTTTCCGCTTTTATATTCTTTAATTTTTGCATGCTTTGTGCTATTTGGCTATTTTCTTTTTTATGTAATGGTCGACACCGAAAACAAGGATTCCCGAACATGACGGGAATCCTTGTTTTATTCTCATATATTGGTTATGGCTCTCTATCCGAACAGTGCCAGCAAAATTCCGGCGGCAACCGCAGAGCCGATTACACCGGCCACATTGGGACCCATAGCGTGCATCAACAGGAAATTTGCAGGATTGGCTTTTTGCCCTTCCACCTGGGACAC
>MKRK01000064.1:9594-10082 GCA_001896915.1 Clostridiales bacterium 43-6
CGATCCGATGAGCGGGTTGATCTTTCCCCCGGACAGCACACACATCAGCTTGCCAATCAGCAGTCCGCCGATGGTGCTGAACGTGAATGCCATTAGTCCGAGTAATATGATTTTTATTGTGCTGGGGCTTAGGAATTTATCCGCAACCGCTGTGGCACCTACCGTTACCCCTAAGAATATTGTGACAATATTAATGAGTGCGTTTTGCACGGTGCTGGACAGTCGTTCCACCACGCCGGATTCACGAAACAGATTGCCCAGCATCAGCATCCCAATCAAGGGTGCAACAGAAGGAAGGAGCAGCACACAAAGCACAGTAACCACGATGGGAAAACAAACCTTTTCCAGTTTCGATACTTCACGAAGCTGTTTCATTTCAATCTGTCGCTCTTTTTTTGTAGTCAGTAAACGCATGAGAGGTGGTTGAATCAATGGGATCAGTGCCATATAGGAATAGGCCGCTATGGCTATGGCAGGCAGCAGCTTAG
>MKRK01000064.1:10178-11716 GCA_001896915.1 Clostridiales bacterium 43-6
CTTGAGGGACGTGCAATCAGAGGTCCGAAATCCGTCATCGCACCGATGCCAAGGAATATCAGAGACGGATAAATGCCCAATTTCACACCCTGATATAAATAGTATAGCAATCCGCCCGGTTCCGTTGCGCTGTGCGGTGCCGCCATTAAGTCTGCCAGCGGCAGATTGGCAAGCAGCACGCCGAAAGCGATGGGCAACAACAGCAGCGGCTCGAATTTTTTCACGATGGCAAGATAAATAAGTATTCCGGCAATCAAAATCATCAGTCCATGCTGCCATGTCAAAGCTGCAAACCCCGAGCCGGTCCAAATTTTTTGAATCGATTCTGTAAACATCAAATTCCCCCTTACTGAATGACGAGCAGTGCATCGTCTGTAGCAACGGAGGCGCCCTTTGCCGCTATCACCTGAACAACCACACCATCACTGGGGGCAACGATTTCGTTCTCCATCTTCATGGCTTCCAAAATCAGAAGCAATTGACCCTTTTTCACCTGGGTGCCCGCCCCGGTCTTTATGTCCAAAATCGTACCCGGCATGGGGGATTTTATAACAGTTCCGCCTGCAACAGCCGTCTGGGATTGTTGGGGCGAGGGCGCGGTCACTGCCGATTGGGGTGCAGCTACGGGAGCTGCCTGCTGGGTTATGACGGTAGTTTTTAACACATTGGCTACGCCCTTTTCTACCTCAACCTCATACTCTTTGTCATTGATTTTCACTGTATATATCATAGTTAATCTCCTATCTTAAGCTTTTTCAACCGCTTTAATGGATCGAAAGCACAACTCGCTCAGCGGGATTCCGGATTCATCACTGACAATCGCCATTATCATGGCCGCTGTCCGTTCGTCAACATTGTACAGCTTCAATTCACCTGACGAAAAATCACCGATATCTACGGTTGAGGGCTGTTCGACGATTGGGGAAGCAACCGGCGCTTTTTTCTTTGTGAACAGGGACAAAACATAAGAAAACAAACGAATACACAAAAACAAAAGCGTCAAAATAGCAAAAACCAGAGCCATACAGAACAGCGCAACCAGGAATGTATCGCCTAAGCTTAAACTCTCATGCCCCTTCATTCTTTTGTCTCCTCTTTTCTTGTGATGGTATAGGTAACTCTATTGGCTCTCTTTTCTTCTCTGTCTTTGAAGAATTTTTCGGCTATCTGGGGAAAAGCGATGTAGGACAACACATCCTCGTCGCTCTCGGCGACGGAACCCAGTTCCTTTTTGATTTTGTCAAAGGAGGGCTCCAGCGTGTCGGCAAAACGGATGGTGATAGGCTTTTCGTCTCCCAGAACCTTTTGAATTAATTCCACGTCCACTTCGCCCGGTGCCTGGCCGTATTCCCCTCTTAAATAGGATTTCACTTCTTTGGATATATTTTTATATCGTTCGCCGGCCAACACATTGGCAGCCGCCTGAACGCCTACCATCTGGCTCATGGGGGTAACCAACGGAGGGTAACCCAGATCTTTTCTGACCCGTGGTGTTTCCGCAAGCACTTCATCCAGCTTGCCCATGGCATTCTGCGCTT
>MKRK01000064.1:11727-13879 GCA_001896915.1 Clostridiales bacterium 43-6
ATGAGGTTCGACAGCATGCCGCCTGGAACCTGATACACCAATGCGTCTGTGTCCGTGCCCATGACGAAAGCATCCATGAGACCCGAATCAATGTATTTGGTTTTCAGGGGTTTGAAAAAGTCGTTGATTTCTTTGAGCACGCTCTTGTCAAGCCCTGTGGTATATCCCTGCTGCTCTGCCGCATAGTTCAAGGTTTCCGTGGCAGGCTGGGACGTGCCTCCGGAAAAGGAGGAAATGGCGGTATCGATGCCGTCACAGCCGGCTTCAATGGCTTTCATGTAGGTGACAGGTCCCAGACCTGTGGTAGAGTGAGTATGCAAAAACACGGGCAGCTTCACAGACTCCTTGAGAGCCTTGATCAAATCAAACGCCTCTTGGGGACCCATAATTCCTGCCATGTCCTTGATACAAATGGACTGAACGCCCAGACTCTCCAGCTCCTTGCCCATGGCTGAGTATTTTTCGAGATTGTGAATGGGGCTGGTGGTATAGCTGATACAGCCTTGTGCATGTGCACCCTGCTTTAAGGTTTCGTCAACTGCAACCTCAATATTGCGGAAATCGTTCAATGCGTCAAAAATACGAAAAATGTCCATGCCGTTGGATACAGAATGGGCAACGAATTTTCTGACCACATCATCAGGATAATGCTTGTAACCTAATATATTTTGTCCACGCAGCAGCATCTGCAGCTTTGTGTTTTTAACCTTTGCTTTGATTTTGCGAAGCCTTTCCCACGGGTCCTCGTTAAGGTAACGCAGACAGGAATCAAAGGTTGCGCCGCCCCAGCATTCAAGTGAATAGTAGCCAGCCTTGTCCAGAGTTTCCAATATGTCTTCAAAATCGGAAAACGGCATACGTGTGGCAATCAAGGACTGATTGGCATCCCGTAAGACGGTCTCTGTAAAATTAATTTTCATAACAACAAACCCCTCTTTTCTTTTTGTAACATTTGATTATATTAAAAAATAGAGAGCTCCAAAAGAAGCTCTCTAAAGAAAGCAATAATGCTTAAACACCATCGTTCCTTTTTATATTACATGATAGAATAGCAAAAGTCAACGATTCCCTTGTTAAAACTTTATTAACAAACGTGAAAAACGCCCGATTTTCTCGGGCGCCTTTCTTACTTCACGTGGTTAGACTCGATTATTTCATCACGTTCGCGGAACAGAAGCGAAATACACCAAACTGCTGCCAATGCTACTAATGTGTATACTATTCTGCTTACAATATTGGCTTGACCGCCGAACAGCCATGCTACAATATCAAACTGGAAAAGACCAATACTGCCCCAGTTAAGGCCGCCGATAATGACCAATATCAATGATATTCTGTCTAGCATCAAATTCATCTCCTTTACAGTTTCATAGTTATTATTCACTCTGTAACGGAGTTTATTCATAAATTTATTTTTTATTTTTTAAAAAAACTTGGGACATTTAAAAATTTATTCACCACGACTGCTATGATGATACCAATTGTGGTTTCAATCATACGCATGACCGCATAAATATATCTGTCCTCGGTGTTGTGATTGATCATAATGGCAACAAAAACAACACAGGCAATGGCGGATGCATCTTGTTTTTTTGTGATATTGGAAACAAAAATACAAATGACAATTCCCACTCCCACAACCAAAACATTGTATTGCTGGGTTTTTACATATTCCTCAGAAAGTAATATCAAAACACCTGTCACACCGCCGATCGCCGTTCCGATAAGACGGACGATTCCCATCTTCAATGACTTCATGGTCGTACCCTGCAAGCAAATGATGGCTGCTGTACAAGCATAAAACGGTGCCCAGATTTTTAATCCCGAGCTTGGAACATGAAACAATGTATTTAAATCGATTTGTTCAAAAAAAACAATGCAGAGCATCACCGAAACGGATGTTTTAATGGTCCGCATTCCAAGCCCCGGAAGCTTTTTTGATTTGCTTTGTGCCATTATCTGCTCTCCCTTTTTATCAAGGCAAATACGGCCATTAACCTTCGCCTTTTATACAAATTCTATTTAAAAATCGGAAACGAAAAGAGTTTCGACCAGTTTGGATTTGCGTAACAGAATTATACACCACAATATTTTACGTGTCAAACCTGTTTTCGTGATTGATCAGGTCATTACGGTCAATAATAAACATAAT
>MKRK01000064.1:13969-15400 GCA_001896915.1 Clostridiales bacterium 43-6
GCAATATGCGACTACTTTCCATTGTAACGTCGGAAACCGAAGATGCAGGCGTGGGTAAAAATGGTATCACACTGAAAATCGACAAGGCACGGGGAACCATTTATGACTGTAATTTAAAACGGATCACCAACAGCAGCTATCGATATGTAGCCGCTGTTTCTCCTACACCCGAAGCCATTGCAGCCGTGGGAATGCTAAAAAATTCACAGGATGTTTTAAAAAGGCTGATGGCAGGAAAACCGGTGCTCATTGATTCTGCACCGGAGCTGAATGGAGACGGCATCAATGTGTTTCGGGTGTATAATCATTTTTCCGCCAATCAGCTGGCTTCCCATTTGGTAGGGTATCTGGACGACACAGGCAATGGTGTTTCCGGCATTGAAAAAGGCTATAACAACGCATTGGCAAGCGACGGATATCTGAGTATCCACTATTCCTGTGATGCCAAAGGCCGTGTCCTGACCGGCATCAATCCGGATATCAGCAACTCCCAATATGATCCTACCAAGGGGGTTGTTCTCACCATTGACAGCGAGATTCAAAAAGAGCTGGAGCGTATCATGAAAAAATATATCAAAACCGGTGCCGCCGTGCTGATTGATGTGCAAACAGGTAAAATCAAGGCCAGCGTCAGTGTGCCTGATTTTTCCCCTTCCTCCCTGGCGACCAGCCTGAAAGATCCTGATTCTCCCTTAATCAATCGGGCGTTCACCGCTTTTAACACCGGTTCGGTGTTCAAATGCTGTGTGGCCGCCGCCGCACTGGAAGCAGGGATTTCGCCCAGCTACACCTGTACGGGCAAAATCAACATCGGGGAGGTGCAGTTTGGCTGTCGTCACAATCACGGCACCATGAATTTAGAAAGTGCACTGGCGGTTTCCTGCAACACCTATTTTATCAATCTGGGTCAGCAGCTGGGAGCGGATAGAATTTATAGCATGGCAAAGAATTTAGGATTTGGAAACAGCCTGCAGCTGTCAGATTCCATTCGCAGCGCATCGGGAAACCTGCCCGATTATAAAACCATCAAAGCCCTTCCTGCCGCTCTGGGGAACTTCTCCTTCGGGCAGGGCGATTTGATGACAACCCCCCTGCAAATCGCATCTATGTGCCAAACCATTGCAAACGGTGGCAAAAAAATCACTCCCTCCCTCATCGAAGGAGAAATGAGCGCCAACGGAGTACTTGTCAACAAAGCTCCGCAAAACCCTTATACCCGTGTCATCAGTGAAAAAAACGCAGATATCCTGAAGCAATATATGATTAACGTGGTGGAGCACGGTACGGGAACCACGGCAAAACCGGCCAAGGGCGGCGCAGGCGGAAAAACAGCGACCGCCGAGACCGGGTGGGTCATTGGCGGCCGAAGTATTTTACAGGCATGGTTCGCAGGCTTCTTCCCTGCCGACCAGCCAAAATATGCTCTTGCTA
>MKRK01000064.1:15458-24825 GCA_001896915.1 Clostridiales bacterium 43-6
CAATACACTGGTGCAGTGAGGGCAGCGGGAAGCCTCAATGGAGATTTCGGAGATACAGAAAGGACATTTTTTAGTGGTAGGCGCTTTTTCCTCCACTTGCTTTGGTCCCAGCAGACTGAGTGTCTTGATTTTATTGATTCCCTTGACCAATAAAAATATCACAAAAGCCATGATTAAAAAATTAATTACCGCCGTGATAAAGGAACCGTATGCAATTTTAGCACTGCCCATCCAAAAAACACGGTCGGCAAAATTCAGCGAGCCGCCGATCAGACCGATGAAGGGTGTGATCACATCCTTGACCAATGAATTGACAATGCCCTGAAACGCGCTGCCGACCAAAATACCCACGGCCAAATCAATCACATTGCCCTTCAATGCGAATTCTTTGAACTCCCCGATGATTTTACCTCTTTTTTTCATGTTTGACATCATCCTTTTTCTAATCTCGTTTGAAAAAACACTTTTCAAACAGTTACCCCCTAACGAAGCTTCAAAACAAACAGTAAAACACAGAAGAAGTGCAGAACACTTCCAATGATGACAAAAATATGAAAGGCGCCGTGCATGAATCTACGCTTTTTTCCGATGCCGTACAGTACGGAACCGACCGTATAGGCAATGCCGCCTGCAAAGAGAAGAACGACGCCGCCGGTTCCCAATGACTTCATCAGAAGCGGTCCAAAAAATACGATACACCAACCCATGCCGATATACAATATCATGGACAAAATCTGATACTTTTTCAAGTCAATGGCTGTGAATGTCACACCCAAAGCGCACAAAAGCCAAACAACCGCGAAAAGACACCAGCCAGTAAACGGATCAACATCCCTGACACGAACAAGCAGAATCGGGGTATAGGTACCTGCAATCAAAAAATAAATCGCGCAATGATCGATGACTTGAAAGACCTTTTTGGGTCGTTCGGGGATCAAACCGTGATAAATACTGGACATAGTATATAACAAAATAAGCGTAAAACCATAAATCGAACCGCTGACCACGCCCCAGACATTGCCGAACAGGGCAGCCATTACGACGCAAAGCACCAAAGCCACGACGGATAGCGTGCCGCCGGTGATGTGGGAGACCATATTAAAAATTTCTTCACCCTTTGTATAATCGGGTAATTTTCTGTCTGCCAGTTTTGTCCGTCCCATTGTTTGCTCCTTTATTTTTTCCCTTTTGACCCAAACGCACCGCCCGAGGCCAGGATATTGGTATCATAAGTAAACATCAGATTGTTTTTCATCCTTGCCCGTTTAAAACCGAGATCAATCAGCTCATCCAGCATATCGGTATAGGGCAGTCCGGCGGGCTCCCAAAGATAAAAGGACAAGGAACCGGGAATGGTGTTGATTTCATTGACATAAACCTTGTTATCGTCCGCGGCGTCCATGAGAAAGTCAATTCGCACCACCCCGTTACAGCCCAGCGTGCGAAAGGTTTCACAGGCATAGCGTTTGATTTCTTCCTCTTTTTCCTTTGGAATATCCGCAGGGATTTTGCGTTTGAGGGAGGTCATCCCTTTTGATTTGCCTTCGGATACATATTTATCTTTGTATGATAAAATTTCATCGCTCATGATGGGCTCTTCACAGACTGACGGTCTGCATTCATCACAGTCGCCCAGCACAGAGCAATTGATCTCACGCAGCTCGGTAATGGCCCGCTCTATCAATATCTTACCGGCGAAGGACATGGAAAGAGATACCGCGTCCTCCAGCTCGCTTTCTGATTTCACCTTAACAATACCCACGCTGGAGCCCAGATTGGCAGGCTTCACGATCAGTGGATATCCTATTTTTTCGTTGATTTCGCTGATGATTCTGGTCTTATCGCTGACCCACTGCTTACCGTAAAAATAAATACAGGGCAGGGTCGGTATCCCATCCGCCTGCAAGACGCTTTTGAATAGCACCTTATCCATTCCCACAGCGGCGGAAACAACGTCACAGCTGACATAAGGAAGTCCGATCAATTCAAAATAACCGGCAATGCTGCCGTCTTCACAATTCGTCCCGTGTACAATCGGGAAGGCTATCTCTATCTTACAGGAAAGCTTTTTGGAAAACAAGCCGCTTTTACCATCTGTTACAAAAAATTCACCCTTTTCTTTCACGATCGATACCTTTTTGCTCTCAGCCAGCAGCTTATCGATGTCCTTGAACACATTGATATCCGTCATGCTGTCGCTGTGATAAAATTCGCCGGATTTCGTGATATATACCGGTACGAGATTGTATTTGTCCTGTTTCATGGAATGCATCGCCTGTACGGCGGAAATCACCGAAACCTCATGCTCCACCGAGGAGCCGCCGAAAAATACCGCTACATTGATTTTCATATACAAGCCTCCGTTATTGTTCTCTACTTTGCATAATTATCCGGCAAATCGTTTTCAAACAAAACCACCGTGTTTTTATCACAAATGCTGCGTACAAATGCCAGCGCATCCTGAAAGGTCTCCATCACATGCAGATTTTCCTCTGTAAAGTTACCGGACTTTACACCTTCTGCTAACGGAACAGAGCGTTTTGCACCTACCAGAATGATGATATCACAGTGGTCGGCACAGATTCTGCCCAAGTTAAAATTGCATTCATATTCCTTTTCCCCCAGCTCCACAAGCCCGGGTGTAATGATAATGCGCTTCATCCCGGAAAAGGAACCCAGCACCTTCACCGCTTCTGCGGAGCCCTCCGGGTTTGCGTTATAAGCGTCGTCAATTAAAAGACTGCCGTTGGTAAAGGGCTTCATCTCCAGTCGATGGGGTACCGCTGTCAGCTGGGACACGGCAAATTTAATGTCAATGTCCTTGAGACCCAATTCAATTCCCACCGCTGCCGCCGCCAATATATTCAGTATATTATGGTTGCCTAAAAGCTTCGTGGTAACGGAAATTCGCCTGCCCTTGGTGCAGATATCAAAGGACAGCCCGAACCTGCCAAAGGCTATATTTTCTGCATGCACATCGCAGGAAGGGTTGTTTTGACTGAAGCGCACTCCGGATAAATCCTTTGCTTTTTCCTTTATGTATGCGTTATCGTGATTAAAAAACATCAGTCCGCCCTTTGCAATTACGGCGTCTGATAGTTCAAATTTCGTTTTTATGATATTCTCTACCGACTTGAAGGTGTTCAGGTGCTGAGGTCCTACCGAGGTGATAATGCCCATGTCCGGCTTTACCAGATCACAGATTTCCTTGATATCTCCCGGTTTTTTTGCGCCCATTTCCACCACAAAAACCTGAGTTCCGCTTTTGAGGCGTTCTCTCACAGTTCTGACAACACCCATCAGCGTATTATAGCTTTCCGGGGTAAAGGTTACATTGTATTTTTCTAAGAGCAGTCTGCCCAGAATGTATTTCGTGCTGGTTTTGCCGTAGCTTCCTGTGATGCCGATGACCTTCATGCCCGGCATGCTTCTTAATATTTTTTTGGCGTCGCTGATATAATACTGCGCGATCGCCTTTTCGACGGGCGTATTGATGAGGTTGATTGCCATGGTGAAAAAGGGCGACGCAATCAAAGCGAGGCTGACTGCAAAACAGTACAGCATCAGTTGTAAATCATCATACAAAAACAGCTTCGCCGCTGTCAGAGACAAAGCTGACAGCGTTAGTGCCGTCCCGTACATTCTTTTGATCCGGGCGGTATAGGATATTTTCTTTTTCGCTTTTTTCATGTGCCGGATGGTGGAAAGAATGCGGAATATTCCTGTGACAGTTACCAAAATGAACAGTCCCAAGGGACTGACAAAAATCAAAACAAGGGACACGGAAAAGACAGCCAGCGCCAAAACGGCGTTTTTATAATCCGCTGTAAAAAGATACTCCAGAAACCGTTTGTTGAAATAGGAATTGAGCTGCAACAGATGCAGCTGCTTCGTCATGGTGAACAGCAGAGTAACCAGCATTGCCGCCGCAGATAATATCAGCCAGATCATTTCTTTTCCACTCCCTTCAAAAAGACTTTAAGAATTTCGTTCACCTGTCCCGGCGCTTCAATCATTGCAAAATGACCGGCGTTTTTGATCACGCACAGACCGGCGTCGGGAATTTCCCGCTCCATAACTTTCCCATTGGAAAGGGGGGTAGCGGTGTCGTTTTCTCCCCAAATCAGCAGAGTAGACGCTTTTATATTTGACAATTTATCTGACAAATCCATATTGACAAGGTTCACAAGAGTCTGTCGCATCACAGGTGTGGCGGATTTATAATCGGCAGAGCCGAAATAATTCCTTGCATTTTCGAGGACATTCTTCGTAAACTTATTTAACACAGGAAGCGTTAATATAAACTTTATCGTCTTAAAGGTATACAGACGAATTTTTGATTGCAAGCTTCTTTTGGGCTTGATCCCGGCACTGCCGAACAAAACCGCCTTGGGGGCAGTCAGCTTGCCGCTTCCCAACAGATTGATAATAATCCTTCCTCCGTGGGAATGACCCATTAAAATGGGGTTTTTGATGTTTTGTTGTTTGATAAACTCAAGAACAAAATCAGAGTATTGATCAATATCAAACGGCTCCTTGGGTTCGTCGCTGTCACCGCAGCCGGGCAAATCCGGGGCAATACAGCGAAAGGAACCGGAAAATTCCTTGATGATGCGGGTAAACATCACATGAGAGGAACCCCAACCGTGTAAAAAGAGAATATCGGGCCCTTCCCCTTGGGAGATGTAATTGATATTTAAGTTGTTAATGGTTGTATTCATTCAGAGCCTCATTTCATTAACAGAAATTTTATCATTTCATTATGTTTACTGTTTGCAATAAAAATAAGAAAAACAAATCATTTTTTGCAGTTTTGTCGGGTTAATTATGAACTTCATTGAAAATCCGTATCATTTCTGTTATATAATTTACGGCTTAATGGTGAATCAAAACCTATTATAAACGGATTGTTATCCCAATAACACAAAAATGATCCGAATAAACGGTTTTTATCAATAAAAAATGCATATTTATATTTATGATTAATAAAACCTTATTTAATTATATTTATAGTTTATGTTAGTAAGAAGTGAATTTTGTCAAAACCCTGCATTATAACTCCAAAAGTCTCTGTGCGTTTCTGCCGAGGATGAGATTTTCCTCGTCTTGCTCCAGATGCATGGCTTTGATGAACACCAGCTCGTTTTTCACATTGCTCCATGGCATATCGCTGCCAAACAGGATTTTATCGGCACCGTGGTTTTTGACAATTCTCTTTCCATGATCATTGGGCATTCTGGAATAGGCATAACCGGTGTCAAAATACACATTCTTGCCCACCAGATATTGTTCCACATCATACCACTGCATATAACCGCCGAAATGGGCGGCAACCACAGGGGCACCCGAAAAGGCCGGCAATACCCTGCTCAGCCGCTCCGGCGAGCAATGGACGGGGTCGTAATATCCGATATCCACACCGGAATGAAACACGGTGATGAGAGAAAGCTTCCCGATGGTCTCATACAGCGGGAGGAGCCGTTCTTCATCCACAAAAAAGCTTTGGTAGTCGGGGTGAAGCTTGATTCCCTTCAGCCCCAGCTCTTTGATTCTGTATAGCTCTTCAATGGCGTCCGGCGCATCGGGATGAACAGAGCCGAAGGAAACAATCCTTCCGCCGTTCACAGCGGCGGCAAAATCATTGACCTTTTTCATCTGCTTTATGTTTGTGGCTATGTTCAACAACACAGATTTGTCAACGCCGTTTTGGTCCATGACATCAATCAGCGAACCCACCGTGCCGTCGGTATTGGGCGTGATGCTGCCCGATATTTCCATTAAGGTTTCAATGGCGCGCGAAGCGATTGCATCGGGAAACGCATGGGTATGAAAATCTATCACCATGTTATGTCCTCTTTTTCAATCTATATGTCTTATTTCTTTGATTGCTTTAATCTCTGTTCCTTTGACAGGATGGTCTTCCGAATACGGATGGATTTCGGTGTGACCTCCACCAATTCGTCGTCGCTGATAAATTCGAGGGATTGCTCCAGACTAAGGTTCGTGGGTGTGACAAGCTTTAAGGCATCGTCAGAGCCTGAGGCACGCATATTGGTTACGTGCTTTTTCTTGCACACATTACAAATCATGTCTTCGTTCTTTGCGTTTTCACCCACAACCATGCCTTCATACACCGGCACACCGGCACCGATGAACAGCCTGCCACGGTCCTGGGTGTTGAACAGCCCATAGCTGGAGGTTTCGCCGGTTTCATGAACAATGATAGACCCTCTCTGACGTCCCGGTATTTCGCCCTTGAAGGGCTCATAGCCGCTGAATACATGATTCATAATGCCGTAACCGTTGGTATCGGTTAAAAACTCCGAGCGGTAGCTCATAAGCCCTCTGGCGGGGATTTTAAACTCCAGATGGGTGATGCCTGTGTCACGGGTGCCCATATTCAAGAGCTCCGCTTTTCGTCCGCCCAGCTTTTCCATGACAGCGCCCACGTAGTTTTCGGGCACTTCGATCATGAGCAGCTCAATGGGTTCCAGCAGCTCCCCTTCCACATGCTTATAAATAACCTTCGGACGGGAAACCATAAACTCATACCCCTGACGACGCATGGTCTCAATGAGAATGGACAGATGCAGTTCTCCTCTGCCGGACACCCGGAAAGTATCGGCGGTTTCGGTTTCCTCCACCCGCATGCTGACGTTGGTTTCCACCTCTTTGAAAAGGCGTTCTCTGAGATTTCTTGAAGTAACAAATTTACCCTCTTTGCCGGCAAAGGGAGAATTGTTGACCTGAAAATTCATGGAAATGGTCGGCTCATCGATTTTGATAAATTCAAGGGGCTCCACACAGTCAACCGAACAGGCAGTTTCGCCTATATTGATATCGGCGATGCCGGCAACGGCAATGATATCACCCAATGCGGCACTTTCGGTTTCCGTTCTTTTTAAGCCTTCAAACTGATACAGTCTTGATATTTTAACATTCTGGCGGCTTCCGTCAACTTTGCACAGGGTAACGTTTTGGTTCACCTTCACAGATCCCCGTTCCACTCTGCCGACGCCGATTCTTCCCACATATTCATCGTAATCGATATTGGAAAATAAAATCTGCAGAGGCCCGTCGATGTCGCCCTTGGGTGTGGGTACTTCTTTGATAATTTCTTCAAAGAGGGGTTTTAAGTCATCGCTTTTTTCGTTGGGATCAAGAGATGCATACCCGTCTCTTCCTGAGGCATAAATCACCGGGAAATCCAATTGCTCCTCGTCTGCTCCCAGCTCGATGAACAAATCCAGAACTTCGTCGATGACTTCGTGGGGTCTTGCACCTGGGCGGTCGATTTTGTTGACCACCACAATGGGCTTTTTGTGTAATGACAGCGCCTTCATCAGAACAAATCTGGTTTGGGGCATGCAGCCCTCAAAGGCATCCACCAACAAAAGCACCGCATCCACCATCAGAAGGATCCGTTCCACCTCGCCGCCGAAATCAGCATGGCCCGGTGTATCCACGATATTGATTTTAACATCATTGTAATATACACTGGTGTTTTTCGCTAAAATCGTGATGCCGCGCTCTCGTTCGAGATCGTTGCTGTCCATCATTCTTTCCAGGGTTTGCTCATTTGTGCGGAAAGTCCCGCTCTGTTTTAACAGTTCGTCCACCAGGGTTGTTTTGCCGTGGTCAACGTGTGCGATAATCGCAATGTTTCTTACATCTTTTCTCTCATTCATTTTAAACTGTAATTCTCCCTAATATTCTATTCTAAAAATTTATTATACCAAATTTTCATAATATTACAAGGTTTAAATTTGTTACCATATAATACTTGTTTTTAAGGTATTTTGAGGATATAATGATAAAGTTAAAATATGATACTTCGGAGAGTGGAAATGGAAATACTGAAGGACAATTTTGAAGAGTTTGAACGCTTCATTGACGAAAGCTCCAAAGGGCATTTTATGCAGTCAAAAATGTGGGGGCCCGTGAAAAGTGAATGGAAACGGGAATGTGTTGTTTCAAGGGATAAGGGCGGAAAAATCAAGGGTGCCATGGCGGTTTTGATCCGCAAGGTTCCCGGCATTCCTTCTTCCATTATGTATGCTCCCCGCGGTCCTGTCTGCGACATGCATGACGAAGCAACCATCTTGGATCTGATGGAAGGAGCGAAGGCTCTTGCCAAAAAACACAGAGCATATGAACTGAAAATCGACCCGGACATAAAAACAGCAGATGAAAAATTTTTAGCAATTGCACAAAAAATCGGATTTACCCAAAAAAGTAAGGGTAAGAATTTTGAAGGCATTCAGCCCCGTTTTGTGTTTCGGCTGGAGATCAAGGATAAAACAGAAGAAGAGGTTTTGGCGATGTTTCATTCCAAAACCCGCTATAATATCAACCTCGCCAGAAGAAAAGGTGTGACCGTCAAAATCTGCGGACCGGAAATGCTGGATGATTTCACCCGTATCATGGTGGAGACGGGTACGAGAGACAATTTCGTTACCCGTCCGAAAGTATATTTTGAAAAAATGCTCCAATCCTTTGGAGACAATGTAAGGCTCTATATGGCTTTTTTCGAGGACAAGCCCGTCGCCGGCACACTGGCCATCCGCTTTTGCGACAAGGTCTGGTATTTATACGGCGCATCCTCCAACGCTTACCGCAACGTTATGCCCAACTATCTTTTACAGTGGGAAATGATCCGTTGGGCAATCGAAAGCCGTGCCGCGGTGTATGATTTCAGAGGGGTTTCCGGCGACCTTGACGAGAGCAATCCGCTGTATGGACTGTATCGGTTTAAAAAAGGCTTCGGGGGCGAATTCACCGAATTTATCGGGGAGCTGGATCTCATTTTCAATCCTCTTGTTTATTTTGCAGTCAACAAGGCAAAACCCATGCTGGGCAAAACAAGAAAGTTCTTGTTTCAATTAAAAGCCGGCAAAAAATGGTGAATCAGATGAGCAGACTGATTGTTGAAAAAGAAAACCTGATATATAACTTTAAAAAGGTCAGCGAAGTCGCTGACAGCCCCGTCATTCCCGTTCTGAAGGCGAACGGTTACGGTCTGGGGGATATCGCCTTGGCAGAGCTGTTCACCGAGCTGGGAGTGAAGCTGTTTGCTGTGGCAAGGACGGACGAGGCAAAAGGGCTTTGCGAGCGGTTTCCCGACGCTGAACTATTGCTTCTTTCTCCCTGCTATTATCCGGAAAGGGTAAAAGAAATCGTAGCATGCTCGATTACCGCAACGGTGGATTCCCGGGAAGCTGCACAGCTGTTAAACACGGCAGCCAAAGAAGCGGGCAAACAGGCAAAAGCCCACATCAAAATTGACACAGGGTTCGGGCGGTTCGGCTTTTTGCCCGATGAAACAGAAACGATCATTGAAACCATTCACGCCGCCGAAAACATTGAG
>MKRK01000064.1:24872-28414 GCA_001896915.1 Clostridiales bacterium 43-6
TGGTAAAAATCCAGCATGAGCGTTTCGCAGGGGTTTTAGAGGGGCTGAAGCAAGCAGGCATCGAAATCCCCTTTGTGCATCTTGCCAACAGCAGTGCGGCGCTTCGGTTCCCCGATACCCATTACTCGGGCTGCCGCTGTGGATCGGCACTCATCGGCAGACTGGCCATGGAGAACCGATGGGGACTTAAAAAATGCGGTTATCTGGAAAGCGACATTGATGAAATCAGAACCCTGCCTGCGGGACATAATGTTGGATATGGCAACACCTACAAAACCAAGCAGGAGACGAAAATCGCAGTGTTACAGCTTGGCACTACGGATGGCGTGTTTTTAAGCAAAATCCATGATACCTTCAGTCTGAACAGCAAGCTGCGGAACATTGCAAAAGACACTCTGTCCTATTTTTCGAAAAAAGGCAATTTTGCAACGATAAACGGAAAGAACGCAAGGATCATCGGAAGACTCAACACGACGAATATCATTCTGGATGTCACCGATATTGACTGTATCGTGGGTGACCCTGTACGATTTGAAGTCAACCCTTTATTCGTAGACAGTTCTGTGGAGCGGGTGTATCGTTAACGAAAAAACAGACAGTATCGTTCGATACTGTCTGTTTTTTTATGTGTAAGAGTCTGTGCCCTCAATTAAATCGAGGATTTCCGATGTGGACAGATTGACACCATCATCCAATCCACCGTCGTCTAAGGTAACCTGCTCCCTTGCCGGTTTTTCAATGACTGCCTGTCCCTTTTGATTCACGATTTTTTTGCCTGTAAAGGGTGTGGACAAACCCTGTTTTAACGTATATTTTTTGACGATTTTTTCATCAATCGGCAGCTTGCCTTTTTCAGTTTCCACAAATAGCTCTTCCATGATTTCCTCCCGATGCTTATTTTACTATAGTGTATGTATATTCCTTCCGGACATACACCCATACAGCTATAATATATTGACATTATTTTAAACTTATGTTAAAGTCGAATTAACATGGAACAGGAAGAAATCCGTAGGTTGGCCACCGTTTATCTCCAAAATCATCTACCTGAATATAACAGAATAAAGGAAAAGGAATACCAATCATGTTTATTAACATCTTGAAATCCGATTTACTAATGTCTTTGTCCGAAGCTGTTGATTTGATCAGTCCCCTTGTTGCCAATCATCATAAGCAGGTTGCCTGTATCGCTTATTATTTGAGCCTTGAGCTGGGTTACTCTCATGACGCCCAAATAGAGCTTGTTTATGCTGCCGCTCTGCACGACATCGGTATCACATCGCTGACCGACCGGCTCAGCACGCTGAAATTTGATTATTATGAAGATAAGCAAGGACACTGTGAAAAGGGTTATCTGCTGCTGAACACTTATAAATCTTTCAGCGACATTGCCAAAATCGTCCGGTATCATCATACCATGTGGAATTACGGCCGTTGCAACGGTTATGGCGGTGAAACCATCCCCTACAGCAGTCATGTGCTCCATATCGCCGACAGAATATCTGTGCTTATGAAAAATGACAGAAGCATTCTGATGCAGGCCGAGGATATCCGAAACAGTATTCTTGAAACAAAAGGGACACAGTTTGTTCCCGAGCTGGTGGACGCTTTTCTCAATGTTTCCAAGAAGGAATATTTCTGGCTAGACAGCATTACTGTTTTCTCCTCACTCCCCTTTCACGGCCTTTTTGAAAGAGAAGTTTATTCCATCAACGAAAAAGAGTTTCATGATGTAACCAAGTTATACAGCACCATCATAGATTTCAGAAGCCCCTTTACCGCCACTCATTCTGCCGGAGTGGCACACAGCGCTCAGGCGCTGGCACAGCTGACGGGCTTTTCCCAACGGGATTCGGATCTGATGAAAACCGCCGGTCTTATTCATGATTTGGGCAAGCTGGCTGTTCCCACCGAAATTCTTGAAAAACCGTCCAGCTTAAACAAGGAAGAATACAACATAGTAAAGACCCATACCTACTATACCAATAAAATTCTTCTTAAAGTGCAGGATTTTAACACCATTCGGGAGTGGGGTGCTTTTCATCATGAGCGGCTGGACGGAAAGGGTTATCCCTTTCATTTATCGGCAAGGGATTTATCCGTCGGATCCAGAATTATGGCTGTTGTGGATGTGTTTGTTGCGATCACAGAGGACCGGCCCTACCGAAGGGGAATGGAGATGGATCAGGCGCTGCAGGTATTGAGAAATATGGTCTCTACAGCACTGGACGGGGAGATTGTCAATCTGCTGGTCAAAAACATTGTCAATGTAAATGCCATCCGTATCACAGCGCAAAAGGAAGCCTCCGCTGCCTATCGTTTGACTCAAAAAACAGCTCTTCTGGCATATTGATATTCCTGAACTTGACATTCAATTCTTCATCCTCTATAATGGATAAAAGTCACATTATGAGATATTTTAGGATAGCTGTGATTCTTCATCGATTTAACAATATAATTCAGCTGTGGAGGAACCAATATGCCAAACAAATATGTCCCGATTTTGCGTTGGAAAGACGGCAAGCAGGAGGCTTTGAAAAATCTCAGTGATGACATCAAAAAGCACGTTGTGCCATTGATAGAAGTCCCTTATACCTGCGATACCCAGAAAAACATCAATGATTGCTTCCAAAATGCGTGGAACGAGCATCCCTTTTATTTTTATTTGAAACCCGAATGGTATGAGGATAATCTGAAAGAAACCTTTGATACGTACTACGAAAATTTTACACAAATCAGCAATCCCAACAAAATCCCTGTATTTGACCTCTCCAATCTCGTGGATATCAAAAAATCCCGTATTTTGAACAAAAACGGGATTGCTGTTAAAATACAAAACAACGAGTTCGGGCTGATTGAATCCTATCTGTCCGACCTGTGCAAAAACAATATCATTGATCCGAACACTACAGATTTGATTTTGGATCTGCGATATGCCTACACGGATGATTATCTGGCCAGAAGCTCTTTTCTCAAAGCGGCTATGGTTGACATTGAAAATATTGCTGATTATCGCTCTGTCATTGTCTCCAGCTGCTCTTTCCCCAAGGAACTCATTCATCTGGAATGCGATCGAATTTACCGATACACACGCAACGAAAACAAAATTCATCACCTTGCACAAAGGCTTTCCAAACGATATGGATTTCATTACGTTTATTCCGACCACGGTCCCTCCAATCTGGAGGAAATGGAATACACCGTGGGCACAATCCCGAATTTCAGAATTAAATACACCACCCCTGAAACCTACCTTTTTATTAAGGGAAAGTCTATTAAACAAAACGATGCAGACAATGATGTTTCTGCCTGCTGTCAGCTTCTGATCAGTAATTCGGATTATAACGGTAAGAATTATTCCTGGGGGGACGGTGCTTTTTTTGATATGGCAATGCAGAACACCTCAGACGGCATCAGTCTTTCCAAATGGGCCGGCTATAATTTCAACCACCACATTACGTTTGTTGTAAAACAGATTCTATGAACAATAAAAAACAACCTATCATATCCGTCGGATACGATAGGTTGTTCTAATTTTATGT
>MKRK01000064.1:28425-30799 GCA_001896915.1 Clostridiales bacterium 43-6
CAGTTCCTTCGGTAATCTATCGCCGAATTTGCCGTAGAATTCTTCAATGCCGTCTGCTTCCGATGTCCAGAGCGCAGGATCGACCTCTAAGATGCTTTCCAGCTGCTCACGGGAAAAGTCCAGCTCCTCTAAGTCGATATCGTCTGTGAAGGGAACAAAGCCGATGGGGGTTTCCTTCGCGTCTACCTTTCCTTCACAACGGTCAATGATCCAGTTGAGAACACGCATGTTATCGCCGAATCCCGGCCAGATGAACTTGCCGTTGTCGTCAAGTCTGAACCAGTTGGTGTTGAAGATGGCCGGTGCTTTGTCGCCCAATTCTTTGCCCATGTCGAGCCAGTGGGTAAAATAATCACCCATGTGGTAGCCGCAGAAGGGAAGCATAGCCATCGGGTCACGGCGGACAACGCCCACAGCGCCGATTGCAGCTGCTGTTGTTTCGGAAGCCATGATGGAGCCGACGAATACGCCGTTCTGCCAATCCTTTGCCTGATAAACCAGAGGAGCTGTTTTGGCACGGCGGCCGCCAAATACGATGGCAGAAATCGGAACGCCAGCGCCGTTTTCAAACTCGCTGCTGATGCAGGGGCAGTTCTTTGCCGGTGCTGTGAAACGGCTGTTGGGATGTGCACCGGGTGTGCCGGACTCGCTGTCCCATTTCTCGCCTTTCCAGTTCAGTGCATTTGAGGGCGGGTTCTTGTCAAGACCTTCCCACCAAACGGTGTTATCTTCAAGGTTATGAACAACATTTGTAAAAATCGTGTCCTTTTTGGTGGACTCAAGCGCATTGGGGTTTGATTTTACGCTGGTCCCGGGTGCAACACCGAAGAAACCGTTTTCCGGGTTCACGGCCCAGAGTCTTCCGTCAGGACCTTTTCTCATCCAAGCGATATCGTCGCCGACACACCAGACTTTATAGCCCTTTTTCAGATAATGCTCCGGCGGAATGAGCATAGCGAGGTTTGTTTTTCCGCAGGCTGACGGGAAAGCAGCCGCGATGTATTTGACTTCGCCCTGGGGGTTTTCAAGACCTAAGATGAGCATATGCTCTGCCATCCAGCCCTCGTTTTTGCCCAAAAAGGAAGCAATACGGAGTGCGAAGCATTTTTTGCCGAGCAGTACGTTTCCGCCGTAACCGGAGTTCACGGAAATGATGGTATAGTCCTCAGGGAAGTGACAGATATATCTCTTCTCTTCGTCAATTTCGCATTTGCAGTGGAGTCCGCGAACCCAGTCATTGGAGTCGCCGAGTGTGTCAAACACGCTTTGACCGATGCGGGTCATGATGTTCATGTTCAGCACAACGTAGATAGAGTCGGTCAACTCAACGCCTATTTTGGAAAACGGAGAACCCACAGGACCCATGGAATAAGGGATTACATACATGGTACGGCCTTCATAGCTGCCCCGTGCAATGTCATAAAGCATTTTATATGCATCATCGGGTGCCATCCAATTATTGGTCGGACCTGCATCCTCTTCATTCTGTGTACAAATAAATGTGCGGTGCTCAACACGTGCAACATCGTTAACTGCTGTTCTGTGAATATAGCATCCCGGAAGCTTTTCTTCATTCAGCTTCAGTATTTCTCCTGTAGAAAGTGCCTCCTTGCGAAGTGCATCCAGCTGCGCCTCGCTTCCGTCAATAAATACTACGTTCGCCGGCTTCACAAGAGCTTTCATTTCCTCTATCCAGCTTAAAACTGTCTTATTTGTTGTCATATCTATCATCCCTTTCAATTTTAAATGATTAAGAGCCATTATACTATAAGAATATTATAAATTCAAGTATTAATTTTTATAATTTTGTTGAATTAATTGGCATTGTGGCGTATGCGTTCAGGCTCTCATCACCAAACGTGCCGGCCATATATTCATAGTGACCCTGCACACCAACCATAGCGGCATTGTCACCGCACAACGACAGGCTGGGCAGATACAGCAAAATGCCCCTTTGCCGGCATTCCTCTGTCATTCTCCGCCTCAATTCACTGTTGGCGGCGACACCGCCAGCCAATACGATTTTTTGATACCCATGTGCATCCGCACATTTTAATGTATTGGCGATCAGCAGATCACTGACTGCCATTCTTACCCCTGCGGCAAGGCTTGGCTTGTGAAGCTCCTCCCCTTTTTGGGCGGCTTTGTGCAGCTGATTGATCACTGCGGTTTTCAGCCCGGAAAAAGAGAAATCATATTCACTGCCCTCCACGCTGGGGCGCGGAAGCTTATATCGAAACGGGTCTCCGCTGTCCGCCAGGCGATCCAGATGGATTCCGCCGGGATACGGAAGCCCCATAGCACGGGCGGTTTTGTCGAAGCATTCGCCGGCTGCATCGTCCCTTGTTCTGCCCAGGATTTCAAACTCTGTGTA
>MKRK01000064.1:30816-34685 GCA_001896915.1 Clostridiales bacterium 43-6
TAATGTAATTCGACGCAATATGGGAGCGCAAGTGATGAACGGGAACCAGCGGCTTATGCAGCCGAAAAGCAAGTCCCTTGGCATAATTCACACCGACCAGCAACGCTCCGATGAGACCGGGCGCATAGGTCACCGCCACCGCATCGATTTCCCCGATGGAAACATCGGCTTTTGCAAGCGCTTGTTCCACCAGTGTGGAAATTGCTTCAATGTGTCTTCTGGAAGCGATCTCAGGCACCACTCCGCCATACAGAATATGTTCGTCAACCTGAGACGCCACAACAGAGGACAGCACCCTTCTTCCTTCGGTGAGCGCAACCGCAGTTTCGTCGCAGGAGGATTCCACCGCTAAAATAATCATATTATTCGCCTTCTTTCGAAAAGGCCTTTGTCATAATAATTGCGTCTTCTGTGGGCCAGATATAAAAATCCTTTCGCATCCCGGCATATTCGAAGCCGCATTTTTCATACATCAAAATCGCAGCCTTGTTGGATTTTCTCACCTCAAGAGACAAGGAAACCAGCTTTTTTTCCTCTGCAAAGCTGATGAGACTTTTTAAAATTGATAAGCCCACACCCATTCTGCGATAGTCCTTGTCAACCGCAATATTGCCTATGTATCCTTGATCGATAACATAATTCAATCCGCCATACCCGACAATCTTTTTATTTTCCTTCGCTACATAATAAGACGCATTGGCATTGTTCACCGCATATAAAAGGCTCTGCTCACTCCATGGGGAAGAAAAGCATGCCTGCTCCAGCTTGGCTACCTCCACAACATCAAAGGCAGTCATTTGCATTATTTTTATCATTCTGATTATCGTTTCCTTTCAAGGGGCCTTATCCCCGAAATAAAGCTAAAGTAGGGTGATTTTGCACACAGTCCGGGAACCACCGCAAACTTTCAGCCTTCGATTTTATCAACTATTTTCTTGATTTCTTCCATCAATATATCTCTGCATGCACGATAGGTTTCCCGGCTTCCGCCATATGGATCGGGAATGGGTCTGTCAAAATCCAGTATTTTTTCTTCTGCAATTCCCAAAGACAACAAAACAAGCTTCTGCTCTGCAGTCATGGGAACAAAATAGTCCGTATCCACAGTCACGGTATCCACCATACATTTTGCGGTATGGCCGGATATATCAATGCCCAGCTCCTTCATTGCTTCAATAGCATTTCTTGCTGCGGGCTGTCCTTCAAACGCTGCCACTCCGGCGCTTTCAATGCTATAATCCAAAAGTGACTGATCCTTGACAAGTTTTTTTGCGATGGCTTCCGCCATTGGGCTTCTGCAGGTGTTTCCGGTGCAAACAAATAAAATCTTCATACTGTTGTCCATACCTTTCCTTTGGCAAGCGGAATGTTTCCTTCTTTTTTTCTAATCTCTACAAAACTACGGTACCCCTTTAGAAAATCATTTTGCCTCATACCATGTTTTCCCGGTTTTCACTTCCGCAGACATTTTCACGGAAAGCCGGGCGGCATTCTCCATTTCTTCCTTTAAAATTCTCTCTGCTTTTTCTCTCTCTTCTTCCGGTGCCTCCACAATCAGCTCATCGTGCACCTGCAAAATCAACCTTGCCCGCAGTCCTTCGGCTTTCAGCCGTTCAAAAACCTTGACCATGGCGATTTTGATGATATCCGCTGCTGTTCCCTGAATGGGCATATTCCTTGCCACCCGCTCCCCAAAGCTTCGTAGATTGAAATTGGAGGAGGACAGCTCGGGCAAATACCTTCTGCGACCGAATATTGTTGTTACATACCCCGTTTCTTTTGCTGCTTGAATGCAATTGTCCATATACTCTTTGACAGAGCGATAGGTTTCAAAATATTTATGAATGTATTCGTCTGCTTCGCTTCTTGTGACGCCGATATCCTTGGACAGGGAAAAGGCGCTGATTCCATACACAATGCCGAAATTCACGGCTTTAGCACGGCTGCGAAGCAGCGAAGTCATCCTTTCTACCGGCACATTGAACACCTGTGACGCCGTCAATGTGTGGATATCTGTGTTCTGGTTGAAGGCTTCAATCATTGCCTTGTCGTCTGCGATATGAGCCAGCACACGCAGCTCAATCTGGGAATAATCCGCATCGCAAAGCACGTTTCCCTCCCCCGCCACAAAAAATTTACGCAGCTCTCTGCCCAAGTCCTGGCGGACAGGAATGTTCTGCAAATTCGGTTCGGTGGAGCTGATTCTTCCGGTTCTGGCTTCGGTTTGCCGGAAGGTGGTATGGATCCTGCCGTCCGGGCCGATGACCTTCAGCAATCCGTCACAATAGGTGGATTTCAGCTTGGCAAGGGTTCGGTATTCCAAAATCAGCATCACTGCCTCAGAGTCATATTTCAGGCTTTCGAGAACCTCCACCCCGGTGGAATATCCCGTTTTTGTCTTTTTCCCGTGGGGCAGCCCCAGCTTGACAAACAGGGCCTCTCCCAGCTGCTTGGGTGAGTTCAGATTAAATTGATATCCGATGATTCCATAAATCTCTTGTTCGATTTCTTGGATACGGACCGACAGGGTATCCCCAAACTTTGTAATCCCTTCCTTGTCCACCTGAAAGCCTGCCTGCTCCATGCTAAACAGCACCTTCGCAAGGGGAAGCTCGATTTCTTTTAACAAGCTTGTCTGATGATTCTTCTCGATTTCGTCCGTTATCCTGTCGCATAGAGACGAAAAATATTTTGCTTTTTGCAGCAAATCGCTATATTCCTGTTCTGTAACACTGCCCGGCGGAATATGATAGAAAGCAGCCAAACGCTCTACGGAGTAATCATTCTGGTCAGGGTGCAATAAATAACCCGCCAAAGAAGCGTCAAAAGTAATTTCGGGCAGGATACCGTCCTGCGCCAAGGCTGTGTACAGCTTTTTGGCATCGTCCGTGCGAAATACACCGGCGGTGAACAGTTTCGTCACCCCAGAGGTGATCAGATACTGGATCCCGTCAGAGACAAAAGATGCCGCTTTGATGTTCCCTGCTTCATATTCACAAAGAATATCCGCTTGTCCCGCTTTTTGGATTGCGGCAATGGCTTTGTGGATGTCCTGTTCAATCATGACCGTCTTTTCTTCGGGCATCATTGTAAAGAGGCTGATGGCTTCGCCGTTCAGACCCAGCTTTTCAATCATCTTGAAAAACTCAAGTCTGGTCAGCAGCCGAAAAAGTCCTTCCTCATCTTCTCTGTTGTTCCCCAGTACAGAAATCTCTGTCTCCAGCGGAACCGCCGTATAAATCGTCCCCAGCTTTTTGCTGAGATATGCACTGTCTTTTCCCGTAACCAGCTTGTTTTTCACACTGTCCTTAATGGCAAGCGTATCGATGTTCTCATATATATGGTCTATGGAATGATATTTTTCAATCAGATCCAGCGCTGTTTTGCTGCCGATGCCTGCCACACCGGGAATTTTATCACTGGCATCCCCCATCAGCGCCTTTACATCAATCAGCTCAGCGGGACTGACACGATATTCCTCTTGGATTTTTGCCTCATCATATACTGTGATCTCCGGTCGTCCCATTTTGGTGGACGCCAGATAAACGGTGACGCCGTCTCCCACCAGCTGTAAGGAATCCCTGTCCCCGGTGGCAATCACGCATTCGATGCGTTGCGCCTTCGCCTGCTCAGCGACAGTGCCGAGAATATCATCGGCTTCATAGCCCTCTTTTTCCAGTACAGGAACACCAAGATATGTCAAAAGCTCTTTCAATACCGGCATTTGCATCGCCAGCTCTTCCGGCATGCCTTTTCTGCCGGCTTTATAATTTTCATATTCCAAGTGACGAAAGGTAGGCTTGTTCAAATCAAAAGCGACGGCAACCGCATCGGGCTTTGTGTCATCCTTCAGCTTGAACAGAATGTTC
>MKRK01000064.1:34695-36822 GCA_001896915.1 Clostridiales bacterium 43-6
CGTTTGTATGGAATCCGTCCTTGGTTGTCAGGAGACGTATACCGTAAAATGCACGATTGATGATCGAGTTACCGTCGAGAATGAGCAGCTTCATAGTATCACCGGACCTTTCGATATCTGGTTATGTCCCCATCAAAACAGGAAGATATTTTTATATAATCCAATAAATTATACATTACCGCCGTCATATCTGCAAGGTAAAATGTATACAATGATTTTTGAATAAATAAATATTTTTTATATTACTACAACATATTGAGTTTGAGGTATATAAAATCGCTTATATTGATTCCCTATCAATTGCTAATCAAATTTAAAAGTTTATTTTAAAAAAGTGTTGACAAATTTTTGTTTTAATAGTATGATTTACACGTGCTATTGTTATTATATTTTATATATTTTGTTGCTTTTGCAGCATTTTTGGAGTAAAGATGGCGAAAAGCGGAGAAAAAGATAATTTAAAATTATCTGATGAACAGCTTGCCGAACGGGCTCGCTGTGGGGATAATGATGCTTTCTCTGCACTGGTAGCAAGATATGTTTTCACCGTAAAATCACGGGCCAATCACTATAACGGTTCAGGCATCGATCCTGAAGATTTGGCACAGGAGGGTACGATCGGGCTTATGGCTGCGGTACGCAGCTATGACAAGGAGCTGGGAACCAGCTTTCGTACATTCGCCTGGCTTTGTATCGACCGAAGTATTTTATCCGTTGTAAAGGCCAGCCTTCGTAAAAAACAAATTCCAAAAGCTTCTCTTGTTTCGATAGACGATAATGATTTAGACAATTGTTTTTTCGATGGAAAAGATAATCCAGAAACTTTATTGATTGAAAATGAGGATATCGCTCTTTTTGAGCTGAAAATTAATGAACTTCTGTCCCCGTTTGAACGTAAAGTTTTACGTTACTATCTTAGCGGCAAAAACTATAGTGAAATAGCCGACAGCCTTAACACCCTACCGAAATCGGTAGACAATGCACTGCAGCGCGTGAGGCATAAACTGAGATAATTTTTTATTTATAACAAGCATCGTCTTGTCATATATGCCCAAGTAGCTTAAGTAGAGCGTTGTTTTCAAAGGTGTCGGTCCAATCCCGATCAGGGCAAATCACTAAATCAAGCGAGGTAAAAAAAATGTTCGACGACAAAACCCTAATCTGCAAAGACTGCGGCGCTGAATTTATATTCACCGCTGGCGAGCAGGAATTTTACGAAGCCAAAGGCTTTGTAAATGAACCCCAACGTTGCAAAGGTTGCCGTGATGCACGCAAGAATGCTTCCAGACCTGAACGTGAAATGCACATTGCTTTGTGCGCATCATGTGGATGTGAAGCAAAGGTACCCTTCAAGCCACGCGATGACCGTCCGGTTTATTGCAGTGAGTGCTTTGCAAAAATGAAAGAAGAAGCATAAGCATATAGGTTATCATATGCGCGTCCAACCGCTCCGGTTTACCGGGGCGGTTTTGGATTTTCGGGAACAATTTCGGATGCTGCCCTTTCATGAAGATTTAAAAATTATCTTTGTTGGACATACAATTCTATGATATACTGTTAGCATTATGGCTTGGAGAGTTTACTATGACACATTTTATATCGGAAAAGGATTTTTATAAACGGCTGATATTCATTTCGCTGCCGATTATTTTGCAGAATGTCATCAATGTTGCAATCAACATGGTGGATGTTGCGCTGCTCAAAAACTCTGTCACCTTTTTGGCTGCTTCCTCCCTTGCCAATCAGATTACGTTTTTATTTATGCTGTTTATCTTTGGCATTGCCAGCGGTGCCACAGTGTTGACCGCCCAGTATTGGGGAAAGGGAGACACCAAAACCATTCATCGGATTTTCGGGCTGTCCATGCAGCCTGCATTGCTTGTTGCTGCTTTGTGTGCCGGAATATCCGTATTTGCTCCTGGGCTTTTTATGAAAATATACAGTACCAACCCCGAGGTGATTGCCGCGGGTTCCGTCTATTTGCGCATCGTGGGCGTTTCTTATATTTTCTCCGGTATCACCACGGTTTATCTCATCCTTCTGCGCAGCGTGGAAAACGTGAAAATATCCATGTATGTATATCTTGTTTCCCTGGTGTTTAACGCGGTTGTGAGCTACGTGTTAATA
>MKRK01000065.1:0-7697 GCA_001896915.1 Clostridiales bacterium 43-6
GCTCTTTGTTCGAAGTAGGATTTCGGGTGGCTACAGACAGGACATAGTTCCGGGGCCTTTGTGCTCACATGAATGTGTCCGCAGTTTCTGCAAACCCACACGACAGTGCCGTCTTTGAAGAAGACCTTTTCTTCTTTTACGTTGGCAAGAAGCTTTTTGTATCTTTCTTCATGCTCTTTTTCGATCTTGGCTACTTCCTCAAACAAAAATGCAATTTTGGTGAAGCACTCTTCCTTGGCAACCTTGGCAAAATCGGCATACATTTCGGTCCATTCATAATGCTCCCCGTTTGCCGCATCGGTTAAATTGGTAATGGTATCGGGCACTTCGCCTTCATGCAAAAGCTTAAACCAGATTTTTGCGTGTTCCTTTTCGTTGCCTGCAGTCAGCTCAAAAAGCTCTGCAATTTGTTCATAGCCTTCTTTTCTCGCTTTTGAGGCATAATAAGTGTACTTATTTCTGGCCTGTGATTCTCCGGCAAATGCCGCCATTAAATTTGCTTCGGTTCTGCTTCCTTTAAATTCCATACTTGTTTCCTCCATTATATTAAAATTTTATTCCACATCCGCTTTCCACAAACCGTGGAGATTACAATATTCATAAACCGTTGCGGGTCCTTCCACGCCATAAAATATAGCCTCCGGCTTGATACCCGGCTCCAGTCTTGTTCTGATTGTTGTGGTTTCCGTCATGACACAGATCCATTCGATCAAATGCTCCTCCGTCATGGGATGTTCCACGCTTCCGACCTTTACCTTCAGCGTCGTCCCGTCTCTTTCCACAACAGGTACATGCTTTTCCAGCGCTGCATCCGTTGTATTGGCGATAAGCTCCGCCATGGGTTCACCGCAGCAAACAATGGCAGGTCCGTTATTTTTGATGGTTCCTACAATGTTTCCGCAATGCTTACATTTCAGAAAATCCGGTTTGATTGACATTTTTAAAGCATCTCCCTTTAATTTAATTTCTGGCATTTATCACAGATACCACTGAATGCAATATCATATGAGTCGATTTGATAGCCTGTTTTCAGTTCTGCCTTTTCCTTTAGGTCCGGTGCCACATCATGGGGAATATCCATCACTCGCTTGCAAGCTTTACAGCTCATATGAAAATGCATCTCCATGTTGCCGTCATAATGATCGCTGTCACCCATGACTTCAATTCGGTAAATCTCGCCCTGCGACGCAAGATGGTTTAGGTTGCGATACACCGTTCCAAGACTTAAATCAGGATTTTGTGCCTTTAGCAGATGATAAACATCGTCGGCTGTCGGATGAGATTTGCTATACTTTACTGTTTGCAAAATCAATTCTCTTTGCTTAGAGTATCTCATATAATCATCTCAAATCAATAATAATAATTATTACTATTTATAGTATACTTGATTCTTCCGATTTGTCAAGTAGTTTTTTGATTAATTTTTTATAGGGAGTACTTTTAATTATTCTTGTAAACGCACTGATTCTATTGTATAATATTTCTATAAATTTACTGGGGGTATTTTGTAGATGTTAAAACAAAAAAAATCAATTTCTCTGTTTTTGGTTCTCGGCATGGTTATCTCAATGAGTTTTGCAGCACCGGTAGCAGGTGCGAGCAGCAATGCCACCGTAGCAAAACCTGTCGACAAACAATTTGAGATGTTCTTGGATTCCGTCAAGGGCTTCACATTGAACATCAAAAATCCATGGAACGGCGCAGCACCCGGCACAAAAATCTATGAGAAAGTGAACACCGCCAAAAGAACGGTGGAGAACAAATACACTTGCATCATCAACGAAACCGGTCTTGCCTCCAACTACGATCAAGCAGTGACGGCCTCTCTTGCGGCAGGGCGACCCATTGGTCATGTCCTGAAGGTCTTTTCCTATAATTATAATAGTTATTTGAAGAATAATTATTTTGCAAGACTGAATGTTCCCATGTCTGCCTCACGGGTTACTTTGAAAGAGCCTTGGTATAACAAGGACACACGGAAGTATTTCAATATCAACAACGCTCAATACAGCTGGGTCGGAAGCGGAGGTGACCCCAATGTCATCGTCTACAACAAAACAATGCTGCAACGGAATAATCTGGTTGATCCCCTCACCCTTGTTCAGAACGGCACATGGACCTTTGATAAGCTAAAGGAATATTCTGTTGCATTAAAATCTTCCTCTCGCAATGGATTTGAGTCATCCTCCGCCCTAGACACATTAACAGCATTGGTCAACAACAACGGCGGAAGGCTTTATAAAATCGACTCAAACGATGTGTTGAAGACCAATTACAATGATCCTCGTTCTTTGGACGGTATGCAGTATTTTTATGACCGGTCGAAGGATGGATCCTTCAGCTTCCCCGCAGATACATGGGATCAGGCATATAGAGATTTTGCAAATAAAAAAACTGCAATGCTTCATGGTGCCGGATATTTTCAAATGGTTCTGCCATCGAACTTCGGCGACCAAATCGGTATTGTTCCCTTTCCGAAAAGTCAGAATGTTGAACAATATAGTGCAGATTCCAACATAGATTTTATCGACTTTATCCCAAGCGCATTTCAGGCCGATGCTGCAAAGATCCTGTTTATTCAGAACGAATACAGCAAAGAAATGCATCAATACAAGGACGAGCTTTTTGAAGACAACTACAGCAGCCTATTGGGCAAGGATTCCCCCTCCTTTCAAATGTATAAGGATATGGTATACGGCTCGGGTCAGGTTTCGTCCGGTCTGAATCCTCTGGATTTGTTGTTCCCCTCAAGTGCCGACATGTACTATGGAACAATGGCAGACAAGATGCTTACATCAACACCCTCATCGGTGATCAATCAAAACGGCGCACAGCTGGATGACTACACCAGAAAGCTTTGGGGCAGCTATACATTTCCTACACTAACACCGTATCGCTCAGGCAATTACGAATATACGGTAACCGGTGGAAAAGCAACCATACTCAATTATTGGGGAACGGAAAGCACCGTCACCGTTCCGGAAAAGCTAGACATCTATCCTGTGTCAGAAATCAGCGACGGTGCATTTATTGAAAAGGACACCATTACAAGTGTTACACTCCCTAAAACCATAGAACGAATCGGGCTTCGTGGGTTTTATGGCTGCAACAAGCTTTCCGCCGTATATTTTAACGGCAATGCTCCCATTGTTGATGTGGATGTTTTTAACGAAGTATCTTCTTCTTTTAAGGTTTATTACACAGACTCCGCCGCCGGATTTACAAACCCCTGGAACGGCTATCCGGCTCAATTGTACATACCCCATCCGACCCTGGGCAATTATCGGTATTCCAACGGTTTTTTATGGGGCTTGCCTTCTGATAAACTCGCCTATGCAGACTTTATCAGCGGTTTGAAAAATCCTGCAGGAACGGTCAAAATCTATGACCAAAAAAACGCAGTGATCACCTCCGGTACAATCGGGACAGGGTATCGGGTCCAGATTATCAACGGCGACAACGGGAGCGAAAACACCATCATTTTATACGGTGATATTAACGGCGACGGACTCATCAATGCCATCGATATGGTTTTATTAAAAAAACACGCTTTAAAAATCAAACTGCTTACAAATCCATATCTGAAGGCAGCCGATATCTCTCACGATAAAATTGCCAATTCCATCGATATGGTCCATCTGAAAAAGCATATTCTCAAAATAAGCTATATCAATCAAAACAGCTAGCTATACAAAATGAATAGTATAGGCTATTGAAAATAATATTAAAAAATCCCTGATTTTTCGGGGATTTTTTCTTGTAATATCCATATAAATCGGGTAAAATAACAGCAACCAAACTGTGATGTTTTGAAAAACAGTATGCAATTGTAACCATCCGGACAATACTAAACCCGACAAATACGATGGAAGGTGAAATCCATAAAAATTATTTCTTCTAAATGGACGATGATTAAGCTCATCTGCATCATTCTTTTTATTCTGATTGCGGCTCCCTCGCTTTATGCCGCCGTTACGAACCTCATCCCTGTGTTTCAGACTGTACTGCAAGGGGGTGACGGCAACGCCATTAAAGAACAGCTGCGCTCCTTCGGGTTTCAAGGTGTTATTGTTATGGTGTTTTTACAAACCCTTCAGCTGTTAACGGTTGTGGTTCCCGCCCCTGTGATCTGGGTCATCGGCGGCGCTACTTATGGCATTTTTTTCGGCATGCTGATTTGTCTGGTGGGCATCAATATTGCCGGTGCCATTGCGTTTACCCTGTCCAAAAAAATCGGTACACCCATCATAACACGTTTTTTTGATAAAAACAAAAACGGTAACTTTCTCTCCCGCGCCAAACACCCGGAAATCATCATTTTTATCCTTTTCATTGTACCCGGCATCCCCAACGGCATTATGCCCTATTTGGCCGGCATGACCAAAATCAGTCTTCGGAAATATCTGATTACTACCTCTCTTGCCATTACCCCCTCTATTTTGATGTGTACTTTGGTGGGTGACCAGCTGGCAAGCGGCAGGTTTTTTACCGCCGGCATCATCATTGCCGTTATTTTGATTTTTGCAGTTTTATTTTTCTTATACCGCAAAAAAATCTATGCACTGATGGAAAAGCTGGATGAAAAGGGACTCAAAAAATAAAAATAACACATTCTGCATATAGTTATCTTATACCGATCATCAGGATGATCGGTATGAAAGAAGGTGACATATGCAGAATGTGTTTTTCATACTTCTCATTTCAGTATTGGCAGGGTTCTTCACCCTGTTCGGCTGTTTTTTCACTTTTGGCGGCAGCAAAAGCAGCAGGATGATCTCCTTCGCCCTATCCTTTGCGGGAGGTATTATGATCGGAGTTTGTTTTTCTGATTTATTGCCCAATGCGCTTTCTGTCTTCATTGCCATAAACGGAAAAGCCGGTATCCTTATGCTGATACTTTTTCTCCTGACCGGTGTGATATTCGCCAAATTCATTGACAACTGGATTCATCACAAGCTAGAACAAAACCGAAAAAACCTGCCCGCCCACGATCTATACAAAACCGGTGTCGTTTCTTTAATTGCTATTTTGCTTCACAAATTCCCCGAGGGCATCGCCTTGTTTGCCGCCGGCAGCCAGAATATCACTTTGGGCATCACCATTGCTCTCGCCATTGCTGTTCATAATTTCCCTGAGGGCATTGCCATTGCCGTGCCGATTTATTATGCAACAGGCAGCCGCCTCAAAGCGTTTCGGTATACATTTTTTGCCGCTGTGGCAGAGCCCTTCGGGGTTATCCTTGCCGCTTCCTTATTGAGACCTTTTATAAACCCGTTTTTGATGGGCACAATTTTTTCTTTTGTTGTGGGCGTCATGCTGTGCATCTCCTTTGATGAGCTTCTTCCCTCCGCCGGTGAATACGGGCACAAAAATATCGGCTTGGCAGGGTTGTTTTTGGGAATCAGCTTAATGCTTCTCAGCGATATCTTTATATAATTTTACAAATTGTTCTTGACAGAACAAGGAATTAACTGTACTATATCAAGTAGTACAGTTAATCTTTTTTTGAGGAGGGTTCTTATGATTGCGCTGGATTTTCAAAGCCGGGTTCCGATATACGAGCAGCTGGTAAACGGCATCATCCGGCTGCGGATATTGGGTGTTTTAACGCCCGACGAACAGCTGCCGGCTGTTCGTTCCCTTGCGGTAACCCTTGCCATCAATCCCAATACTGTGCAAAAGGCATACCAGCTGTTAGAAGAACAGCAGATCATCTATTCCCTGCCCGGCAAGGGCTCCTTTATCAAACCGCTTGAAAACCAAAAGCTTCTTGAGATGAAGGAAACCTCGGAAAGGCTGAAAAAGGCGGCAGTAAATGCCTTTGAAAAAGGGCTGCCCTTGGGGGAATCACTGCAAATTATTCACGAAGCATATGAAAGGGGAATGAAATATGATTGAGGTGAAATCGGTCACCAAAACCTTTGCCGATGTTACGGCACTGACCGAAATGTCTTGGTCCATCAAAAAAGGATCGGTTTACGGTCTGGTAGGAACCAACGGGGCGGGAAAATCCACCTTACTGCGGTTGTTGTCCGGCGTTTATACTCCCGATAGGGGTGAAATCACCATTGATGGCGAAGAGGTGTTTGAGAACCCCTCTGTCAAGTCACGTCTGTTTTTTCTGGCCGATGTGCCTTATTACATCCACCAATCCACGGTAATGGAAATGGCAAAGTTCTATGCACGGTTTTATGAAAGCTTCCGCTTTGAACGGCTGCAGTATTTATCCACCGTGTTTCCCATTGGGCTGAACGCAAAATTTTCATCTATGTCAAAGGGCATGCAGCGTCAGGCAATGCTGATGCTCGCCCTGTCCTGCGATCCCGATTATCTGCTGCTAGACGAAGCCTTTGACGGGCTTGACCCTGTCATTCGCACGGTGGTCAAAAAGCTGCTGGCAGAAAGCATCTCTGAAAAAAACATGACCGTCATCATCGCCTCCCACAATTTGCGGGAGCTGGAGGATTTGTGCGACAGTGTAGGGTTGCTACATAAAGGCGGCATTTTATTCGACAGTGATTTAGACACCCTGAAAAGCAGCATTGTCAAGGTGCAGATTGCATTTGCAGACCAGTCAGAGACTGTGGATTTCGGAGGGATCGAGCTGCTGAAATTAACCAAGCAGGGATCGCTGTATCATTTGGTGGTCAGAGGAAACCGGGACGAAATCATTGCCGGACTGCAAGCAATGAAGCCATTGTTTCTGGAAGCCATTTCTCCCACCTTGGAGGAAGTCTTCATTTACGAACTGGAGGTGACCGGCTATGACGTCGAAAAAATCCTGTGCTAAGGGTACTCTGAAGATGTTTTTATGGACCCTGAAAAAGCACTATCCCATTGCGTTGATCGCCACCGCTCTGATGGCGATTGTGTTGCCTGTCTATTTTTATATGACCATCCTGAAATACGATCAATTGTATCAACTACAATTTAAAAAATATGGTTCAACAGTAGGCTCTTCATTTTACAACTCTCAGGTTTTTGGCTCCTTTATCATGGGTCTGATTGCCGTTTGTGTGATATCTATTGTTATGATTGTCATTTATTCCACCATAATTTATGGCTATATGCATTCTAAAAAGTCCGTGGATGTGTTTCATTCCCTCCCGGTCACAAGAACACAGCTGTTTTTGGGGAAATATTTCGGCGGTCTGTTTTTTGTGCTGGTTCCCACCGCCTTGATTTTTGCAGTTACCTACCTAATCTATCGGTTTTTCCCCAATGCCCTGAACTATCTTGATATGACAATGCATCGAGTCGGCTTGGGATTTGTATTTTTTCTTCTTCTGGAGATAGCGGCTTATACCTTCTGCGTCTTTTTTGCGGTGAATGCGGGAACAAAGTTTGACACCATCAGCACAATGCTGATCATCAGTCTCGGCTTCCCTTTGCTCACGATCTTATTCAACAATTTTAGTTTTACAAACCTGTTCGGTTATTCTTATCCGACCCATATCTCCGATTATTTCAGCGTTTCTCCCATTCTGCAAGCTACCATGATCATGACCGACAGCCGATGGCCGATGCATGTCTATTGGGCTGTGTTCACTCTGGTTTTCTTTTTTCTCTCCCTGTTTTTATACAAGAAACGCAAAAGCGAGGTTGCCGGGCGACAATATGCATATCCCTATTTGAAATACATCACAAAAGCCATTCTCTCCATTGTGGCAGGTATGATTTTGGGCGAAATATTTACC
>MKRK01000065.1:7820-9277 GCA_001896915.1 Clostridiales bacterium 43-6
TATGCTATTATCACAGCCATCTTCTTTTGTGCTTTTACTATCGTAAAATTTGATTTGTTCCGCTACGGGGAATATATCCCCGACCGAAACGAGATTGTTTCCATCGGATGTGAACAAGTGGTATCCTCGTCATTTAATCTGAACACTACCAACAACTTAGATATTATTTTAAAAGAAAAAACATCCATTGATACGGTTTACAGCGTTTTGTCCGATACCATTCAAAGTAACTACAACCCGTCAAGAAAAACCATAATTTCAGAAGATCAACCAGGCTACTCCACCATGTATTCAAATGTCAAAAATATGAGAAGTACCTATTATCTGAAAAACGGTCAAAAAATCGACCGCCATTACAGAGTTCGTGACACCGAGCAAATAACCTCCCTGTCCGAGTATCAAAAATTGTACGGAATCAATTATATGATACGGAACAATTATACGCCAACTAATGAAAACAACTCCTGTATTGTTACCGATATTTATGGAGTGGAACATGATTCCTACAACCTTACCGGTAAACAGATTGCCGAAATCAAAAACGCATATGCAAAGGATGTAAATTCAGAGATAGCGGTGAATATTGAAAAACGAAGCCCTGCTATTGCAGTGTTTGTGATTCCCAATTATAATAACAACAATTACCTTCTCATCAAAGAAAATTATCGAAACCTGAAACAGACTCTTGAGAAAAACAAAATCAGCTACCGCTCTCCGCCAAACAAGATTACATCCGTTTATGTTGGCAAAAATGCGGACTTGATCGGTCAAAACGGAGTGCAGCTCTATCCCAATTATTATTACTCTTCCCCCTTTTATTCCAGCTCTCAATATGCACCAATCTATGATTTCTTGTCAAACGAACCCTGCGCCAACATCACAGACAAAGAAAAGATCAATCAGCTTATCAGTGCCGTGAGAGAGCATGACGGCATATCAAAGAGCGGGTATATTCTCGAGGCTGTCTTTGATGACGGACGGATATCATACTCGCTGTATATCCCCGAAAGCCTGGCCCCTGCGTTTTTGAAAACCGAGAGCTATGCTTTGCGATATTATAATCATAACCTTGTAATTCTTTTCTAATCATGTATAATAAAATCAGTCTTTGAAATACTATTATGTTAGAAGGAGTGATTGTTATCAAAGGATTTGTAGACAAGGATACCTGTATCGGATGCGGTGTATGCCCGGATGTATGCCCCGAAATCTTCTTTATGGATGAGGAAGACAAAGCACAGGCAAAGGATACTGAAATACCCGAAGATGTGATGGACACAGCAGTAGAGGCCAGAGACAGCTGCCCCGTTTCCGCCATTGACATCCACTGATTATGGATAAGCATTTTAAAAACATCGAATTTTCAAAGGCTACAGAGCTTTCTGCTCTGGTAAATTATCAAAGCGGTCAGGTGGTCAGCCGAACCCTGTCCCAGGGGAAAGCCGTCAGCATCACCC
>MKRK01000065.1:9368-11622 GCA_001896915.1 Clostridiales bacterium 43-6
GCGGGACAGACGATTGTCATGCCCGCCAGGGTGCAGCATGCACTGTTTGCCAAAAAGCAGTTCAAAATGCTTTTGGTGGTTGTGTTCGCACAGAAATAACAAAAGGTACAGGGGATTGACTCTGTACCTTTTTTCTTATTGGGTAATCACCGGAACCACCTTAATATCGTCAGTCCTTATTTTCTCTGTTTTTCCCATTTTATTTTTTTCTATTTTCGTTTTGATTTCCGAAGTGATCCAAATAACAAGTGGAATTAACAGCTGAAATGGCATGGCATAATAGGGATAAACATATGCCGCCCAAAAAAACATCTCCTGGGTATTACCATAAACCACATAGGAATATATTGCTGCAAAAATCCCGACAGGTGCTGTGATGGTTTTATAGTCGGTAATATTAAATATTTTTGATAACCCGGCTACAGCGACATAAAGGCATATGGAAATCTTAATCAGCCCGGTAAAGATGAGCACAATCGATAGCAGTATTTCAATTCTCTGTACGATGTCTCCAATGTCAATCAAGCCGGCTGTTACATAGGAAGAAAAATGATAGCTTCCAAACAAACCGCTTCCCAAAACCAGGAGATTTCGAAGGGTAGCCATTAAGATTGCGCCGCATCCGATGAACAATGCATAAAAATATACTCTCTTCAGCTTAAAATACTCGTTTCCGGCACGAAACACAAATAAAAACAACACCGTTTCTCCAAACGGAAAAGAAAAAGCTCCATATGTGTTTCGGAGCATTGGAATCCATCCGGATGCGAAATAAGGCTTCAGATTTGATAAGTGCATATCAGGCATGGAAAAAAGCGTCATCAAAATCATAAACGCAAGCACAATCGGCACGGTAAAAACCGCAAAGCGACTCAACACAAAGGTTCCTGTTTTAACCGCATAGATGCAAACAATAGAAAACACAAGGGCTACTACCCGCATAGGCGTCTCAGGCAAGGACACAATCTGGATGAATTCAGTGAAATTTCTTACTACGAGAATGCCAAGATGCAAGGCATACAGGACATAAAGCCCGATCATCACTTTTCCGGCAATGGACCCAAACAGCTCCGGCAAAATTTCAAGCATTGTTTTTCCCTTGTGGTTATCCATGATTCTGCAATACATTAGAAATACAGGAGCCGTAAACAACGCCGATAAAATGATTGCTTCCCATGCATCCTGTTTGACATCACTGGCCGTACCGATGACAATAGAGCTGCCCATTAAGAACATTACAAGTAACGACACGCCATGCTTTGTTTTCAGCAATTCACTATTCATACAATCACTCATTTCTGCTTATTTTTGCGGCGGCGGAATAATGGAAGTGACAAAATCCTTGATATAGCAAAATGGGGACGGAATGTCAACTCCGTAATGATTCATCAGTAAAACAGAAAGCGTACTGACAGTAACAAAGCAGTAAATAAAAATCACTTTTTTTTGCTTTACTTTAAAGACAATATCGTAATCTACAAAAATAAATACTACCATTGCAAAGAAATACATCAATAACGGTATCATGGACTCAATCACCCTCTATTGCTTTATTAAAAACCCCGGTGGATTTATTTTTTACCTGAACCTGAAGCTCAACCTTTAGGTTCTGATACTGTTGATCCCAGCTAGACTTTACTTTTTCAAAAAAGAGAGGCTTTTCCTGATAAACAACATTGCCAAATCCAAAAATATCAAGATCAAATTCCTTTTTCATTTTTTCTATCAAAGCCATAATATTTTCTTTTAGCTGTTCTGACGCTTTGTCTTCCAGTTCATTTTGTTGTTTTCCATCGGCATAATTCGTCTCGCCGGCAATTTCATTCAGCTTGACGAGAAGCTTGATTTTGATGCTCATAGAAACAGATTGATTTGAAAATACCGGCTTCATCTCCGTTTCGCTACGGAATATTTCAAAGGATACCGTTTCTTTTGGCTTTTTCGGATCCAAATGCATGGTCAAAAGCCCTGATTTAATTTCATTGGTTACAAACAAATACCACATGGTCTCTTCATTACTGATAAATCCTCTCAAACGGCTTCCCTTAAATACGGCCGAACCTGTACTGGCGACAATCTTTTTATCAATATCGTCCATTAAAGTAACGCTGGGCAGCACCGGTTCTTTTCCGTCCGTACCCATGGCATTGATAAATTGGTACAAATGAACCTTGGGAATTTCGCCGCTGCTGTCACTGTTATGAATCATCAACGCCAGCTCGTAAGACTGATTGTTCATGGTCAGCGCCATGGT
>MKRK01000065.1:11699-19032 GCA_001896915.1 Clostridiales bacterium 43-6
CTTCACTGATTACAGCCACCTGGGCATGCGCCCAATATAGCTTCATACCCGTTAACTTAATTGCATGGCGCGTTGCTTCAAACAGGGTTTTCCCTTTTGACTGAAAGGTCTCTGTTTTGATTGCCTGTATTGCCGATGCGGTTTTATAATCAATGATTTCGAAGGTAACATCCAGTTCACCGTCTTCAGCCCTGTCAATTCCGATGCCTGTAATTATAGCCATATCAGAAAGCTCTCTGTAATTCCAGCAGCCGGACAGCATCAACATATCAGAAATTATGAATACCAGCAATAAGCATTTTTTTATTCTCATCATCCGCTGCCCCCTTCTGCTTTTTTTATTTTCTGACTTTTTTAGTTTTAAAATCATTTCTTTTTCTGTCTATGGCCATAAAGGCAGGTCTTAATTTCAAATACCACCAGGGAGCCCTGATGATGGTATCCGTCACTCCATGAAGACCTTTGCTGTTGTCCACATGGATAAAAGGAACTCCAAAGGATTTTAGCTGGAGTAAATAAATACATGTAACAATAAAACCAAATATAATACCGTAAAAACCCAAAAACCCGGACAAAATTATAAATATCATACGCAAAATAATTGAAGTGCTTTTTATTTTCCCGATCATTAGACCTGTAATGGCGGTGAATGCAACAATAATAATAATCGGAGCACTGATAAATCGTGCTTCCACGGTTGCCTGTCCGATGACCAGTACCCCCACAATACTGATTGCTTGTCCCATAAAGCTGGGCATTCGAACAATGGCCTCCCGGATGATTTCGAAAACAATCAGCATGAGCGCCATTTCCACAATTGTGGGAAAGGGTGTTCCTGTAGAAGCAGCCGCAATGCTGATGGCAAGAGGTGTTGGTATCATTTCCTGATGAAAGGTTACCAGTGCAATATAATTGGCAGGAATCATCGTGGTCAGAAAAAAAGAAGCAATTCGCAAAAACCGGTTGATAGAACCATAAACACTAGGAATATAATAATCCTCCCCGGTCTGAAAGGCCTCAATAAACAAATAGGGTACCGTAATGACCTCCGGCGAACCATCAACCACAATCGCAATTCTGCCCTCAAGTAATTTACCGCAAATAATATCAGGCTTTTCCGTGCTGCCCACTGTTTTAAAAATAGACATAGGGGCATCCTTGATGCATTCCTGAATATATCCCGAATCCAGCACGGCATCCATATTGATTTTACTGAGTCTGTCCTTCAGCTCGCCCAGGATGTTTTTATTGGCAACGCCTTCAATGTAACACATACAGATTTTTGTCTTTGTCCGTGTGCCGATTTCGCTGAATTCATATTTCAAATCCTGCGTTATAATGCGCCGACGAATCAAAGACAGATTTACCATAATACATTCGGTAAACCCCTCCTTTGGTCCTCTGACAGTCATTTCTGATTGAGGCTCCTCTATTTGTCTTTGCTTCCAATCCTTAGAATCAATGAGAAAGGCTGTAGCAAACCCGTCAATAAACAAAGCCGTATCGCCGTAATTGACTGCTTCAATCAGTGCTGTCAAATCCTGCTCTACCCGGATATGTTCAGAGGTAATCACTTTATCCTTAAGCAGTGCGGGAATATCCTTCTCGCCCGAATATTCAGCCTGAATGATTGGCCGTATGATATTTTTGCTGATGGACTCTTTGTTGACCAGTCCTTCAATATAAAATATCCCGCATTTGATTTTATCGCTCTCCAGATTGGAAAAGCTCCGCATCTTTAAGGTACTGTCAGACCCGTATATTGTCTTGACTGTTTCCATATTTGCCTTCAGCGATTGTGACAGCTTCGTCTTTTCGCTTTCGTTCATAGTTCCCTCATTTCCGCTCCATGAAAGCTGTTGACCTATTTCCCGAACCATAATTCATTGTAATGAAATCTAACGATTAGTATTTGTTTTCCTTTTTAAATTATGCCATTCTTAAAAAATAAATAAAAACACTGCCACATCCTCCCGAAAATATAGCAGTGTTTATAATTCTATCTATTCAAATGACAATTGGATTAAATCCATCCCTGTTCATCTGTAGGTCAATTCAGATTCCAAGGCAAATGCATAAGGAGTTTTCTTACGCGTTTGCCATATCCTTTGCCCATTTCCCTCTGCCCATCACGGAAAAGCCAAAGGGCGGAATCGTCAATATCCCGTTGACGGGGGGGTCCCCCATGAGCACGGTATCATCCCGCCAGCCGGTCAGCAGCCAGACCTCTACGGGATATTCATTTCGGTTCACCGCAATCAGCATTTCGTCCTCCCCGTTTTTTCGTAAATAGGACAGGGTGCCCTCTTCTGAGTAAAGAGGAATATATTCTCCGCCGTCCAGAGGGGGGCATGTCCGGAGTTTACCCAAGCGGCGATACCACAAAAGCAACGCTTGGTTTTCACTGCCCCAGGGATAGGTACCTCTGTTGAAGGGATCGCGATAACCTTCCATGCCTGCTTCGTCCCCGTAGTATAAGGAGGGGATTCCCGGGAGCGTATACTGCAAAAGAGATGCCAGAATTAACAGCTTTACCCCCTTCTGTCTTTGGTCATCAGACAATTTCTGCCCGGCCTGCCATGCTCTGCCCCTGCCGTTTTCCGGCTCGCCCGCCAAAAGGGTCAGGATCCGTTCCGTGTCGTGGGTGCCGATGTGGTTCATCAATGCGTTGATCACCTGAGGCGGATAGGTTTCCAAAATGTCCATCACGGTTTCCTTAAAGCTGTGTACTTTACCCCCTTTCAAAAAGCCCACGATTGCATTGTAAAAAGGATAATTCATGACGCTGTCCAGCTGCTTGCCCCATAAAAATTTTCGCAAATGTCCGTAGCTATGCTTGTTGGAGGCATTTTCCCAAACCTCGCCCAACAAAAAAGCGTCTCTGTCAACCTGTTTCATGGCGTCCCGGATTTTTTCCAACAGCCCGTCTGTCAGCTCGTCGGCAACGTCCAGCCGCCAGCCCGATGCTCCGGCACGCAGCCAGGTTTGAATCACTCCGCCGTCCCCGGCGATAAAATCGGAGAAGGAGCCGTCATCCTCATCCACCTCAGGCAGGGTCTTTACCCCCCACCAGGAAACGTAATCGTCCGGCCATTCATTGAATTTGTACCAACTGTAATAATCCGAATTCATGCTGTTATAAGCCCCGATGGCGGGATATCTTTTTTTCTGATTGAAATATACGCTGTCGGATCCGGTGTGAGAAAACACACCGTCCAAAATCACCTTGATCCCCAGCTCGCCGGCTTTTTTGCACAGCTGAATAAAATCCGCCTTCGTCCCCAAAGACGGGTCGACTTTCAGATAATCCGCCGTATTGTAACGGTGGTTGGAATGGGCTTCAAAAATCGGGTTCAGATAGAGGATGGTAATGCCCAGCTCTTTCAGATAGGGCAGCTTTTGAGCGATTCCTGTTAAGTCACCACCATAATAGTCGTTGTTTAACACCCGAATGCCTTCTCCTTGGACAAAGGCCGGGGTATCGCTCCAGCTTTGTGCCGGATACCGGTCGGTCGGCACATTCTCTTTTGGTTCTCCCGAGGAGAAAAAACGGTCGGGGAAAACTTGATAAATCACACCGGAGGCTAAGGACGGCACAGCAAAGTCTTTTTCATACACCGTCAGCTGCCAAAGCCCGCCGCTATCGCTGATTTTTCCCTTTCCACCGTCGTCCTTCATGACCTTGCCGGGACCATGATGAGTGGAATATTCAAAAAAGTAGCGGTATATCCCTGTTTCCCCTGTGAAGGTGCATTCCCACCAGCAAAACCCGTCCTGCTCCCTGATTTCTTCCATGAGGACAGATCGGGGCTGTGTTTCCTCATTGTACAGATATACAAGGCAAGCGCCGTAAGCATTCAGAGAAACAGGCAGCTTCAAAGAAAACCGAACTGCTTCTCCGGATGCTACAGCACCGAATTTTGATTTATGGGCAATGTCTCTTGAATTAAATGGAGTTTCCACACTAAACACCTTTTTCTTTTAAATCATCGATTATGGCCGATGGGTATTCAGCTTCCAGATATCCCGGGCGTAATCATCAATGGCTCTGTCTGCCGAGAATCTGCCCGCTTGTGCAATGTTGACAAGGGACATCCCATTCCAGATCAGTTTGTCGCTGTAAAGACGACCGGCCTTTTTCTGGGCTTTGCAGTAATCCTCAAAATCGCCCATGACCATATAGGTATCATAAGAAAGCAGTGACGAGGTGATGGAGGAAAAGTCCTGTCCGCCCACACCGCTTTTGGCAAGATGGATGGCATTTTTCAATACCGGATTGTTATCATAATAAGAACGGGGGTTGTAGGTCAGTTTTGTTTTGACCGCCTCGTCTGTACGCATTCCGAAAATAATGATATTTTCGTCCCCTACCGCTTCATGGATTTCCACATTGGCGCCGTCTTCCGTTCCCACGGTAATGGCGCCGTTCAGCATCAGCTTCATGTTGCCTGTTCCGGAGGCTTCCGTCCCTGCCAGAGAGATTTGCTCACTGATTTCGGCGGCGGGCATCAAAAGCTCTGCCAAAGTCACACGATAATCCTCTAAAAATACTACCTTCAGCTTATCCCTGGTCTGCTCGTCTGCTTCAATCATCTTGCCGATTTGGTAAATCAATCGGATGATTTCCTTTGCCATAAAATAACCGGGTGCGGCTTTGGCGGCAAAGAAATAGGCCTTGGGGGTAAAGGGTGCGTTTGGATTGTCCTTGATAAACTGATACTGTGCCAGAATATGCAGCGCGTTCAGGTGCTGACGCTTATATTCATGAAGGCGTTTTGCCTGGACATCAAACACCATGTTCGGGTCAACGGAAATATCATGGTTTTTCAAGATAAAGTTTGAGAGCCGTTCTTTGTTGTGATGCTTGATTTCTGCAAGGGTGTTCAAAACGCTTTCATCGTCTTTATAGGCAAGCAGCTTTGTGAGCTCCGACGTGTTTTTGATATATCCCGGTCCGATTAAGGAGGTGATAAATTCCGCCAGCTTCGGATTGGCTTGATTGAGCCAACGGCGGCAGGCTATGCCGTTGGTAACATTAGAAAATTTGGTGGGGTCGAGATCATAAAAATCCGAAAATACCGTTTTCTTGAGAATATCGCTGTGCAGGGCAGAAACACCGTTGACGTTATGGCTGCCCACAATGCTGAGGTTCGCCATCCGGATGGTGCCGTCCCCGATGACAGCCGTTCGTTCCACGGTTTCGGCATTTCTGGTTTTGTCCCATACCTCTTTTCTGAAGCGGTTGTCGATTTCGGTGACGATCTGGTAAATACGGGGCAGACGCTGGCGGAAGATGTCCACCGGCCAGCATTCCAGCGCCTCTCTCATTACCGTGTGGTTGGTATAGGCCACGGTCTTGCTGATGATTTCCCAAGCATCGTCCCAGGCATAACCGCAGTCATCCAATAAAATACGCATCAGCTCCGGGATGACCAAGGCGGGATGGGTATCGTTGATGTGGATTGCCATGCTGTCAGACAGGTTTCCGATGTTGCCGCACTTTTTCAGGTGGCGTTTTACAATGTCCTGAATCGATGCGGAAACCAAAAAGTATTGCTGACGAAGCCTCAAGGACTTTCCTTCATAATGGTTGTCGGTGGGATACAGCACCTTGCTGATGACCTCCGCCATGGCATTTTCCTCCACAGCCTTCAGATAGTTCCCCTCGTTGAACAGCTTCATATCAAAGCCGGGTGCCTTTGCTTTCCACAAACGCAAAACACTGACCCCCTGACCGTCATACCCTGCTACCATCAGATCGTAGGGGATGGCAAGCACGGGAGAATAGTCACGGTGAATGGACTGATGATGTCCTTCGTTCCAGTTTTCTTCAATGTAGCCGTCAAATTTCACCTCAATGGCCTCTTCGGGCTGAGGATTGAACCACACATCACCGCCGGGCAGCCAGTAATCAGGCATTTCCGTCTGCCAACCGTCTACAATTTTCTGTTTGAAGATACCATACTCATAACGGATGGAATAACCCATGGCAGGAATTCCGTCCGACGCCATACCGTCGAGAAAACAGGCGGCAAGCCGTCCCAGTCCGCCGTTACCCAGACCTGCGTCCGGTTCCAGCTCATAAATGCAGTCCAATTTTGCACCCATCTCGGACAAGGCCTGTGCAAAGGTTTCCTCCATCCCCATATTGAATAGATTGTTCTTTAAGGAACGTCCCATGAGAAACTCCATACACAAATAATATACCCGCTTGTTATTCTCACGGGAGGCAATGAATTCCTTGCGGCTGTCCACCAAAAGGTCCTTGACGACCATAACGGATGCCTTGTAAAACAGCTCGTCAGACGCCTGCTCGGGACTGACACCAAGCTGATGGGACAGCTTGGTTTTAATCAGCTTCTTGATTTCTGACTTATTTAAATCCTGATATATATTCATACTAACACCAAATTCCTTTCTGAGGGTGCTGAAAAAATAACCAAAAGCACCTTATGCACATATTATATACCATTTTCTTTGAAATTTCAAGAATATTTACGTTTTATACGGAACATGAATCATTTGTTTTTTGTGCAATTAGTATATTTATATGCTTCATTTTGAAAATTTGATTAAAATTATAGTGTTATTTATACAAATTAATAGGGTTATTTACGCATAACAAGACTAAAAATTTTACTTTTAATTCCATATTGTGATTATTCAATTTATTTCCACAAAAATGGGTTCCTATCCTTTAAAATCAATACGTACAAGCTCTCATTGTTCATTTTTATGTATTTTTATGTTTATTTTTGGTGTATTATTTTGTTTTTTCAGTAGTATGAATTGCAAAAAACCCAGTGTTTAATAGGGTTTGAAGCTATTGTGTTTAATATTCACTTATAATCGTCAAAATGCACAATGGAAAAAGCGGCATTTTTTAAAAAGCAATCTCATACACTTAAATATTACAACTTTGTAACCTTTGTAACCTCTTTGTAACCATTTAATTTTGTCAGAATACACAAAAATTAAATTTTTAGGAAACTTGACACTTGCTCCCCGGTTGCATATAATCGCATCAGCGTGATAATACTATTTTTGGGTGCGATGTGTTTTTCCGTACGTCGAGGGTTACCCAATCATAACGGAGAAGGAGATAATTATGCAAAATATGAAAAACGATATATGTGACCGAAGTAGGTACGTTTTTCACCGCATCATTAAAAGTCACATATGTGTTGTTATCGCATTGTTTATTGTACTGGGCGTAACAACATCGGCTGTTTCATTGAAAGCAAATACGATCACAATCCACTACCGCGGAACAATAAAAACAGTAGAAACCCTTTCAGAAACACCGGAGGATATTTTAAAAAACTCAGGCATT
>MKRK01000065.1:19052-19180 GCA_001896915.1 Clostridiales bacterium 43-6
ATATGTTTTTTCCGGGATCCATCACTATACGGGCACCATTGACATTGTGCAGTGCTATCAGGTAGTGATTACCGTGGACGGGAAAACAACAACTTATAAAATGCCTTATGGAAGTGTCAAAAACGCTC
>MKRK01000066.1:0-3171 GCA_001896915.1 Clostridiales bacterium 43-6
CGATAAGACCGACCTTCAGCCCCAGATAACGATAAATTTTGCCCATCCATTCAGAGTCACGGCGAGCGAGATAATCGTTGGTGGTAACGATGTGGACACCCTTGCCACCCAATGCGTTCAGATATGCCGGCAGCGTGGCAACCAGGGTTTTTCCTTCTCCGGTTTTCATTTCAGCAATACGACCCTGATGAAGCACGATACCGCCGATGATCTGCACCGGGAAATGGCGCATGCCGAGCACTCTGTCCGAGGCCTCGCGGCAGGCGGCGAACGCATCGGGCAAGATATCATCAAGGGTTTCGCCGGTGGCAAGACGGTCTCTCAACCGCTCGGTGGTCGCTTTTAGGTCATCTTCCGACATGGCTCGGTATTTATCTTCAAGCCCCAGAACCGCTTGCTTCAGGGGCTCCAGCTTTTTGACCTCACGCTTGCTGTAATTGCCGAAAAGTATTTTGACAATACTCATAAAATATCGTTCCTTTCCCATGCGCGCCCATATTCGGGGGACGGCACATGGCCAAAATTCAGTGTTATAATTGGATAAAATTATCATTTTAACAGTACCATCCACCATTATAGCACATATGCATATAAAAATAAAAACTATTTGTAAATTAATATTTAAAATATAAATAATGGTTGAATTTTATCAGTATTTATATATAATAATAGGTAAAAAGAAATGAAAATGAGTCTTGGGTTTTGATGCAAGGCTTCTCACAGCCATTTGTCCGGCGACCGAATGGAACTGAAAAACTGTCGCCGGAGAACGGATTTTTAATTATGAATCATTTTCTGAAACGTTCCCTTGCGGTTTTGATGCTGCTTTCCTTATGTCTTTCTCTTACTGCCTGCAAAAAACGGATTTCTTATTTTAAAAGCGAACAGATTAAGGTAAAGCAAGGGGAGGTAAAAGCATACCCCGACGAAGCATTTTTTGAAAAGGACGGTTCTTTTAAGGTCTCCGTGGGAATCGCCAACGGACTGGCCTATACCAAATGCGTAGAAAAAATCACCATGACCATCAGTGACAAGGACAAGAACCTGATTGCACAAGGTGAGTTTGCAATTGAGGAAAGCGCAAAGCCCATCGTCAAGGCGGGTGCTGTGGGATATATCACCTGTATGTTCAATAAGGACGAAGTAAAAATGGCATCGGCAGATCTGAAAATTTTAAATTCCGATATTACCCTGAAATTTTCCGGCGCCATGAAGGATGCCGAGCCGGTGGAAACCAAAAAGGACGGCGTCAATGCCCATATTTTAGACGCCAATTATAAATCTGACGGTTCTCTGAGGGGAGTCATCAAAATTGTAAACAATTCTGCTGCCAAGGCTTCTTTGAAATCCATTGTGTTTGATGTCAAGGACAGCACCGGAAAAAAATACACCAAAACCAAAGTGAAACTGGATGTCAACACAGAGCTTGATGCGGGCGCAAGTGTAAACAAGGAGTTTACCATTGCCAAAGATAACCTGGACAATACCACGGATGCCTTTGATTATTTAACACTGGATTATATCATCGGTCAATAAAAATAAATCAATCGGGCTGTCTCGCTTTATCTGCGAGGCAGCCTGTTTTATTGCAAAAAAACGCAGGGGAGCAAGTTCGGCTCAAGGAGGGCGTCCTGTCCTATGAGAACAGACCTGCATATTCTTCCGGATTTGCATTGCTTTTCCGTAATTTGTGCAATCACATATCTTCAACAATTTTACCGTCAATAATTTTGATCATTCTGGCGGCTTTTGCAGCAATTTCCCGGTCGTGGGTAATCAGGATAATGGTTTTGCCTTCGTTGTTCAGCCGATAAAGCAGTTGAATGACCTCGTCCCCTACCTTGGTGTCTAAATTTCCTGTTGGCTCATCCGCCAGAATGACGGGAGGTGACCCGGCAATGGCACGGGCAATGGCCACACGCTGCTGCTGACCGCCGGACATTTCAAAGGGCTTGTGGTGCATGCGGTCATAAAGTCCCACCTTTGTCAGGGCTTCGGTTGCCATTTGCCGGCGCTTCTCTTTGTTTATGCCCCGGTACAGCAAAGGAAGCTCCACGTTTTCAAGGGCGCTGAGAGAGGAGATTAAATGAAAGCTTTGAAAAATAAACCCGATCATGCAGTTGCGAATTTGGGAAAGCTTGTTGTCACTCAGCTTTGAAACATCATGGCGGCAAAGCACATAGGAGCCTTCGTCGGGGCAATCCAGACAGCCCAGAATATTCATCAGTGTAGATTTGCCAGACCCGGAATGCCCCGTAATGGCAACAAATTCTCCCTCTTGAATGGATAAGGTAATTCCGTCAAGGGCTCTGACTTCATTTTCCCCTCTGTTATAAATTTTATAAACCTTTCGAATGTCAATTAATCGTTCCATAAACAACCCCACTTTTTCATTTAAAAGTATTTTAACCTTTTTGTCGTAATAAATGAAAAAAATTTTGCAATAATAAATTTGTAATTATTGTTTGGGGTGAGACAGTTGACGAATAAGGAATACAATGAAAAAGTAAAAAAAACAGGAAGAAAAACAAAGACAGTAAAAAACTGTATCATGGCGTTTTTGGTGGGTGGTGCCATTTGTACACTGGGGGAAATTTTGGCAACGCTGTATGAAAATGCGGGGCTGATCAAAGAAGAAATCGCCACCGCTGTTCCCGTTACACTTATTGCCCTTGCAGCGGTTGCCACAGGCTTAAAAATTTATGACAAGCTGGCGGCAAGAGCAGGTGCGGGTACGCTGGTACCTATTACGGGCTTTGCCAATGCCGTTGTTTCCCCTGCCATTGAGTTTAAAACCGAAGGGCATATCATGGGTATCGGGGCAAAAATGTTTTCCATTGTGGGGCCGGTACTGGTGTTCGGGATCACTGCATCTTTTTTATACGGCTTGGTTCTTTGGATTTTCAGACTGACTTAGTGAGGGAGATGGATTATGTCTAAAATTTACGGAAACACGATTGTGTTTGATCAAAGCCCTGTAATCACCGGCTTTGCCGGAGTGGTGGGAAAAAAAGAAGGCGAAGGTCCTCTGCGGGAATATTTTGATAAGATCAATGACGATACCACATTGGGGGAAAGCAGCTGGGAAAAGGCAGAAAGCGCTCTGCTGACACAAGCTGTCACCACTGCCATGCAGAAGGCGGGGGTCACGCCCGAGGATGTCAAAATGAT
>MKRK01000066.1:3322-12518 GCA_001896915.1 Clostridiales bacterium 43-6
TTCCGCTGGAATACGGCAGCCAGAGAACGCCCTCCTCCCAGTGGACGGTAACCGGCTCCGGTGCGGCGGTAATTGACAGCTGCGGTCAGGGTCCCTTTATCCGTGCGGCCACCTTTGGCAAAATCGTGGATTTTGACGTGAAGGACGCCAACAATATGGGTGCCGCCATGGCGCCGGCTGCGGCGGATACGATTAAAACGTATTTTACCGATACAGGGACAAAGCCGGCGGATTTTGACATGATTATTACAGGAGATCTGGCAGAGGTTGGCGCCGAGTTGATGAATGAGCTGCTAATGGACTATGGCTTTGATATCAAGGACCGGCATTATGACTGCGGACTGATGATTTTTGACCGCACAAAGCAGGAGGATGTAAAGGCGGGCGGATCGGGTTGCGGCTGCAGCGGAAGCGTCATGTGCTCCTATATTCTCAACGAGCTGAAAATGGGGACCATCAAACGGGTCTTGTTCTGCGGAACGGGCGCCCTGATGTCCTCCACTTCGTCTCAGCAAGGTCAGTCCATTCCTTCGATTGCACATTTGGTGGAAATTTCAGTATAGAGTGTTAAATTCTGGTCAATCCTATTGATGTATTCGAACACAAAGGAGATTTGGCTATGATTAAAGGCGTAAATAAGCAGATTATTGAGGTTTCTGATACAGGAAACAAGCATTTTGAGAAAGCAATTTTATTTGTGCGACCGGAATATATGAGCGAAACAGAGCAAACCATACGAAAAGAAGCGTATCGGTTTCTGGAAGGCGTCGGCACGCCGTCTCATAACAAGAGGATGAAACGAAAAAGTAAAATGGTCAAAAAAAGCTCTCTGACAACATTTTTGTTTGTGGGAATTCTCACGGCGGCAAGCATAGCCCTCTGTCTTATTTTAACAAAAATCTTTTAAAGCATTATAAAAATGATAGATAAGGACAAAATTTACACAAAAATTTTGTCCTTTTTTTATGTTATGCGTTTCACTTTTTTTTAACATGTGGTATAATAAAACACGAATGCTTGGAATGGTCATGAGGGAAGGGGCATACTGCCGGCGAGACAGCCGAAAAGAAAAAGAATACTACCGGAAACGGTATCATTTTAGGAGCAAAACATGAGAGAACAAACAGAAAACAGGGACGAAGAAGTCAGTGCCGGCAGAAATGCCGTACATGAAGCGATCAAATCCGGCAGAGAAATCGAATGTCTTTTGGTTGCCCGAGGGGAGCGGTCGGGTTCCGCCGGGGTCATCATTGCAGCTTGCCGGGACAAGGGTATTCCTGTCAAAGAGGTTTCTCCCATGAAGCTGGACATGAAATGTCCCGGTGTGAATCATCAGGGGATGGTTGCCGTCGCCGCAGCACACACCTATGCAGAGCTGGAGGATGTGTTTGCCCTGGCGGAAAGCAGGAACGAAAAGCCCTTTCTCATCATCTGCGATGAAATCGAAGACCCTCACAATCTGGGCGCAATCGTCAGAACCGCAGAGGCCACCGGTGTGCATGGGATTATCATTCCCAAACGCCGCAATGTGGGGCTGACCTATTCCGTATCCAAAGCGGCCTGCGGTGCGCTGGAATACATGAACGTGGTGCGTGTCCCGAATCTGCCCGCTGTGATAGAGGATTTGAAAAAACGGGGTGTGTGGATTTACGGCGCCGTGCTGGACGGAGAACCCTGGTGTACCGTGGATTATTCCGGCGGGACAGCCCTTGTGATCGGCTCCGAAGGAAACGGCATCGGCAGACTGGTCAGCGAAAAATGCGATTTTTATGTAACCCTGCCCATGGCGGGAGAGATAAACTCCCTGAATGCATCGGTTGCGGCTTCCGTGCTCATGTATGAGGTTGCACGGCAGAGAAAAGGGATCAAGGCAAAAGGATAGGCACAAAAAGAAAGGGGTTATGCCGGGATGAGCGAGAAAAAAAACAACGGCAGTTCGGGAAATTTATACCCGGAAACTACATATACGGTTGACGATATACTAAATGAACTGAAACTAAAAACAGGCAAGACAAACGAAGACACCCGCTCGGCCCCGCCACCAAGACCGGCACCGATACAGGCACCGGCGAGCCCTCCTGAGCGCAGGGAAGCTGCCGTGGCGCAGCCTCCGAAACCGGCCCCGGAGGCGTTCCATACCGTTGAGATCAAAAAAGAGCCGTTCCAGCCGGCCCGTCCTATGCAGCCGCCGGCACAGCCCAAGCCGGACCGGAACCAGGGGGAAAGTGATCGGCTGAAATCCTTTTTGAACAAATCAAAACCGCAGGGCTATACGCCGGACGGAGAAAAAGCCAAGAATACCATCGACCGGCTTTTTGAGCCGGTGAACGAACCGGCGACAAACGAAACAAGGCCGGAAGAAAAACGCTTTGGCATACATAATAAAAAGCGTGCACCCCACGCATTGACGCCGGACGAGCTATTGGGTTCTCCGGTTCCCGTAAAAGAAACAGCACCCCAAGTGACACAACACCTCCCTGTCGAACCCCCGATGAAAACCACAGAAATCGATGCAGGTGCGTTGCGAAAAAGCACCGGATTTTATCAAACAGCAGGGAAGGAAGAGCCTCAGGGTCAAATCATTCCCGGCGTGTTGAAACCTCCCGTCGAAACCGCGGAAGAACCCCTTTCCACCCAAAGGAGCATCAAAGGCTTTGTGGTTTCCGGTGACGAGGAAGAAAACAGTCCGGATGAAATTCTGGCATTGGGAGAGGACGATGCCGGTGAAATTGACGATTATACCTCTGTTGAGGATGCGCCTTCCATCCGCTTGGATTTTGACATTCGAAAGCGTGGGCTTCGGATTCGGATTTCCTTTAGTCTGATTGCCGCTGTTCTGCTTGTGTTTCTGTCGGTTTATCCTGCTCTAGGAAAGCTGCCGGAGCTAATAGATCCGAAAATCAACCCTGTGACGTATCTTGCTCTGAACGCGGGAATTGCCTTTGTGGCACTGCTGTTCAATTTCAGAGCGGTCATGGGCGGGTTTTTCACCCTGTTTCGGTTCAAAGGGGATTTGGACACCGCTGTGGGCACTTCTCTTGTTTTTTCCATCGCACACACGGTTTACATGTGCTTTAACACTGCTCAATACAAGCAAAACCTGTTGATTTATCCTGCCGTTGCGGTGACCGCACTGGTGTTCAATAACATCGGCAAGCTGTTTATGATTTCCCGCATCAGTCAGAATTTTGAGCTGGTGGGCAATGCCAATATTAAAAAATCTGCATTTACCGTGTATGATGAGAATGCGGAAAAAATGGCGAAAGGTTCTGTCGTGGGCGAGCCTGTGGTTTGCTGTGACAAAAGCGTGGTGAACCTGCATAATTTCCTGACCCATTCCTTTTGTGAAGATCCCGCCGACCAGATGTGCCAGACGCTGGCACCCATCGGCTTTTTGTTTTCCTTGATCTCCGCCGTGGTAGTGGGCTTTACCACAGGGAATATCCCCTTGGCCGCAACGATTTTTACCGCCATTCTGTGTGTGGGTATCCCTGTCACATCCCTGCTTGCCAGCAATCTTCCGCTGTATGGTGTGTCAAAGCGGCTGATTGAAATGGACACGGTGCTGTCCGGCTACGATGCGGTGGATGAGTTTTGCGACACGAATCTGCTGACGATTGATGCAGAAGAGCTTTTCCCTCCCGGATCGGTGGATTTGGTCAGCATCAAAACCTCCGGCATCATTGCGATCGACGAAGCGATTTTAGACGCGGCAGCGGTTGCGATCTATGCGGGCGGTCCCCTTTCCGATGTGTTCGACAAGGTCATCGAAGGAAGAAGAAAGCTTTTGCCCAGAGTAGACAGCCTGATTTATGAGGACAACAGAGGAATTACGGGAAAAGTATCAAGCCGTGAGGTTCGCATCGGCAACCGTGTTCTCATGGAAACCTGCAACATTCAGGGGCTACCCGACATTGAATATGAACGGCGTATGCTCAGAGAAGGAAACAGCACAGTCTATCTGTCCTCCGGCGAAAATCTGGCGGCCATGTTTGTGGTTCGTTACCATGCCGACGAGGATGTGGCATATGAACTGGACAGGCTCATCCGTCGGGGTGTGACCTTGCTCATCAAAACCAGCGATGCCAATGTTACCGCGGACAAAATAAGCGAGCTGTTTGAGCTGCCGAAGGCGGGCATCAAAATCATGCCGGCCCATTCGGTGGAAACCTATGAAAAGCTGACGGTGCCCAACGAAAACGGAGACTCTATGATTGCCCACCACAACCGCCTTTCGGGCTTTGCTGCCGCCATTTCCGCCTGTATTTATCTCCGGGGCAATATTTTGTTTGCCACCATACTGCAAACCATCGGCGTTATTTTAGGCTTTGCCGTGGCATTGTTCTTTGCCGTTTCCCAGCAATATCAATTGCTGACGGTATTTCACATTTTGTCCTATCAGCTGATTTTTGCATTTCTGGTATTGCTGCTACCGTCCTTACGACGTCCGTAAAAGGGGGAAACCGAGTTGAACGAACATAAAAAATGGCATGCCCGGGTGGTTGCCCGGGATATGGTGCAAACCCTGACAGACAAAGGGTATGACGCCCATTATGCAGAGGAATTGGGACAAGCCAGAGAGCTTCTTCTTTCCATGATCCCAAGCGGCGCAAGCGTGGCGCTGGGCGGCTCGGAAACCCTTGCCGAAATGGATTTGATGGAGCATTTCCGAAAGGGCGAGTATGCTTTCTTTGACCGTTACCAGCCCATTCCTTTTGAGGAAACCGTTGAAATTTACCGCCAATCGTTACTGGCTGACTTTTTCATAACAGGTACCAATGCCGTCACCCGCAACGGAGAGCTTGTAAACGTGGACAGCACGGGAAACCGTGTTGCCGCCATGATTTTCGGACCGAAACGGGTGATCGTGATTACCGGTACCAATAAAGTGGTCAATGATATTGCCGCCGCCTTTCGGAGAATCAAGCAGATCGCACCCATCAATGCCAAACGGGTGGGACACAAAACCCCCTGTGCAGTGACCGGAAAATGTGTGAACAGTGAATCCGTCGGCTGTGCCTGCGGCATTGCAAGCAGCATTTGTAACTCGGTGGGGATCGTAAGCAGCGGTTTGAAATTTCCCGGTAGAATCAGTGTGATCATGGTCGCCGAGGAAACAGGGTTTTAAAGAAGAGAACGAAGGAAAAACTTCGTTCTCTTTTCTTTTGACACTGATAAAAACAAAAATCTGTCCGATATATAAGGTAACAAACAATCGGGACAGTGATGAAAATGAAGATACATGCCGTGGAGTCTGTGGGTTATAAAAACACACAGGGTTTTCGTCCAAAAGAGCATAATTATGCGGCACCAAAGCCCAAGAACACACACACAATTGACTTTGATGCTCATTTAAAGCGTGCGCTTTTAAAATACACCGCTGATTAACAAACCCACGCCCAACAATACTTTTTTTATCCTTTAAAAATCCCGAAACAGTTCATAATCAGCCCGAGAACGAAGGAAATCATATTTGCAGTAAAGGTATATCCCAACAGCTTTGAGAACCTTATATTTTTATAAAAGACACAATACGCCACCAATTCAATAACGAAAATAACTGCCTCAAAAATGACAACAGAAACAAAATAACGGATATCATAAACGGTTGTGAGCGACATGCCGACGGTCAAGAACACCTGGGTGAAGAGATTGACCAGAACAACAAACCCCACCGTAGGGATTTTAAACCAGATGGCGGCAATGGCTTCCATGCCCACAGAAAAGACCATGCGGTATAGACCCATGATCAGAACACCGCCGAGCAGGTGAAGCAAAAAATTAAAAGAAGAATCCCTGGGGGGACTGTCAAACTTGTCGGTATCGTAATGATAATCAATGCCCCGGGTAATCATCCCCCGCTTATAAGAAAAGCGGAAGGGAGACGATATTTTCAGGATATGGCCGTCCTTGTCCATAACGGCCAGCTTCAAAGTTTGAATGTCATATAAAATAAAAGTCATGTCCTTGGCAAAAACAGCCGTGACAGAACTGTCGCCGGAAAGCTTTTGCAAGGTCATATCCGAAGAAGGATCATCAACATACATGGAATAGCTGACATAACCGCCGGCTTGACAAGCCGCCAGCTCACTGCCGGGAAACCGGGGATATTTTTCGGTGAAGGAATCACTGCGCTTGCTTGTGTCGATAAAGGGCAGCTGATTGCTGATCAAAAGGTCGGCATAAACCGCCTCATCGGGGGCGTTTTCAATGGCTACCACAAGGGATTTTATTTCCATGGGCATAGCACTGTTGGCACCTGCGGAAAAAGGGACAATCATCAGAATAATACCCAGAAACAAGAAAAATACCGCCGTCTTCTTATACATATTATCTCTCCCCCATCAATATTATATAATGTTTTACAGGTAAAAGCAACCAAAAACAAATAAATTGACAAGATACGGGAGCGGGTTTATAATCAAAATGCAGAAACAAAAAAGAGAAGGTTGACAATGATTAAGATAGGATATGTTGCTCTCGGCGGTGCCATCGGCTCTGTTTTCCGGTATCTTTCCGGGCGGGCGATTCTGCGGATTTTGCCCGACGCCTCCCCCTTCGGCACTCTGCTCATTAATGTGCTGGGTGCGTTTTTGATCGGGATCATTTCCCAATACGGGCTGAAAATCTCGGTGGCAGACAGCGGATGGTATTTGATGACGACCGTGGGCGTACTGGGCGGATTTACCACCTTTTCCACGTTCAGTTTAGAATCTGTGAATTTATTGGAAACGGGCAGAATGACCGCCGCTTTTCTTTATATCCTCGCCAGCGTGTGTTTATGTCTGGCCGGTGCAATGCTAGGAAAAACGATCATTCGTTTGATTTAATAAATTGACACAATTTAAGAAATATGCTATAATGTAAACGGATAAAAACGAGGGTTTGACAATCCTCGTTTTTTTGTACGTTTATGGGTACAATAGTATTAGGCTTAACAGAAAGAGGAATAGAATGCAATCATTTGAATCATTGAATTTGTCATACGAGCTGCACCGTGCCACCAAAGACATGGGGTATGAAACAGCAACGGAAATACAGGAGAAAACCCTGCCGATTATTTTGGAAGGAAAAGATGTGATTGGCCGCTCCCAAACAGGAACGGGCAAAACCGCCGCTTTTTCCATCCCCATGATTGAGCTTGTGGATGCGTCTAACAAAAGGGACGTGCAGGCCTTGGTGGTTTGTCCCACCCGTGAGCTTGCCATGCAGTCCCACGGCGAAATCAAAAAACTGTATAAATATAAGTCCGGCGTCAAAGCGGCGGCGCTTTATGGCGGTCAGCATATCCTGCAGCAAATCAGAGAGCTGAAAAAAGGCATCAATATTGTTGTCGGCACCCCCGGCAGAATCATGGACCATCTGCGCAGAGGAACCTTGAAGCTGAACAATACCAAAATCATTGTATTGGACGAAGCAGACGAAATGTTAAATATGGGCTTTCGGGACGACATCGAAACGATTTTAAAAGAAACGCCGGAAACCCGCCAGACCGTCCTGTTTTCCGCCACCATGCCTCCGGAAATCATGGCGCTGACCAAGCAGTATCAGAAAGACCCTGTGGTAGTGGAGATCAACAAGCATGAAATGACCATCACAGCCATCGAACAGCTATACTGTGAGGTTCCCCAGCAAAGGAAAAAGGACGCGCTGATCGAAATTCTGAAACAATACACGCCCCATCTGGCCATTGTGTTTTGTAACACGCAAAAAATGGTGGATGAGCTCAGTGAGTTTTTAAATCAAAACGGGTTCGATGCCGACGGGATCCATGGCAATATGCGTCAGCATATCAGAACAAAGGTAATGGGAAACTTTAAAACAGGTACCTCCAAAATCCTGGTGGCGACGGATGTGGCCGCCCGGGGCATCGATGCACCCAATGTAGAAATCGTAATCAATTACGACATTCCCACCGACCCGGAATTTTATATCCACCGCATCGGCAGAACAGGACGGGCAGGAAAAAGCGGACGGGCGGTGACCATCCTGGGGAACCGTGCCCAGCTGTTACAGCTAAAAACCGTCGAGAGAATGATGAAGCAAAAGGTTGCGCTTCTCAATATCGAAATGGGCGGTTTCACAGAGAGAAAAGCAACCCAGCCGGCGGAGAGAATCCGTTATGAAAAGGTAGCGGTGAAACCCCTGAGACCGGAGCGGAAGGAACCCAGAAGCAGTGGCACCGTCTCAAAAATCGAGCTGAACATCGGGAAGGAACAGCGTGTTGCCCCCAATCATATTGTGGGTGCCATCGCAGAAAAAACAAGCCTGTCCGGCAGCGATATCGGCAAAATCATCATCGGCAGAAAATCCTCTACTGTGGAAGTCCCGGCCACTCACCAAAAAGAGGTGTTGTCCGCTCTGAAAGGCGGCAAAATTATGGGGCTGTTCATTAGCGCAAGACCCTATGACGAGGATTTTGCAGACACCCCCTTTGCCTTCCCCAAGGGCACACCCAAAAAAGTGAATAAAAAATAAAAACACGGCGGGATGGCTTCATCCCGCCGTATATTTTTGCCTGTCTGCCCGGTGGGAGGGGTTGCGGATTGCCACGCCCCATAGCGTTATAAAACCATGCAGTCTTTGTTCCTCACCAAGCGAACTCCGGCGTCATAAAACCGTTCTGATGAACGGTCGGGCAATCCGTAATTCCTTTCTCGATAAAGCAAAGAGGAAACGGATTGCCGCACCAGAAAGCCAACTCCGTTGGCTCGACGGACTGGTTCGCAATGACGCCAAAGAGAACTAGGTCTGAAAAGCCAACAAGTCGGCTTCACTGGCTCGCAATGACGCCGGGAGGACGCATTCCCCGATTTTTCTCCGGATTGTTAGTGAATGCTATGAAAAAATATTGGATTGTTTGTGTTATTATAGCAAAGAAAAAAACTGCATAGAGCAGTCATTTTCAATAAAACCATCGCAACCCCAAGACGTCATAAAACAATACAGTCTCCGATACCTCATCAAGCCAACTCTGGCATCATAAAACCATTCTGATGAATGGTCGGGCATTCGTATTCCTTTGGTTTTAATCGCAGAAAGAAAAAATGGTGGCAGGGGTGACGGATTGCCACGTCAGTTTGAAAAGCCAACAAGTTGGCTCCACTGTCTCGCAATGACGCCGGGGGGGACGCATTCCCCGATTGTTCCCCGAATCGTTGGTGAATGCAATGAAAAAATATTGGATCGTTTGTGT
>MKRK01000067.1:0-4293 GCA_001896915.1 Clostridiales bacterium 43-6
AGCCTATAAGCTCAAACGGGATGCCATCATCAAAACCATTAAAACAAGCCCTCTGGGTGCCAAATCCGAATGTCTCGAAGAAAACTCGGGCCTTCATTTCATCATGAAGCTAAAAACAGACCTGACAGACGAAGAACTCATCAAACAAGCAAAACAAAAGGACATGAAAATATCCTGCCTGTCACAATACTGTCACAAGCAGGAGCATATTGAACCATCCATGGTAATCATCAATTATTCGGGGATTGATACAGGGGACGTGGAAAAGGCGGTGCAGGTGTTGGGGGAGATTGTGGAGTGAGGGGTTCATCTTCCACCGTCACCTTGAAACTTGTTTAATTTTGTCCACATATACAATCCATAAAATGCATTGATTAAGTAAACCGACCACATGGTTGTCATAATCCAATCACCAGCCATTACCCACATGATAATAGTAACACCATCAACGATAATCCACAAAACCCATTGTTCTCGATATCGTAACACCATCAGTATATTTGCAAACAAAGAAAATGTAGTACTCATGCTATCCAACCATGTGGCTTTTCCACCCAAAAAAACAAGAAATAATCGATACAGCCAAATTCCCAACAACGAAATGGCAAGAAATGCAATTGTTACGCCAACCGTCATTTTTTTGCATTGAACCGTTTTGGTGTCATTGTTATAGTTCTTATTCCAAACATACATTCCCATAAACTGTGTCGGGAGATAATAAAACGCATTCAGCATTACTTCACCATAATATCTTGCCGTCCATGAAACAATGACATAGGCAACAATGTTAGCAAAACCCCAATAATACTGCGATTTTTTCCCGGATGCACATAGCACAACACAAAAGATACCACAAATAGAGGCGACCGAGCTAAAAAACATGTACCACAATGGGTTTTTTGTATCGATAAAAGCGAAATATATTGTAAAGCTCACTACCACCAAAATTTCAGACCATTGAAAAACAGTAAGATATCCAATTGTTTTTTTATATATATCCAAAAAATCACCTCAATATTTGATCAATCAATGACACGGCATTTAAAAATCTCTGTTGATAATTTCCTTGAATGACTTCAAAATGAAATCCATATTCTTTATAAAGTTCTTTCAATTGATTGCTGTATTTGTTTCGGTCAGCTGCGATTGTTTCACTTCGGTCACCAACCTGTACGAAATCCACATCGGGTTCCAAAAATAAAACAAGTGAATAACTGTTTAAATCCGCAATGGATTTTGCCAATTGTGCGTTTTTTTCTTTTTCCTTACCACTCAGAAAGTCTATATAAAAGAAGGTAGTCAAACAATCTGTATCTACAAAGAGAATACGATTACTCTCTCTGATCGCTTCCCTTTCTCGTACTTTGTGCTGTAATAATATATCTGTAAAATCGTCAGGGATCATCAACAAATCCGTACCTGATCTTTGCGATATATTACGCCCAACTTCTTCAAGATAGTTGGTATTGTAGAAATTGGCTAAGTTAATCGTTAATGTGGATTTTCCAGTGCTTTCACTTCCAATAAGCAAGACCTTTTTGACATAGTAGGGTCTGACCACTGACGGCAACCAATTCCAATAGGTATACACATGGTTCCTGATTTCAGTCGAAGATATCTCGTTTCTTGGAAACATAACCATTGCTGCATGCGGATAACATTTCGACCAAAAGCTTTTCGTATCATAATCACTTCCAAAGAACACTGCGTCGATTTTTTCCCCAGCAAACTTTTTAACTTTTTCTGCATCGGTATACCAGTAACTTTCCGAATACTCATCCTTCGTTTTTGCATTATCACTCAATATGAAAAGCTTTATATTTGGCAAATGGTTGGTAATGCTATAAATCCATCGATAACGAATTCGTACATCAATCTCATTTCGCTCTTGCCCATTGCTAATTATGATAATTAAACTTTTACATTGGTTCGCTGCTTCTATGATACAACGTACATGACCCAAATGAAGAGGATTAAAGCTACCTCCGTAAATTCCACAATTATATTTCATGTTGTAACCCCCATCTTACAATATTGACCTTTATCATTCATCATTCTATCATATTTTTTATTATCTGAAAAGAATTGGATTTAGAACTTTACTACAGGAAAGCTTTGCGATATAATGCTATTAAATTCTTACAAAAAGAAGGCTTTACTTACGAAAACGCATACCATCCCAGGCACAGATCTTACCGTTTCTTCTTCCTGCATGGGCGGCAGGATGCTTTCGGACAATGTTGTAGCTTTTCTTGACGAAGAATAGAAAGGGCGAAACAGTATGAGTAAATTAATTTTGGAATACCTAACGATTACGGACAGGGATATCCCTGTGATTACCTGCTACCCGGAAGGGGGACGGAACCTGCCGCTTGTTTTGATCAACCACGGAACCACCGGGTCGGCAGAGGGGATGCTATGGTTTGAGACAAGGCTTGCCAATGAAGGCTTTTTTTGTGTGAACATTGATGCTTTGTGGCATGGCAGCCGCAGTGACGGAAAGCTTTTTGAGCGGCTGGAACCAGCAGTGTATAAGAAAAATTATCTGGACATGCTGCTTTCCATGGCGAAGGACATGTCGGCCATTATTGATTTTTATGAAGGAAACGACCTGGTAAACACCCAAAAGGTCGGCATGACGGGGATTTCACAGGGGGGCTATGTGGCGTTTATGACCATGACCAAGGACAGCCGCATCACCGCTGCCGCTCCCATGATCGGCTCACCCGACTTGGAGGACAAATACGGCAACAGCCCGGAGTGGGACGAGCTTTCTGATGATGTAAAAGCGTATGTGTTGGAACACAGTCCGCTGCGCAATTTTGAAAAAATGTTCCCCACCGCCTTGCTGGTTCAGGCAAGCACTGAAGACACCGTCGTCCCCATCGGCGGGATCCGGCGGCTGCATGAAAAACTGGAACCTCTCTATGAAGCCTGCCCGGAGCAATATAAGTTTATTGAATACCCGGACATCGGTCATGACTGCACCCGGGAAATGCAGGACGAAGCTGTTTTGTGGCTTTCTCAAAAGCTGAAACAGGAGACAAGATGAACATTCAAGACGAGATAAAAGAGCTGTTATTCAACAACGGTGCCGCAGATACGGGCTTTGCCAAGGTGTCAGACGGACCGGAAGGACTGCCCTTTGCCATTTCTGTCGTGGTGCCCTTATCGGACGCAGTCATTGATGAAATCGACGACGCACCCACCCCTTCCTATTTTCATCATTACCGCACGGTAAATGCATATATCGACCGCTTATTGTTGCAAACCGGCTTGTTGTTACAACGCAGAGGTTACCGCTATCTGCCCGTTCCATCCTCCCAGTCCATCCCTTCGGACGGGGTACGGACCCACATGGGGCGGTATTCCCACAAAAAGGCGGCGGTGCTTTCCGGTCTGGGAGGCATTGGTAAAAGCGCATTATTTCTGCATCGTACCTACGGTACAAGAGTCCGGCTGGGCACATTGTTTACCGATTGCCCTCTGCCTGTTGAGGACCATTCTCCCCTGCCACTCTGCAACGGCTGTGATTTGTGTGTCAACGCCTGTCCCAGCGGTGCCATTCAAGGCGTGATGTGGACACCCGGCATGGAACGAAGGGAGCTTTTCGATGCGGACACTTGCAACAATTATATGCGGGAGCATTTCATGAAAATCGGGCGTGGTTCGGTCTGCGGTATTTGCATCAAGGTCTGTCCCCGAAATCAGCCCAAATAAGGATTGACAAAAACTCCACTATAGTGTAATATTGCACTATAGTGGAGTTTTAAGCATTTTTGAAAGAGGGGATGAACAGCAGAAACCTGCTGATTATTATGACAAGAGATGAATTTATTAAGCAAGTCGATGGCAAGCTGAAGCTGATTCGCACAGAGTTTCAATATTCTCAGGATAAGATGGCAGAAGTCCTGGGGATTTCAAAAAAGACCTTGGTGCAGATTGAAAAAAGCCGTGCTACACTGGGCTGGATGGGTGCTGTCGCATTATGCACAATGTTTGGCAACAGTGAGATTGTATCCATGACCTTTGGGGGCAATCCTCTTGATATGATCATGGCACTGGCTTTTGATAGCACCGAACGCAGCTACCCCAAAACCATGGGTGGAAAGGTTTGGTGGTCAGAAATTGAAACCGAGGGAAACTATCGGCTGCAAAAAAATATCATCTCCCAGCACTATCGGATTTTGGACGATACCGACCGGCGAATTTGCTCTTCTTTTGAATATGATAACATCAAAATCCGCTTCGAGGAGCTGATGAACCATGAAAACACATAACATCGGGTGTCTT
>MKRK01000067.1:4339-13366 GCA_001896915.1 Clostridiales bacterium 43-6
TTCGTCCCCTTTGCTCGCAGGTCATGAAACCGACCGAACCGCTTTTGCCAAAGTAAATCACACCGACTGGATCAAATCTGCCCAGGACGCCTATGACGAACTGGCGAAAGCCTGCGGTGAAATTATCATCTTCGGGTTATCAATGGGCGGTCTGCTTGCGGCACAGCTCTGGCAAAAAAACAAGGTCGCTGCCCTTGTCTTTGTCAACACGCCGATTTATTACTGGAACATCAAACGCATTCTATACAATCTCCGACATGATTTTAAACAATATGCTATTCATTACCTCACGGCCGGCAAGGATAAGCCCCTTCCCGCATTGTTGACCTTTTTGTCTCTATTGCACAAGACAAAACCGCTGTTTTCCGAAATAGCCTGCCCCTGTTTGGTTTTGCAGACAGAGGATGATGACACCGTCAACCCAAAAAGCGCATGGTATCTCTACGACCGGTTAAAGGGAAGAAAAATGATGAAGCATTATGAAACCGGCGGTCATCTGCTGTGGAAGAACCAAACGCAATCCGAAAGCCTTGCAGACATCACTGGGTTTCTAAAAGAATATTTTATAATTTATCAATGATATAATTGACATATGTCGAAAACTTGTTTATAATAACGGGTATCCGACATATGTCAATCACTATATTCAGAAGGATTGATTGCCTTGCCAAGACCACGAAAATGGAGAAAAGTCTGCTGTTTGCCCCGGTGCGACCGGTTCGGCCCTTTGAACACCGACACCAAGGACGATGGCATTGTGACCATGACAGTAGACGAATATGAGTCCATCCGCTTGATTGACCTGGAAGGGTTTACTCAAGAGGAGTGTGCAAACCGGATGAATATTGCCCGCACCACGGTACAGGCTATGTACTATGATGCAAGAAAAAAGCTGGCACAGTCCTTGGTCAACGGAAAAATTCTCTGTATTGAGGGTGGCGAATACCGCTTGTGCAGTGAACTCGATGAAAGCTGCGGGGGTGTCGGTTGTCAGAAACAACGATGCCACCATCACGACGCAATGAGCCAAACGATTATAAAAACGGAAAAGGAGCAAATAACATGAGTGAAACTTGCAGCCACGACTGTTCAAGCTGCGGAGAAACCTGCAGCGAAAGAGAAAAAACAAGCTTCTTGGAAGCACCCCACGAAATGAGCCACATCAAAAAAATCATCGGAATCGTCAGCGGAAAGGGTGGTGTGGGGAAATCCCTGGTCACCTCCTTACTTGCGGTTTTGTCCGCCCGTAACGGTTACAGCACGGCTATTTTGGATGCTGACATCACCGGTCCTTCCATCCCCAAGGCATTTGGCATCAAGCAAAAGGCAACCGGTGACGATTTCGGCATTTTTCCTGTCAAAAGCAAAACAGGCATCAACATCATGTCTTTGAACCTCATGCTGCAAAACGAAACCGACCCGGTCGTCTGGCGAGGACCCGTGATTGCCGGAACGGTGAAACAGTTCTGGACCGATGTCATCTGGGGCGAAGCGGACTTTATGTTCATTGATATGCCCCCCGGAACAGGCGATGTTCCTCTCACGGTGTTCCAGTCCATCCCCGTGGACGGCATCATCATCGTGACCTCGCCCCAGGAGCTGGTTTCTATGATTGTGACCAAAGCCGTGAATATGGCAAAAATGATGGATATCCCCATTCTCGGTCTTGTGGAAAACATGAGCTATGCAACATGCCCGGACTGCGACAAGAAAATCTATGTGTTCGGCGAAAGCCATCTGGAGGATATTGCAAGAGAAAACAACATTAAAACCACAGCGAGACTGCCCATAGACCCGAAAATTGCTTCCGCCTGTGACACTGGTATGATTGAACTGTTTGAAGGTGACTGGCTGGATGGGCTGGCGGAGGTACTGGCTGAAACCCAAAACGAAAAGCAGTGATGATATGACGATAATTTTTTATGTGTTTGCCTTTTCCGCATTAATGATATCTTTTGCAAAAAGCAAAGAAAAAACAAAAACCGCACTGAAAAAGGCATGGAAATCCTTTGAGAACATTTTACCCCAGCTTTTGCTGATTCTTCTCATCATCGGCATGCTGCTTGCGGTACTGACCGCCGAACAAATCTCATCCTTCTTGGGTGCCCGATCCGGCTTTGTCGGTGTTTTGCTTGCTTCTCTGCTTGGTTCTGTCACCCTCATTCCCGGCTTTGTGGCATTTCCCCTTGCTTCCGCACTGCTTCACAGTGGTGGGGGCATCATGCAAATTACCGCGTTTGTGTCTACCCTCATGATGGTGGGTATCGTTACTTTGCCGCTGGAATTTAAATATTTCGGCAAAAAGGCGACTATCTTACGAAACAGCCTTGCACTTGGGTTTTCACTGATGGTTGCTGTGATCATGGGGGCGATATTGTGAAAGAAAAATTATTTAGATTCATCAAACGATACCGCTTGTTTCTCATTCTTCTGGTGATTAACTTAATTGTTTTATTGGCATTTCCCAAAACTGGAAACCGTTCCTTTCAGCTTACTTACCAAAATCTTTTGGATATGCTTTCTGTCATGCCGCCCATTTTTATTTTGCTGGGGCTTTTGGACGTTTGGGTAAAGCGGGAAACCATGATCAAATACATGGGAGAGCACTCCGGTATTCTCGGCGTTTTGCTTGCTTTTTTTCTTGGCTCGGCTGCGGCAGGGCCGTTGTATGCCGCATTTCCTGTTGCTCTGGTTCTTTTAAAAAAAGGCAGCAAATTCTCCAATGTTATCATCATGATGGGGGCATGGTCCACCACTAAGCTTCCCCTGCTGCTGTTTGAAGCATCCGCCATGGGCTACCGGTTCATGCTACTTCGGTTTGTGCTTGACATTTTCGGTATTGCCGCCATTGCCTTTGCCACCGAAAAACTGCTATCCAAAAAAGAAAAAGAGGAGATTTTTAAAAACGCGGCAACCTTGGATTAACCAAACTGCATAAAACAACCATCCGATATTGATGTTTCAATACCGGGTGGTTGTTTTTCTATAAAAAATCAAAAAACACTTGACATTTGAGCATTCGTTCAAGTATAATACGTTTGAACACTTGAACAATTATTCAAGTATAATAGACAGGAGGTTTTTTTATGGATCAACAGCTTGAAATCTGTAACTGCGAAGTAATCCACGGTGAGGTTGTGAGCAAGGTCAAATCCCAACTGCCGGAAAAGGATACACTCAGACAGCTGGCGGATTTATATAAGGTGTTTTCAGACTTTACCCGTGTTCAGATTTTATGGGCACTGGAATTGAATGAGCTTTGTGTGTGCGACCTGGCATCCCTGCTCAATATGACGGTTTCGGCCATATCTCACCAACTCAAGGCGCTTCGGGTTGCCAATCTCGTCAAAACCCGCAGGGATGGCAAAATCATTTATTATTCCTTGTCGGATGACCACGTGAAAAGCATTCTGTTAACCGGTTTTGAACATGTCAATGAATAAAGGGAGGAATTGTTATGGCACATAATCATTGTTGCGACAGCTGCAGCTGTGAAAGCGAGAACACACATAATGAAAACGGACTGGAGAAAAAAGAGATCATCCAGCTTTCCGCCGGGGTTGCCCTGTTCGTTTTTGGTTTGATTTTCAAACAGCTTAACCCTGATTTATTTTGGGGCTATTTCGCCGCCTTTGTGATCAGCTATCTTTTTTTGGGTGGCGAGGTTATTTTAACTGCTTTGAAAAACATTGCAAAAGGACAGATTTTTGATGAAAATTTCTTGATGGGCATTGCAACGGTAGGTGCTTTTGCCATTGGGGATTACCCCGAAGCCGTAGCAGTTATGCTGTTTTATCAAGTCGGTGAATATTTTCAGGGTGCTGCACTGCGTAAATCCAAAAAGTCCATCACTGCCCTGATGGACATTCGTCCGGATTATGCAAATCTGAAACAGGGCTCGGATCTGACAAAGGTAGCTCCCGAAACGGTTCGGATCGGCGATTTTATTGTTGTGAAGCCCGGCGAAAAAATCCCGCTGGATGGGATTGTGACGGATGGGGAGTCCATGCTTGACACCAGTGCATTGACCGGCGAATCCGTTCCGCATTCTGTAAAAAAGGATGACAATGTTCTTTCGGGTTGTATCAATCAAAGCGGATTGCTTACTGTGAAAGTGACCAAGGAATTCAGCGAGTCCACCGTGGCAAAGATCATTGATTTGGTGGAAAATGCTTCGAGCAAAAAAGCACCCTCCGAAAACTTTATCACCACTTTTGCAAAATACTATACTCCTGCCGTGGTTGGCTTTGCCGCTTTGCTTGCCTTATTGCCTCCCCTTTTCCTGGGCGGAGGCTGGAACGACTGGATCGGACGCAGCCTTATTTTTCTTGTAATCTCTTGTCCCTGCGCTTTGGTTATTTCCATTCCCCTCGGCTTTTTCGGCGGCATCGGTGCGGCATCCCACCACGGAATTCTCATTAAAGGCGGAAACTATCTGGAAGCGCTGAACAATGTTGATACTGTGGTGTTTGACAAAACCGGTACATTGACCAAGGGTATTTTTGAGGTAAAAAGCTTCTATCCGGCAAACGGTTTCACAAAGGAAGAGCTGCTCAGTTTTGCCGCAAAGGCAGAAAGCTTTTCAAGCCATCCGATTGCGACCTCTGTTATGAAGGCATACGGAAGCATTGTCAATCAGGAAAGCTTACAGAACTATGAGGAAATTTCCGGTCACGGCATTCGTGTCACATCGGACGGACGAAATATTCTTGTGGGAAACGATAAGATGATGAAACGGGAGAATATCACCTTTGTAACAAGCAATGACATTGGCACAAAGGTATATGTGGCAGTGGACGGAATCTTTGCAGGCTCCATCATAATTGCAGACGATATCAAACCCGACAGCCGCAAGGCCATTCTCGGATTGAAAGAAAAGGGCGTACGGAGAACCGTAATACTAACGGGAGACAATCAGCAAATCGGGCAGTCCATTGCCGAAACCCTCGGACTGGACGAGGTGCATGCCCAGCTGCTGCCGGCACAAAAGGTGGAACAGCTGGAACGACTGGATCAAGAAAAGCCGCGGGGCAAAAAACTTGTGTTTGTGGGTGACGGCATCAACGATGCCCCGGTGCTCGCCCGGGCGGATATCGGCATTGCCATGGGCGGATTGGGCAGCGATGCCGCTATTGAAGCAGCCGATGTGGTTTTAATGACCGACGAACCATCGAAGCTGGTAGATGCGATTATCATTGCACGTATGACGAAAAAAATTGTCGTACAAAACATTGCATTTGCCTTAGGGGTCAAGGGTTTGTTTCTTTTGTTCGGCGCCTTTGGCTATGCCACCCTCTGGGAAGCTGTTTTCGCCGACGTGGGTGTTGCCCTGATCGCTATTTTAAACGCCATGCGAGTACTAAAAACAAAAAAAATATCCTAAATCTTTAATCTGTCCGGTCTGAAACCGGGCAGATTTTTATTTTTTAATCTTTAAATCAATTCAATTTTCCAATGCTTCATCGATTTTATTGTTTTTTTATAGAAAAAACTGATTTTTGGCTCTCTCTTGATTGATATATAAAAACCCATGTTGTATAATGGAATTTAAGAATTGATTTGGTAAAAGATAACGATAAAGGAAATCACAAATTTATTTTTGAGGTGTTTTTTTGGAATATATTCTGATGGTTTTGATCGGGACCCTTGTGGGTACCTTTGGTACATTAATCGGCGCCGGAGGCGGTTTTCTCTTAATGCCGATTTTATTGATCTTATATCCCCGTCTCCCACCCTCCGCAGTCACGGCAATCTCCATGACTACGGTGTTTTTCAATTCTTCCTCCGGCTCGGTGGCGTATGCCCGCATGAAACGGATCGACTATAAAACAGGTTTGATTTTTACCCTTGCCACGCTGCCTGGTTCGGTGGCCGGCACTCTTTTTACCACACATCTAGATCGAAATGTATTCAACATCATCTTCGGCATTTTTATGATTTTGTTTTCTGCCATGATTATTATCAAAAGCAAGCTGGGTGACCAAAGCGCACCGTATGATAAAATCGGTCTCTTCCGTTCCCGCAAACGGCTGACGGATCAATTCGGTCATAAGGCTGAATTTTCTTTCAATATGCTGACGGGTATCCTGATCAGCGCGGGAGTGGGGTTTATTTCCGGTATGCTTGGCATCGGCGGCGGAATCGTCCATGTGCCTGCCTTGGTTTTCATGGGATTCCCCACCCATTTTGCAACAGCCACCTCCCATTTTGTTCTGGCATTGTCGTCCTTAACCAGTCTCGGAACACATATTTTTGAAGGCTCACTGAATGAATACTTTCTCATGGCGCTGTGTATTGCCTCCGGCGCGCTGGTGGGAGCACAGATCGGCGCCAGACTATCCAACAAATTAAAAGGCTCTGTGATTATGATCTGTCTTGCCGCCGCACTTGCTCTTGTAGGAGTCAGAATTTTGTATACGAGTATTGTCGTATTTTTTTAGAATCCCGTCTTTCTTAGCCTGCAGGGTCTGGGAAAACGGACAATGCCCGGTGTCACCCTGCAATATTGATCAAGGAGTGGAATAATGAAAAAAAGTAAAAAACCAGCAGCCGGATTGCTTCTTGTGGTACTGATGGTCCTTTCCTTGGTACTCACGGTTCCGTTTTCCGCATCGGCCGATATCGGGACGACTTATTATCTGGACTCCACAAGCGGAAAGGACACCAACAGCGGAACGAGTCCGGACAGTGCCTGGCAGACTCTGAATAAGGTCAATTCGGTAACCTTCGGTCCCGGCGATACGATACTGCTCAGACGTGGCTGTATCTGGGTGGGAACCCTCTATCCAAAGGGCTCCGGCTCGGCAGACGGACGCATTACCATTGATGCATATGGCATAGGAAATCTGCCGCTCATAAACGGCAACGAAGTATATTATACCGCAAGCGATCCCATTGACGCGGCGGTATATCTCAACAACCAAAGCTACATCACCATCCGAAACCTCGAGGTCATCAACGACTCCCGGGTGTTGGCTGACCGTGCCGGTATTCATATAAATGCAACCTCAGCCGCATGTACGGACATCACCATTGAAAACAACAAAATACATAATGTTGCGGGCAACGGAGACGACAGCAACCACGGGGAAATCGGAGCATTGGCCATTCGCCCCCGGGGCTACAAGCAAATGATGAATGTTCTCGTCCAGAACAACGAAATCTATGCCACGGGCAGCACAGGAATTCTGGCCAGTGCGGGCGGCAACGGCACCACACCCACCAACATGATTGTCCGCAACAACTATCTCCACGATATCGGCGGTGACGGCATTCTTGTAATCAACTGCGAATCCCCGCTGGTGGAATACAACATCGTCGCCGGCTCCCATACCCGCTCTTCCCAGTATTGTGCCGGTATCTGGCCGTTTAACTGTGACAATGCGGTGATTCAATACAACGAAGCCTATGACACCCGTACCACCATTGACGGGCAGGGCTTTGACAGCGACTATCAGTGCCGCAATTCCCTGTTTCAGTATAATTACGGGCACGACAACCAAGGCGGTTTTTTTCTCATCTGCTGCGAAACCTCCAACTGGGACGGCGGTCCTTCCTGGAACGACGGTACGGTGATCCGATATAACATCGGGCAGAACAATGCCCGTTCCCAATTCAGTCTAGTCACAAAAATCACCAACACCACCATTTATAACAACACGATATATTTGCCCTATGCCTCCACCGCTGAGGTTGTAACCGAATATAGTAAAAACAATAAAACCTATCCCGACAACACGAAATTTTATAACAATATTTTTTATAACATCGGTTACGGCGGTTATAATATTCCCAACTGCACCAACACCGAATGGGATTATAACCTCTTTTTCGGCAACCATCCGTACAACGAACCGGAAGACCCCCACAAGCTGACCTCTGACCCGCAGTTTATCCGCGGTGGCAGTGCTGGCAGTGGCAGAGATACCTGTGACGGCTATCAGTTAAACAGCCTGTCCCCTGCCATTGGTTCGGGAAAGCTTATCGAAAACAACGGCGGGCTGGACTTCTTCGGGAATGGGGTTTCGGCTGTATCTCTACCCAACCGGGGTGCCTACAATGCTGCGGGAATTGCCGGCACCACCACAACCTACCCCCAGCGACAGTACATCACCGTTGACCCGATAGAGACTTCGGTATCATATGACCAATGGGGTGTAGGAACCAAAAATATCATCGCACTGAGTTCAGAAGAAACAAATCCCAACACTGGCAGCACGAAATCCATGAAAGTATCTTTTTTACCAAAAAGCACGGGTGCCGTTCAGATGCACACCGGCAACAGCACCATTATAACGGCAATCAAAAATGCGTCTAAAACCCTTTATCCCGAAGGAATGCGCATGTGGATGAAATTTACAGAGGGTACCCCGTCTAAATTCAAGGGATCCATATCCCTGTTTTCCAACGTAAACATGGCCGGGGTCAACACTGTTTATAATTGCGGGAAGGTTGCACCGGACGCAGACGGCTGGGTCACTCTTTATTTCGGCAACTTCGGCAATTTGGGCAAGCTGACGAACGAACAAAGAACCGCTTTCTTCGCCAGCCTTACCTCCATGGAGATTAATTTTGATGCAACCACCGGCGTTACCAGCACGGTTTATATTGATGACATCCAACTGTTCGGCACGACCACGCCACCGCCGACGGTACCGCCCACTACCACTTTCGCCCCCAACAGCAATACGATTTATGAGTGTGAGATTCTGTCCGTGACCGCCTCAGAAGGGGATTCCCAAGGCAACCTGAGCAACCCGGATGCAAACGCCGGTAATGTCAATGCATTGACCTGCAACAGTGTCGGTGATTACGTGGAATACACCATCCCCAGTATTGCGGCAGCACAGTACACGGTAAAAACAAGAGTCATGCTGGGCAGCGACAAAGGAATCTATCAGCTGTCCGTAAACGGCACAAATGTGGGAGAACCCATTGACTGTTATAATTCAGGCAATTTATTTGGTGTGGTGACATTGGGAACTGCAACGATTACGACGACAGGACCCCAAACCTTCCGGTTCACCG
>MKRK01000067.1:13399-14590 GCA_001896915.1 Clostridiales bacterium 43-6
ACAGAAAATGTCACTTCTTCCGCCACGGCATCTACCATTTCCTCCATTACAACAACGCCGTCATCTACATCCACGACCCCAACAACGACCCCTACCACATCTACTACTACAACCACTATTACCTCCACAACAACCGTCTCGCCGCCGACCACCACGATAACAACATCCACGACCGTTGTATCCACCACAACCTCCCTGACCGGCAGTTCCACCGTTGCCTTCTTCACCAATCCCTATCTTACGGATTCCTCCTATCTTTGGGGGATCCATCCACAAACCAATTCCATTGATAACTTTCTTTCCGCTTTTGGAGAGCAAGCTCCGTATTCCGTTACCGTCAGCAATCACAACGAACCCATCACCTCCGGACTGATCGGTACGGGTTATACCGTTGATATTCTCAAAAACGGCATGTCTTACGAGCAATATACCGCAATCATTTATGGCGATTTAGACGGTGACGGAGCAATCACTGCCATTGATCTGCTTTGTATCAAAAAGCATTTGTTAAAGCTTATTCCGCTATCGGGCCATTCTTATATTGCGGCAAACACCGACCGAGGCCAGGATGGCGTTGTCGGAGCCAGTGATATGCTGAAGCTGAAAAAGCATCTTCTTGGTATGTATTCCATCAAACAAACCTGACCGATTCCATCCTCATAACGATTGAACCAGCTCCAACCACGAGCATTATGCTGAAAGCAGGATAACAATGACTGAAAAGCTGCAAAAACAAATGGAATTTCTCACAGAAGCCGATAAAATGAAAACAATTTTCCGGCAGACACTGGTGATGGACAAATCCCGACGGGAGAATGACGCAGAGCATTCCTGGCACTTTGCCTTAATGGCGCTCACCCTTGCTGAATATGCCGCTTCCGACGAGGTTGACATCAACCGTGTTCTCAAAATGGCATTGCTGCATGATCTCATTGAAATCTACGCCGGCGATACCTTTGCCTATGACAGCACAGGAAATACCGACAAAGAAGCGCGGGAGCAAGCGGCAGCCGACAAGCTTTTTGCATTGTTGCCGCCCGAGCAGGCAAAGGAGTTCCGGTCGCTTTGGGAAGAGTTTGATGAGATGGAAACGCCGGATGCATTGTATGCCGCCTCCATTGACAGGCTGCAGCCTCTGCTGAGCAACTTTAACACCGAAGGACACACCTGGGTGAAATACCATATTACCCT
>MKRK01000068.1:0-5304 GCA_001896915.1 Clostridiales bacterium 43-6
CACCCCGGGGTAGTTCAGCTTGATCCGCAGGATATGTAGTGCCGCTATGGTGTCAAGCTTTCGCCCGGCGGCAATGTTGAAGCCCGTAACCCCCTGTTTAATCAGACGCTCAATCTCGGTTTTCAGCTTTTTGGCAACCATGCGTTCCTGCTCAATGACTTCCGGTCCTATAAAACAACAAATCTTTTGTTCTGACATATTGCTCAATCCTTTGTTTGGTAGTGAAGAAGAAAGGGAGGGGGCAGAAGCCTGCCCCGAGAAAAGAAAGAAGGGAAAGAGAAAAAGGAAAAATATCTTGTTATCCTATGCTTGGTGTGCTAAAATTACAATAATAAGGACAAGCGTGCCGGTTTTGTGGTACACCCTTTTCTGCTGAATCGTCAGCGGATTTATTTTGTTGTATTGGTGTATCAAATACACATGGGAGCATATATTTTCATCTGTTGGGTACATTATAATTCATGAATTATGTATTGTCAATAGATAAATTAGTAAAATAATTATTTTGGTGGTGATTTTTTGGAAACCCTAGATAGAATATTGAGTTTGATTCAAGCTAAGGGCATAACAAATAAGGAATTTTTAGAGGATTTGAATTTGAGCTTATCAACAATCAGTGAATGGAAAAGAGAACGCAATAAGTCATATTTAAAACACATCAACAAAATCGCAGATTACTTCAATGTTTCCACAGATTATTTACTAGGAAATACATCAACCAATTCCCTTCCCGAGGATTTACAAAAACTGAACGCAATCTACAACAAACTACCCAAAGAAGAAAAAGCCCAACTCATGACATACGCGGAGTTTTTAGAACAGAATAACGATAAAAAATAAGCGAGGAGCAATCCTCGCTTATTTTTACCGATTACGTTATATAAGCACTTGATTTTTCCATATTATTATAGTAATATATATTACAAACATATGTTTTTGTTGTTTTAAATGTTATATACAAAGCACATAATCTGTGGTATAATTTTTAGATGCAAAGGATGGTTCATACATGTCTAATGATAGAATATACAATATCAGGGACGCTATCTATGGTTTTGTCACTTTTGACGAACAAGAAAAAGAGATTATAAATCATCCTGTGTTTCAACGATTGAGAAGAATAAAACAATTATCATTAACAGATATGATCTATCCGGGAGCAACTCATACAAGATTTGAACATTCAATCGGTGTCATGCAAATGGTTACAGATATGTTTGAAAGTGTCGTACGAAAACCGAATGGGTTACTTAAATCTATTTTAGCTCTTGATGAGAATGGGATAAAAAGGGTTAGAAAAAGGCTGAGATTAGCGGCACTTTTGCATGATATAGGGCATGCACCCTTCTCTCATGCTGGGGAAGAAACAATGCAGTTATTACCAGAAGATCATTATAGATACGATGGAACTGATAAAAAAAAGAGATATGATCATGAGGATTACAGTATAGCAATTATTAAAGAGTTTTTTTCTGATATTATACAAGGGCATCCCATAAATAATAATTATAATATTACGGTGGATGAAATTACCGCATTATTAGGAGACCACAGTGTAAAACCAAAGATGCTGACACTGTTTTGTAAAGATTTTATTTCAGGACAGCTTGATGCTGACAGAGCCGATTATTTGCTCAGAGATTCATTGCATATGGGTATTAGCTATGGATTATATGACAGAAATAGATTGGTTAGTTGCATGACGATAGGTAGGGATGAATTTGAAAATCCAGTGCTTGCAATTGAAGAAGGAGGATGGCATATTGCTGAAAGCCTAGTTATTGCAAGATATCAAATGTTTTCACAAGTGTATTTTCATAAAACTAGAAGAATCTATGACTTTCATGTTAGTAAAGCAACAAAAGAAATATTAAAAAAATATGGTTTTGAAAATGGTTATCCAGCCCCAACTTCAAAAGATAATTTACAAGAGTATATAAATTTTGACGATTGGTTTATGCAGGGAGCTATGAACAATAGTTTGGGGGGTGTTCATGGAAATATTATTTTAAAAAGAGAACATTATAGATGCGCACATCAATCTTCCGATATTCCGACAAATGCTGATGAGGCGAAAATTTTAGAGATTATAAATGATCTAAATCAAGAAGATTATTACATAGATGAAGCTACTGCAACATGGTATAAGGTAGAAAAAGACATTATGATATGTCCCAAAGATGATGGTTTTGTTTACCAATTAAGTATAAAATCTAATATTGTTAGGTCTATGATTGGGAATCCTCGATTAAAAAGGTTATATGTTAAAAAGGAGTGCTTGCAATGATAAATGCAGAGAGAATAGGAGTAATTTCTACTATCGTAAAAAATGAACCTGGACTTGGGAAAACAGCGATAATGAAAATTTTATTTATTCTTCAAAAAGTCTACAAATTACCAATGAATTATGAGTTCAGTATTTACACTTATGGGCCGTATTCAGCAGAGGTAATGGAGGATGTTGACTGTGCCGCGCATGAAGACATTATATCAGTATCTATTATGCCTTACCCAAATGGAATAACTGGTTATGCTATAAATGAATCAAAAAATATTGATAAATATATTTTGGGGAACTCGTTAGTAACAGAATATATAAATTCTATAAATGAAGTTACAGGCATGTTCGGCAAAAAACCGGCGAAAGAACTTGAGTTGGATTCAACAATTATTTATGTTTATGATTTGCATAAGAAAAACAAATGGGAATGTACAGAGGATAATATTATTAATGATGTTAAAGAAATAAAGCCACATTTTGATATTGAGCATATTAAAGGAAATTATTATGGATTAAGTAAGTTATTAGGTATGCTAAATTAAAAACAGACCCCCTATGTAGAAACATTCACGTTTCCACACAGGGGGTTTCCCTTTTCCCTCTTACTGATACGAACAACAATAATCCGCAAAGGTTTTTACGATGATTTTGAAACTGGAGTTCTCGGGTACTACAAAGCTTTCGCCTTCTTTGTATGTTTTATACTCGGTTTGGTCTTTTTGCATGATGTCCATTTCGCCTCCGATGACTTCCATGAGTTCTTCGCCGGCGGTGCTGAATTCATAATCGCCGGGGAGCATAAAGCCCAGTGTTTTTTTGGTGCCGTCGGGGAACAGGACGGTTCTGCTGGTTACCTTGCCGTCAAAATACACGTTGGCTTTTTTGATTATGGTTACGTTTTTAAATTCCATTTTGTTTTCTCCTTTTCCTAAAGGCAAATACGGTCAGGAACCACCGGCTTTCAGCGGATGGTATTTGACTTAGCCTAATATGAATATAAATGCTCCGGGGAGGAATGTCAAGAACCGGCTTTCATTTTTACCGCTTTTACGATTTCATACCACAGCACCGCCACGGCACTGACGGCAATGACGATCAGCATTTCCGCCGCTTCTAAGGGGGTGAATTTCAGATACGACGACAAGGGGGTATAGATGGCCGCCAGTGTCATAAGAACGATCAGACCGTTGATGGTGAGAAAAATCTTTGTTTTGAGCAGCTTGGCGGTGATTTTCAGAACGGAATGGAACTCCGAGCTGTTGACGAGAACGAGGAGAAGGTTCGAGAAAATCAAGACGGAAAAGCCCATGGTGCGTGCGTGGGGTGCATCTTTGTTTTGCAAAACATAGAGGTAAGTGCCAAAGGAAGCGAAGAACACCATCAGTCCCTGTAACAGGGATTTCAGCACGATGGCTTTGGTCACCAATGGCTGACCCTGGGGGATGGGTTTTTGCTTCATGATATTCGGTTCCGGCGGGGTGCGTTCAAACACCACCGAGCAGGTCGGGTCAATCACCAGCTCAAGGAGAACAACATGGAGCGGCAGCAGCATGGCGCTGTCCTGGGAGATGCCCAACAGGGGCGCAAGCAAAGACGCCAGCGCGATGGGGATATGAATGACAAACACATAGCCGATGGCTTTGCGGATATTGATAAAAATCCGGCGCCCGTCTTTTACGGTGTCCACAATGGTGGTAAAGTTATTGTCGAGTAACACCATGTCGGCGGCTTCTCTGGCCACATCGGTGCTTTTGTCTCCCATGGCGATGCCGATGTCGGCATATTTCAAAGCGGGAGAATCGTTGACTCCGTCGCCGGTCATAGCGACGATTTCGCCCGTTTCCCGAAAGGCTTTGACGATACGCATTTTATGTTTCGGCACAACACGGGAAAAAATACTGCAGGTTTTGATGCGTTCCTTCAGCTCACTGTCGCTCATTTGCTCCAGTTCTGCCCCGGTAATGACGTTGCCGTCGTTGGGCAAGCCGATTTTTTTAGCAATGGACGTGGCGGTCAGACCGCTGTCGCCTGTGATCATGACGACCCGGATGCCGGCCTCCACACAGGTTTTGATGGCCGCCGGGACTTCCTCTCGGGGCGGGTCGGCCAGCGCCACAAGACCGCAGAAGGTCAGGACATTGTCGGTCAGCTCCCGTTTAATCTCGCCTTCGATCTGTGCAGAAGCGACGGCAATGACACGCAAGCCCTGTGCGGCCATTTCGGTTTGCATGCCGTCAATTTCCTTTTTGGTTTCGTCGGAAAGATCACAAAGAGGCAAAATGCTTTCGGGGGAGCCTTTTGCGGTTAGTAAGGTGGTGCCGTTCACATGATAGATATGCCCCATCATTTTGGTTTGGGGGGTAAAGGAATATTCATAAACAAACTCGTTACAGAAAAGAGAATCTTTGCACATACCCTTTTCTTCACAGTAGCGGAGCATAGCCTTCTCCATAGGGTCATAGGGGTCGCATTCACACGCCATGCCCATATAAGTAATCAATTTGGTTTCGTCCTGTCCCCAGAGGGTGTCAACCTCCATGCTGTTTTTGGTCAGCGTACCGGTTTTGTCTACACACAAAACAGAGACGGAGCCGAGGGTTTCCACCGAAGGAAGCCGGCGGACAAGGGCGTTTCGTTTGGCAAGCCGCCAGGCGCCCATAGAAAGAAACACGGTTAAAATCACCGGAAATTCCTCCGGGATCATGGCCATGGCAAGGGTCACCCCCGCCAGAACGCTATGGACGATACGGTCGGATAAATTTGCCATGCCGTTTAAGTTGATTAAGGTAACCCCACAGACGAGAAGGAACAGCACCGAGCCGATATAGGCGCACAGCCGAACCAGCCGCCGGGTTTGCTTTTCCAGCGGGGTCGGTCGTTCCGGCGCTTCGGCAATGTCGGTGGAAACCTTGCCGTATTCCGTGGCGGTGCCGATTTTGTCAACCTCAATGAGGGCGTTGCCCTGGGTGACCAAGGTGCCGGCGTAGCAATAATCCCTTCGCCAATGGCTGTTTTCATCCTTC
>MKRK01000068.1:5385-9543 GCA_001896915.1 Clostridiales bacterium 43-6
GCAATGATCATCAGATCTCCCGGGACAAGGTCACGGCTGTCAATTTCTATTTCGGTGCCGTTTCGGATCACGGCAATGCGGGGGGAAGAAAGGTCCTTCAATGCGTTGAGGGTTTTGTCGGTCTTCCATTCCTGAATGACGTCAATGCTGATGATACCCAGGACAAAAATCAGCATAATGGCACCGTCCCGGGGTTCTCCCAGGAAAAAATAAATGGTTGCCGCCACAAAAAGCAAAATAAACATGGGCTCGCTGAGGGTTTTAAATAGCTTTTTCAGCGGGTTCGGTTTTTCTTCGGGTACCAAAAGATTGCGGCCGTATTGCTTTTGCAGGGTAAGCGCTTCTTCTTCGGTCAATCCCTTTGGCGGTTGATGGTCGGTATTCATGGTTGCTCCTCCGTTTCTAATGTCCGCAGAATAAAAAAACCTGCGGAACGTGATCAGTCCCGCAGGATAATCCTGCTGCCAAGAGGCCCGGCGATTAAGCCTGTTCTGTAAATTTCGCTCCCAAAATGCCTCATGGGGAAACAATGCGTTTTTGAGAGTTTGAACAATAATATATCACAATGGAAATATTTTGTCAAGTATAAAAATTTATTGTTTATCAATAAAAAAGTATTGACAAATGAAATTCAACCTGCTAATATATGCATAGCAAATGAAATTGTACAGAAAGGTGCTGGGGTTTTTGAAGATAGCTGATAAAAAATGGTTTCCTGCGTTGCTGGAAAAGGCGATTGTTTTGTCCATGATCGGCGGCAGCATCATCCTTCTTGCCTTGCCGTATATTCTCGATTTGTGGATGAAGCATTATCAGGTGTATGACCAAACCTATTACAACAATTATTATATGCCCAGCTTGATGATTTTATATCCTTCGGGGCTGATCGGGCTTGGAATCTTGTTTCAGGCACGGGGGATTTTAAAAAAGGTTATTTTGTCGGAGCCTTTTGTTGCCGAAAACGTGAAACGGATCAAATACATCGCCCGGTTCACCGCCATGCTGTGCGGGATTTATGCCATTGCTCTGTTTTGTATCCATTCTGTGTTTGTGCCGATTTTATTTATTGTGTTCGGACTGACGGCGCTGTTCACCTCTGTGTTCGGTGAGCTGTTTGCCAGGGCGGTGCAGTATAAAGAAGAAAACGATTTTACCATATAGTTAGGATGAACAGTATGCCGATAATCGTGAATCTGGATGTTATGATGGCAAAGCGAAAAATGAGCCTCAACGAGCTTGCTCTGCGGGTGGGGATTACTCTTGCCAATTTATCTATTTTGAAAAATTCCAAGGCCAAGGCGGTGCGGTTTTCTACTCTGGACGCCATCTGCAAGGCGCTGGACTGCCAGCCCGGCGAGATTTTAGAATACATTGAAGAGGACGACCCGAGAGCAAAGCTGATCATCAAAGAGTGACGCCGGGTTTTACAGGGGGAATACAATGGATAAAATAAGAATACTGCTGATTACACCGGAAAATATGGAGATCAGAAATTTCAGAAAACGGCAGACGAATAATTTTATCCAGATCACAATGCCTTATCTTGCGGCGTTCATTGATGAAACAAAATATGCGATCACGTTGGTTGATGAATATAAGGATGAAATTCCTTACGGGGATGAGTTTGAACTGATCGCCATTACGGCAAACACACCCAACGCACGGCACTGCTATGATATTTCGCAAACATTTAGAAAAAAGGGCTGTAAAGTCGTTTTAGGCGGCCCTCATGTCACGCTTTTGCCCGAGGAAGCATTGAGGCATTGTGATTTTTTGATCGTCGGGGAAGCGGAAAAGACGTGGCCGCTGTTTTTAGATGATTTTTATCATAAGAAGGCAGAGAGAATCTATCGGACCGACGAACCCGTTGAGCTCTGCCATTTGCCCATTCCCAGAAGAGATTTAATCAAAAACAGGCTTTTTACAAAAGGAGCGGTATTTGCAACTCGGGGATGCCCTTATCACTGCAGCTACTGTAATATCAAACAAATTTATGACGACAAGTTTAAAACACGTCCTGTTGACGAGGCAATCGCGGATATCAAAACCATCAAAAACAAGCATTTCGTATTTTGGGACGATAATTTTTTTGCCGATAAAAGCTATGCGGTAGCATTGATGACGAAGCTGATACCGCTGAAAAAGAAATGGGCGGCCCAGGTAACCCTTGAAAGCTGCTATGATGATGAAATCCTTCGTCTTGCCAAACAGTCCGGCTGCGTTTATTTTTTTATCGGGCTTGAATCCTTTTCCGGTGAGGCACTATCTAGCGTGAATAAAAGCATTAACCAGATTCATCAATACAGTGACCTGATCCGCAAGGTGCACAAAGCCGGAATTTGCGTTCAGGCGGGAATCATTTTCGGGTTTGACACCGACACCCCCGCCGTTTTTCAAGAGACGCTTGCCGCCTGTAATCAGATCGGTCTTGACGGTGCGACGGTAAGTATTTTAACACCGCTGCCAAAAACACCGCTTTATGATAAAATGAAACGGGAAAACAGATTGCTGACCGAAGACTGGACCTATTATAACGGGAAAACCAGGGTGGCGTTTCTGCCGATACATATGACGCCGAAGGAACTGTTTGAGGGTTATATGTGGTTTCGGAAAAACTTTTACTCGGTTCGTTCCATCATGAAACGCATGGTTGTTTCAAAAACAAATTTACTGTACAATATCATTATCAATATCGGGTACAAACTGTCACTCTCTGGAACAAAGGGAATTAAAGAGTGACAAAGACCTCGGGGGATGATATAATAACTTCGAAATCTTCGATTGGAAGATGAGGAATGTATGGGATCCTATTTCAATCAAAATTAAAGGAATGGTAACGATGAACAATCAATATTTAGACATTATTTTAGCAGAGATCACACCGGTTTTAACCGAAAAGAATTTTAAGAAACAGACCGATGAGGGAATTGAATATTTTTCAAACGGAGAACGTGCGATATCGGTGGTTTATGAAGAGGGCAAGCATCTGTTTATCCTTCGCCAGGCACAGCTGACCGACGGTGAGGGTGTCAACTGGACCGAGCTGACCCAGTGGCTTTTTGACAACGGCACCGAAAATGATGCCAGAACCATCGGCCGGGATTTTAACGACACCATCAAGTCCGCTTTGGGTGTGAAGGTCAAGGACGTCGCTATTCCCTCCAAGGAAGTGACCGGCGACCATGTTAAAATCGATGCGTTTGCAGGTAAGTTCTTGGTGATATATCCTCAGTTCAAGGAAGAATACAAAGATAATGTGGCAAATTACGGTGAGTTTTTATACGATGAGTTTTTCAAAAAGACCGCTGTGCCTACCCTGAGAAGCGTATTGAAGGCCGGCAACAAAAAGCAGATCGAAAAATTGATCGGGCTGCTCAATGACGGTTACCTCAACGGCGATTCCGCTGTTGTGACCACCGTTACCTATACCATTCTGGCAGGTGCCTTTGCCGGTGACCAGGATCTTTGGGAGACTGCGGAAAAGTATATGGAAAAGGCTGAGTATCTGAGAAATTCGGGAAGAATGATTTTAAAAATTCTCAACAATGAAAAAGCGAAGCAAAAATATATGGTTTAAGGCTCGGTTTAAAAACGGGCTGACCAAGTGGTTTACAATACATGCGGAAAGGTGGGAAGCGGGCGAAATCGGCGGTTCTCCCCTGCGTTGATTGGCAGACGGACAAAAGCGGATTGCCCCGGTGTATGAATCAGGAAGCATCAAACACAAACAACGAGCAGGCTCCCGAAAATAACACACAGCAGAATGGATATCAGCAAGGCTACGGTTATTATCAGAATGGTTATCCACAAAACAAATATCCCGTGTTCAAAAGAAAGGACCTGGATGAGGTCATGGAGGCGGTTTCCCAGCGAAAGTCCCTGGGAGTGGTGCTGGCTCTTTGGGTGTTCGGGATTTTGTTTTCGGAGCTATTTGTCCGCGGCGGATTCGGGATATCCGTTCCGATTTTAACAGTGTTGTTCTATGGTATTGCTTTCGTCTATTTATCTGCCAAAAACGAAAAAATCCCGACCTCGGCATACATACTGCTCCTGCCGATTATGCTCATTTCCTTCGGGTATCTCCTCTCGGACAGTCCCATGACCTATTTTGTTAATACGTTGGTATTGCTGGTGCTGATTCCGGTTCAGCTCTCGAGA
>MKRK01000068.1:9566-9892 GCA_001896915.1 Clostridiales bacterium 43-6
TGTGTTTTCCATGGGTTCTGCTTATCACACCATGGTTTCCACCCTGTCCAGAACCTTTAATTTTCTGGATGTTCCATTCAAGGCCATCAGCAAGAATTTGGGCAAGGGCCGCAAGGGCTCCAAGGCTGCCATGGTTGTCATCGGGCTGATCATCGCCCTTCCCATTGCCGCCATTTTTATTTCCCTGTTCATCGGGGCGGACAGTACCTTTCGTTATTTTGTAAATCTGATTATAGAAAATATCCGGATTTCCGTGGGTAATATTTTCTTTGATGTCATCTTGGGCAGTATTTTGGCAATTCTCTTTTCCTCGTGGTTTATCACGA
>MKRK01000068.1:9912-15522 GCA_001896915.1 Clostridiales bacterium 43-6
GTTTCTACGGTTCTGGTGGTCATCAATCTAATCCAGATTGCGTTTGTCAGTATCCAGTTCGGCTATTTGTTTTCCGGGTCTCAGTTGCCGGGCGGCATGTCGGTGGTGGAATATGCCCGAAGCGGGTTTTTTGAGCTCTGCGGCGTCATCGGATTCACGGTTTTTATCATCATGCTGGTCATGGTGTTTGTAAAACGAAATGAACAACGGAAACTGCCCGGGGTGGTATCTGGGTTGTTATCCATTTTGATTCTGTGCAATTATGTTGTCATTGCATCCGCTGTTTTCCGAATGCTCAAGTACATCGAAGCACAGGATTTGACCATCAAACGGGTGATGGTGCTTTGGTTGATCGGCGTTTTTGCCATTACGCTCTTTGGGGCTTTTATCAAATTATGGGTACCTAAATTTAAAACAGGTTCTTATGTCGCCATCGTGGTAATCCTCATGACCGTGCTGATTAATTATGTGAATGTCAATGGTGCCATTGCACAGTATAATGTGCAAAGCTATATCAACAGCATCCATGACGAAAATATAGAACAGACACGGGATATCAATGTAGAGTACCTTATGAAGCTCGGACCTTCTGCGGCGGAGCAGACCGCAAGACTGCTCCGGGAGGCCACCGATCCCGATGTGGTTCAAAAAGCGAGGAATACCCTTGCCCATCAGAAATACCTGCTCTTACAAAAAAGCTGGCGGAATTTCTGTCTGAGCGATATCAAAGCGGCAGAGGTATTTCGTGCAGAAGGTGTGCAGGATCAATATTACAGTAATTATAACGAGGAATATTATCCATAAAGTGTATGTTTTATTCTACAAAAAGTGATGAAAATCAAAAAATCCACAATATTTAGTGAAATTGTCTATTATTATACACCTCAAAACTTGTATGTTTGAGGTGTATTTTACTATTTTTTTAGGTTCCTTTTTGTAAAAACGTACAAAACAGGTCACATATCGACAAGAATTATAGAAACAGTTATGATAGTATTGGTTGTGCACTTTGGTCAATCTGACTAAAATATGTGCAATGTGTTTAAAACGGTTTATAATTTATAGTGAAAAACAACGATAAATCTTGTTTAAACGCAGATTATAATTCTTTTTAAAGAAGCAGTGAAGGCTTGTTGTATACACGTTTCACAGGCAACTGATGGAAAGATAGGCGGTTATCTATCAATTCTTATCTCAGAAATTCATAAATGGGCAGACTTTTTAGTAAAATTGTATAAGAATAACGGTGAACAGGAGAAATGGGAATGAAAAAAATTGTATCAATTGCGTTAATGATAGCTTTGCTGGTATCCACCTTTTCGGTGTTTGGTGCTTCGGCTGCATCGGATGAAGCGGCTGTTGGTGACACAACCGCTGTCGAAACCGCGAGCAATGTGAAAGAGGGAAGCTATTTAAAATACCTGGAATCCCATAAGGTTCCTGCCGGGAAGCAAAAGATCACCGTTACTGCGGATGCTCTTTCCTCTAAAACAAATGATGTTGTTATAAAGGAAAACTACATGGGCATGACAGGAAAGTCGGTTTATACAAGTGATATGAGCACGGTAGAGTTCACCTTCAACGCAACGGAAGGACTCTACATTATGGAGCTTGAATACATAACGGAAAAGGGAAAGAATATTGCAATGGAACGCTCATTGTATATCAACGGAGCCCTTCCCTTTGACAAAGCTGACCAATTTACCTTTACCCGCATCTGGAAGGATGTTATCGAAAACGATACATTTAAAAAGGATGCTTACGGCAATGACATGCGTCCGGCACAGGTTGAGAAATTCGCAAAGACCAAATCCTACTTTGTGGATTATCTGGGCTATGAATCTTCTCCCCTTCAGTTTTACTTTAAAAACGGTGCGAACACCATCAAGTTGGTTTCTAAAAAGGAACCGATGACGATTGTTGCAATCAATCTGATCCCCTATGCAGAAAGCAAATCCTATGCAGAGCTGAAAAAGGAGTATGAAGATGCGGGCTATCAACCTGCACCGGCAGGCCAAATGATTATCAGAGAAGCGGAAAAGACCTATGAAAAATCGGACCCTTCTCTCTATCCTTATACAGACAACTCAACCCCTGCAACCCAGCCTTATGAGGCATACAAAATGAACATCAATACCATCGGCGGCATCAGATGGCAATATCCCCAGCAGTCAATCACCTGGGAGGTCGAGGTGAAGCAGCCGGGACTGTATAACATCAATTTTAAAGCCAGAAAAAATTTGTTAAAGGGAATGAACTCCACAAGAAGGCTTTATATCGACGATGTAATTCCCTGCAAGGAAGCCGAGACAGTCGCATTTAAGTTCAGCAATGACTGGGTGAACACACAGGTAACAACAGCAGAAGGTTCAGAATGTCTGTTCTATCTGAACGCAGGAAAACACTACATCAAATTGGAGACCACATTGGGTTCCATGGGCGTTCAGCTCAGAAAAATCGAAGAGAGCTTGCTGGAGCTCAATACTCTATACAGAAGAATTCTCGTTATCACCGGCTCTTCGCCTGACCCGTACCGTGATTATAAATTTGAAGAATGGTTTGCGGACGGCATTGAAAGCATGGGCAAACAGGCAGACGTCATCGACAGCGTGGTAAATGAAATCGTTGCCTACACCGGCACCAAGGGAAGTGAGCTTTCCACTCTTGAGGTCAACTCAAGACTGTTAAGAAAATTAAAAGCCAATCCCGATAAAATCGGACAGTCTCTGCAATTATTCAAAACCAATATCGGTTCCATCGGTACATGGCTGAATACGGCAAGAACCGTTCCGCTGGAATTCGACTACATCACCGTTTCCGCCCCCGGAGAAAAACTGAAAAACCCCAATACAGGCTTCTGGACCAATTTAAAATTTGGCGTGACCCAGTTTATCAGCTCCTTTGTCATTAATTATAACAGCATCGGAAACACAAAGAAGGATGTCAATCCCGACGAAGTGGTAAAGGTTTGGATTCAAACCGGCCGTGATCAGTTCCAGACAATCCGTACCATGATCAACGACCAATATACCAGCAAAACCAATCGTGAGGTAAATCTTGAGCTAGTGAACATGGGTGCGCTCTTGCCTGCGGTTGTTGCCGGCATTGGACCGGACGTAGCCTTGGGTGTTCCCCAGAATGAACCGGTAAACTTTGCACTGCGTAACGCAGCCTTGGATATCAGCAAGATGGATGGGTTTGATGAGGTCAAAACATGGTTTGCCCCTCAAACAATGGTACCTTATGAACTGGAAGGAAAGGTTTACGGCGTACCCTCCACCCAATCCTTTCCCATGCTGTTCTATCGAAAGGATATCTTAAAAGAATACAATATCGAAATACCGAAGACATGGACAGATGTTATCAACACGATAACAACCCTGAACAGATACAATCTGGAGTTCGGGATTACCGCTGACCAGGATACCTTCTATACCTTATTAAAACAAAATGGCGCAGAGGTTTATAAAGACGGCGGCAAAGCAAGCAATCTGGATTCACCCCAAGCAACGGTTGCCTTTAAGCAATGGACAAATCTGCACATCAACTACGGACTGCCCCTTGCGTTCAACTTTGAAAACCGTTTCAGAACAGGTGAAATGCCTGTGGGAATTGCGGCATATTCTTTATATAACAACCTGTCCGTTTCGGCACCGGAAATCAGAGGCTTATGGTCCTTTACCACCATTCCGGGGGTAAAGAATGCGGACGGTACCATTAACAATCAGGCATGTGTAACTACCTCTTGTGACTTTATTATGGGTCAAACGAAGAAACCGACCGAGAGCTGGGAGTTCCTGAAATGGTGGGTCTCTGCCGATGCCCAGTCGAAGTTTGGTCAAGAGATGGAAGCGATTTTAGGTCCTTCAGCCCGTTATCCGACAGCGAATATTGAAGCGTTCGAAAGACTTCCTTGGACAGCAGAGGATATCAGCATCCTGAAAAAGCAATTGGATAACTCCTTCGCACTTCCGGAAGTTCCGGGCGGTTACTTCTTAGGTCGACATATCATGAATGCGTTCCGTTCCGTGGTTCTTCAGGACACGGATACCAAGGAAACATTGCTTGACTATACCAATACGATCAATGAAGAAATCGACAAAAAGCGTAAGGAATTCAACCTTCCCGTAAGAGCAAAATAATTCGCTGATAAGCTGAAATACGGCTTTCGGAAATGGAGGATACAATGAAATCATCAGAAGCAGCTTTGAATCAAAAGCAAATCAAACTGGATGACCGCAAGATCCTGAAGAGGGAACTCAAAAAGAACTGGGACTGTTACGTCTATTTACTACCCTATGGGCTTGTATTTATCACCTTTACGGTTATCCCGGTTATTGCATCTATGTTTTTGAGCTTTACATATTTTAACGTTCTTGAGTGGCCTAAATTTTTAGGACTGGATAACTATAAAAATCTGCTGGTCAATGACGATGTGTTCTTGACATCTGTGAAGAATACCTTTCTTATCGCACTTGTGACCGGACCCATCGGATATCTCGCATCCCTCATGTTTGCATGGTTCATCAATGAGCTCAAGCCGGTTACCCGTGCAATCATGGTTACGGTTATGTATGCGCCTTCAATTTCCGGCGGTGCTTATATGATCTGGATGATTTTATTCAGCAATGACCAATATGGATATATCAATGGTGCCCTTTTAAATCTCGGCTTGATTGTGGAACCGATTCAGTTCATGAACGACGTGAAATATATGATTTGGGTCTGTATCATCGTTATGATCTGGATGAGCCTTGGTGCCGGCTTCCTTAGCTTCGTTGCAGGCTTCCGTATGATTGACCGCACCCTATACGAAGCGGGCTATGTGGAAGGGATCCGCAACAGATGGCAGGAGCTTTGGTTCATCACGCTTCCTTCCATGAAACCGCAAATGTTGTTCGGTGCTGTTATGAGTATTACTGCTTCCTTCTCGGTGGGAGCGGTAACGACTGCCTTGTTCGGGTTCCCAAGCACCAACTATGCGGTCCATACCATTATCAATCACCTGGAAGATTACGGCGGAATTCGTTTTGAAATGGGATATGCCTGTGCCATTGCTTCCATTTTGTTTGTAACAATGGTTGGTGTAAACGAACTGGTACAGAGAATTCTGAATAAGGTGGGACAATAATGGAGCAAGTGAAGAATTTAAAAGTCAAAAGAAAAATGTTCAATCCCGGTCCTGCCCGTTCCAATGTAGGCAATTTAATTAATTTTTTGTTTTTGTGCGCTGTGGGCGCGTTTATGGTTTTGCCCCTCGTTTTTGTTGTCAACAATGCATTCAAACCTCTGGATGAGCTGTTCTTATTTCCGCCTCGATTTTTTGTGAAAAATCCTACCTTGGAGAATTTTCAGAATATCGGTGTTTTGATGGGACAGTCCTGGGTGCCGTTTTCCAGATACATCTTCAACACACTGTTTATGACAGTTGCCACCACCTTCCTTCACATTTTGGCAGCATCCTTGGCGGCTTATGTGCTGGAGAAGAGAAACTTTCCGGGAAAAAAGGTCATGTTTAAAATTGTTGTTTTGTCCCTTATGTTCTCACCGGCGGTAACCGGCATTCCCAACTACATCATCATGACCAAGATTGGATTTGTCAACAACTAT
>MKRK01000068.1:15654-24373 GCA_001896915.1 Clostridiales bacterium 43-6
CAACCGGCGGAAATATTATCTTTAACGAAGCGTATAAACCGCTGACATATGCACTACAGCAGATATTAACAGGCGGTATCGCCCGTGCCGGTGCCGGTGCCGCTGTCGCATTTATTATGATGCTGCCGCCGCTTGGATGGTTTGTTTTTTCACAAACGAGAATTCTTGACACCATGGCATCATCCGGAATGAAAGATTAGGGGGAAGCGATTTGAAACGTAAAATTTACGTATTGATTATACTGGCACTCATGATATTTCAAATGACTGCTTCAGCCGGCGCACCTGCTAAGGCATATACCTATGACAATACAGGCAGTGCTGTTATGGCGCCCGATGCCATGATGTTTGAAAAAGCAATTGACACGGCAGATATAAAAGACAGTGCCGGAAAGTCCATCGGACGAATGAAAGCACCGTCTGATTTATTTGTAGATCACGAAAATCGCATCTACATTGCAGATACCGATAACAAAAGAGTTGTGGTGCTCAACAGTGATTATACACTGAACAGACTCATAACAAGCTACAAAGGGAAAGACGGAAAGGTTGTAGCCTTTGTTTCCCCTACTGGTATTTATGTGGACGATAAACTCAATGTTTACATCTGCGACAGGGACAATCATATTGTGGTGGAGCTGGATAAAACAGGTAATGTTGTCAGAACCATAACAGTCAAATATGAAAAAGGCACAGAAACCGAAGTGCTTGAGGATAAATTTGATTTCCGACCCCTCAAGATTGTTATGGATGATGCAGGACGTTTGTTTATCGTCTGTGAGCGTTTTAACAAAGGTCTTTTGGAGCTTGATAAGGACGGTATTTTTGTAAAAACCGTTGGTGCTCCGCGTGTTATCTATGATACCGTTGAGCTTTTCTGGCGGATGATTTCCACTAAAGAAACAAGAGATGCAATGCAAAACTTCGTTCCTACGGAGTTTGCCAATATTAATATCGATAAGGATGGCTTTGTGTATGCCGTTACCGATATTGTCGACACCAATACCATCGATACCATCGGACCGGTCAAAAAGTTGAACGCCAAAGGCAATGATGTGCTCCGTAAGGTTGCCGCAATCAACCCTTACGGAGATGCTAACTATATCAACACCGGTACATACAGAGGACCGTCTCTGCCTTATGATGTTATGACACTTCCCAACGATATGTATGCCATTCTCGACAGAAACCGCTGCCGTGTGTTTTTCTACGATGCAGACGGTCAGCTTTTGTTCCAGTTCGGCGGGCCGCCGGACAGCCGTGATCAGGCACATAAAGTATATTCAAACCATGTCCTTCAATCTCCTTCATCTATCGCATGGGTCAACAACAGCTGTCTGGTTCTTGACAAAAGCCTTAATACCATGAAGGTATTTAGTCTTACAAATTACGGAAGCATGATTATGAAAGCTACGGCTCTGCATTATCAGGATAAGTATGAGGAAGAAGCTGTTGTTTGGAGCAATGTCCTGAAACTCAACAGAAACAACCTTAACGCAAAAAAGAGCTTGGCCGATGTTGCTTATAGGAATAAAGAATACAAGCTTGCCATGAAATATTATTTCGAATGCGATGACAGGCAAGGGTATTCAAACGCTTATAAATATGCGCGTCGGGAGGCAATCAGCAGTGGTTTTACGCCGGGCGTATTGACCTTTGTTGCCATTATTATATTCATTGTTGTTCTGCGTAAGCTGCGAAAAAAATATTTGCCGCCCACCAGGGACGATTCCTATTTGGGACATTTGAAGTATTCCCTCAGAGTAATCTTCCGACCCATCAACAGCTATTGGAGCCTGATGAGAGAAAATCGAGGAAGCATGGCCGCGGCGATTACAATCCTTGGCGGTGCTTGCTTAATGTCCGTTTTCCAGGCACGCTTTACAGGATTTATTTTCACAACACAACGGACGGAAAATATCAACATTGTATTTGAAATCCTCAAGATTGTGATTCCGGTACTCTTGTTCTGCATTTGTAACTGGTGCGTAACCTCGCTTCTGAACGGGGAAGGAAACCTGAAAGCAATTTTTGTCGGAACCTCATATGCGCTGACACCGATTATTTTGCTGTTCCCCTTCGCAATTGTACTAAGCAATGTTATGGTTCTGCAGGAAGGTGATTTTTACACCGTATTCTTATCCTTGGCGATGTTCTGGGTAACGCTGCTTATCATATCGGGGAACATGCGAATTCATGATTATACCTTATTTCAATCGATTGGTATTTTATTTCTGACTGCAATTGTAATGTTTATCATCGTATTTTTGAGCGTTTTATTCTTCGCATTGATGCAGCAGGTAATTGGATTTATCCGTGATGTGAGCAATGAAATTGCTACCAGAACTTAAGGAGGGCCAGAAAGAATGAAAAAATTAATTAGTGTTCTTGCTCTCATATGTGTGATTTCGATATTATTTACATCATGTGTAGGTGAGATAAAATCAAAGAACCCTCATGACAAAAGTAACCTCGTTGGGCCCGGAACTACAGTAGGGGATCTATATGCAACCGATATGACTTATTATGAAAAAATTGCTGCAAAGGGCAATTATGAACTGTGGTTTAACAAGTCTACAACCGATATTTTTGTAAAAGTATTGGATACCGGATACATCTGGTCCTCTGCCGGTAATTATATGAACAGCACACCGTCCATGGGTAAATTGTTGACCATGAGTTATTCCAATCTGCAGGGAACGAACGTCGATCTTTCCTCGGACACGGACAGCGTGGCAAAGGGACAATTCAAATATGAGCTCATCAAGGATAAGGATGTGGGTCAAGGCGTAAAAATTCAATATTCTCTGGGAGATGTTCAGCTGGAGCTTTTCCTGCCCTTGGCGATGTCGCCGGAACGATTCAAAATGTTCACCGCTAAAATGAGCGAAGACGATAAAGCAATTATGGAACACGCATATTTTTTGGTGGATTTCAACAGCGATGAATACGCGGGCAGAGCGCCTGAGGAGATTGCCGAGTATAAAAACAATTATAAACTGGCTGGTGAAACGCCCTGGTATTACACAAGACCGGATATTGTTCAAGAAACCAAGCTTGCGGTTGATAAGGCACTGAAAGCTGCCGGTTACACAGATGCCGACTTTGTCAAAGACAATAAGGGTACCAATTATAAAAAGACAGAAACCCCGGAATTCAACGTAAATCTGTATCTCACATTGGATCAAGACGGTCTGAATGTTAGAATCCCAGAAAATGAAATATATCATAGCAAAAACAACACCATTGAGAATATTTGCGTGCTCCCGGATTTTGCTGCCACCAGCAAAATCCAAAGAGAAACAGGATATTTCCTCCTTCCCGACGGTTCCGGTTCCATAATGAACTTCTACAACGGAAAAGACGACTATAGAGAGGACCATGTATATGTCCCAATCTATGGAGTTGACAAATCCCTCAATGCTCCTGAAAAAACAGAGGACTATAACCAAGCGATCTTCCCTGTTTTTGGTGTGAGTGTTGATAGTCCGTCGGGCAAAAACAACGGAATCCTGGCTATCATTGAGGAAGGTGAAACCTTTGCCGGAATCGAGGCACGAACCGGAACAGGGGGCGATTCTCTGACGGCCGGTCCGGCTATCTGGCCTGAATTCAGAATCAATGAAAAGGCCCGGATTAAATCCTTTACCACCAGCCAAGAGTCCAATGAAAATTTTAATATATTCCAGTTTGAAAGATATTTGGGCAATTTACGGGTGAAATACAAATTCTTAAGCGGGGACTCCAGTTATTCGGCAATGGCAAAGAAGTATCAGAAATACTTATTTGGCGATCGCCAACCCAATGCTCCGAAGCCGTATACAAGCACCGTGGAAATGGTTAATGTTATTGATGTAAAAAAGAATTTCTTAGGAGTTACCTATAATTCAAAGGAAACGCTTACAACCTTTGATCAAGCCGAAAAAATTGCCCTTGAACTGAAAAACGCAGGGCTACAGTCAATCAATCTTAAGCTTAGCGGTTGGTTCGGCGGCGGTTACCGGCACGGTCTTCTCAACAGCATAAAGGTTGAAAAGGGTGCCGGCGGTACTGACAGACTAAAATCGGTTTATCAGAATTTAACCAAAAACGGAATCAATGTGTTTATGGATGCTGATGTTCAGTATGCGTACAGCAATGCACTGACATTCGGAAAACCCAATAACCGTGACATTGCTTCCTATATCAATAAGCAAACAGGTATTTACATGGATTACAATCCCGTTACTTTCAGAGCAGGATATACCTCACCAAGCTATATGCTGACGCAGGATGCGGTATCCAAAAACTTCAAGGGGCTGATGTCCGGGTATGAAAAGCTGGGGATTAAGAATGTTTCGCTCCGTCATATCGGTGAGGATATTTTGGCAAACTACACCATCAAAACCTATGCCGAAAGACAGACAGTTTTAAATAAGCTCTTAGACAATGTAAAGGAGCTGGATAAAAAAGGCTATAAGATCATGGGCAGCACAGGAGACGCACCGTTTGTTCAATATTTGGATGTAATCAACGGTCTTCCCATTGAATCGGCTGACCATGACAAAACAGATTACAGTGTACCGTTTACCGCTATGGTGCTCAGTGGCTATGTGGATTATACCTACAAGCCCATCAATCTCAGCAATAGCGAGCCTGCTGATTTGTTGAAACTGGTCGAGACAGGTGCCGGAGCAAGCTTTATTCTGACAGGTCAGCATTATACGAAATTAAGTTCTTCAGAATTTCATTATTTATATTCCACAGAATATGCCGATATCAAGGATAATGTAGTGACAGCCTTCAAAAAGCTTGAAGCCGCACAGAAAAATACGTACGGATCGGTAATAGCCAAGCATGAACGTTTGGCAGAAAAAGTGTATAAAACAACCTATACCAACGGTTATTATGCGGTTGTAAACTACACCGACAAGGATTATCAATATACCAACGAACAAAACACAGTGGTAAAAGTCAAGGCAAAGGATTTTATCACAGGCAAGGGAGGCGCTGCAAATGGCAACTAAAAGAAAAAGGCGAAGCCTTGAATCAAAACAGCGCACCTACGGTTATTTCTTTACCGCTCCTTTCATTCTAGGCGCAATCATTTTTATTCTGTATCCGCTGTACAAAGCAATCGAGTATGCGTTTTCCAGAGAACTTAAGCTGGATGATATCACTTACAGATTGACAGCCTATGATTTCCCGAATTTTGATCATGTTACAGATCTGTTTTTGAAGAACATTAGCTTCAGACAGGATTTGGTCAGCAGCTTGATTAACATGGCAATCAATGTGCCAATTGTTGTATTTTTCGCTTTTTTCATGGCAAGTGTGCTCAACACAAAGTTCAGAGGACGTGGCTTTGCCAGAGCGATCATGTTTCTGCCGGTTATTATCGCATCCGGTATTATTGTATACCTGGGTCAAAACGATCTGGCGGCAATGGCCATGAGTTCCACTGACAGATTTGCGGCAACACAAACCTCTGCGATGAACGTTTCCTCGGCTTTTTCAAATATGCTGACGCAAATGGATTTTAATTCCGGGATCATCTCTTTCCTCACAAAGTCGGTGGACAGGATTTATGAAATAACCATTATGTCTGCGGTATCCATTGTTATTTTCTTAGCGGGTCTGCAGGGTATCTCACCTTCCATCTTTGAAGCGTCCTACATTGAAGGTGCTACGAAGTGGGAAGTGTTCTGGAAAATAACCTTTCCCATGGTGAGTCCGCTCATTTTGTTGTCGGTGATTTACAGTATTGTGGATGCATTTACGGATATGAGAAACAAAATTGTTTTTCAGATTCACGATGGTATTACCTCGGCGGCATATGACACGGCAACGGCAAAGGCGCTTGTTTATTCAGTTTTGATAATAATTGTTTTGGCGATTGTGGGTGCGATTTTGTCACGTCGCGTCTTCTATTATGATTAAGGGGAGGGAATTTCGTGAACTTAGTGATCAATGATGCAAGGAAAGCAAAAATAAAAAAATATTCCGGACAATATATCATCGGAATTGTCAGATGGCTGTTTATTTTGGGGATATGTTTCGTGATTCTCTACCCGCTGTTTACAAAAATATCTGCGTCTTTTATGTCTGTGACGGATTTATATGACGCCACCGTAAAGTATTTTCCCAAAAGCCCCAGTCTGAGCAATTACAACACGGCCATGATACGGCTTGGGTTTCCCAATGTGTTTTTTAGCAGCTTCGGGTTGGCCTTCACCACCTCCTTGTTACAAACAGCAACCGCAACCTTAGTCGGTTACGGACTTGCCAGATATAAGTTCAAGGGCAGAGGAATTGTGTTCGGTATTGTCATTTTAAATCTGGTTTTATTGCCTGATTTGTTGTTTACGCCCAGATACGTAATGTTCTCGGATTTACAGGATGGTTTTCTTGCCATGTTTGGGTTGAACACTTGGTGGCCGATGATTTTATTCGCCGTTACCTGTACCGGACTAAAATGCAGCCTATACATCTTTATGATGCGTCAGTTTTTCAGGGGAATGCCAAAGGAATTGGAAGAAGCCGCCTATGTGGACGGTGCGGGGGCTTTGAAAACCTTCGTAGTTATCATGCTTCCCAGTGCGGTCGCTATGATGGTAACCTGTTTCTTGTTTTCTTTTGTATGGCAGTGGCTGGATATGTCTTATACAACTATTTTTGCAAAAGATCTTCCTTTCTTTTCTACTAGGGTAGGTTTTCTGACAGCCACAGCGGGCGGTGGCATCACATCCAACGTGGATCTGACCGTTAGCCTTATCAAAAATGCAGGCATGATATTAATTATGCTTCCCCTATTGGCGCTGTATCTTTTTACCCAGAAATTTTTTGTGGAGAGCATTGCCCGGAGCGGCTTGGTAGGCTAAGTAATTCACTTAATTCGTAAGGAACACGGAACCAAATCAAGACAGAATGACCGGAGATGGTTCCGTGTCTGATAGCGGTAATTCGCACATTGCTTTTGAGTTTTGATGGGAATTGACAGGATTTCTTGTTTTAGTTTTTACAAAAGCTGTTTGATGATTTTTTGATTGATATTGCCAATGAGCGCCCATTATTTTGGCAGAATAAAATTTACCATTTACACTGTTTCAAAAAAAGAGTAATATAATGGTGTGAAGAAATGGGTGGATTCATCGTAATTGGTTATGTCTTTGAAGGACAGAACTTGCATTCCGGTCAAATTGCATTAAAACCGGACAGCATGATCAAAATCAAAGGAAAAACAGGAAAAACCGGCGAAATGCCAAAAAAAATCTATTGATTTTTAGGAAGTAATAGTGTAAAATTACTAACAGACAAATTCGTTATTAGGAGGAAATTTGATGAAAGCAACAAAAAGACTATTGGCATTGTTTTTAGTTCTCATTTTTGTGGTATCGCTTGCATCCTGTAAGGACACTAAAAAGTCCAGCTCGTCTTCACAGACAGGCGGAACCACGTTGCCTGTTTCAGGAGAGAACACAACAGTGTCCGGTGAAACGACACAACCCGGTGTGACAACTACAACGGTAAAGGGTCAAACAGCAGCACCGACAACGACTAAATTTGTGCATGTGACACAAGCTGTAGCAACGACAGCAAAAATCGATAAGCAGTTTCAGGTGTTCCTTGATAGCTTAAAGGGCTTTGTTCTGGATGTGAAAAACCCTTGGAACGGTGCAGCTCCCGGAACAAAAATCTATGAGTCCACCAATACCGTTGAAAGAACGGTTGAGCAGAAATTCGGTGTAACCATCAATGAAACAGGTTTGACAACAAGCTATAACTCCGCAGTTTCCAGCTCCCTTTCGGCTTCAAGACCGCTTGCGGATATTCTGAAATGTCAATACTATGATTTCTACAACTATTTCACCAAAAACTATTTCGCACGCTTGAATGTTCCGATGTCAGTATCTCGTGTTACAATGCAAGAGCCGTGGTACAATCAGGGAGCAAAAGCATTCTTTAACATTGACGACAAGCAAGTAGCTTGGGTTGGTGCAAAGAGTGATCCGTACATTATTATTTATAATAAGGCCATGCTGAAAGCAGCAGGATTAAAAGATCCCGCTGAATTGGTCGCAAGCAAGGCGTGGACATTTGATAAGCTGCAGGAGTATTCCAAAAAGCTAAAAACTGCTAACAGAAGTGGACTTGAGTCTGTATCAAGTGTTGACCTTGCCATTTCCTTGATTGACTCCAACGGCGGCAAGCTTTATAAAGTTGATTCAACAGGAAAACTCTCGCCAAACTACAACCACCCCACATCTCTTGACGGTTTCCAGAAATTATACGAGTGGGCAAAGGACGGAACCGTTATATTCCCTACCGGTGACTGGGACCAGGGATATAAGAATTTCAACGCAAAGAAAACTGCTATGCTACACGGTACCGGACATTGGTCCAACGTTGTTTCTTCCACTTTCGGCGATGAAGTTGGTGTTGTGGTGTTCCCGAAAGGACCCAAAGCAGCAAACTATGTCAATGAAACATTTGTCAACTGGATTGACTTTATCCCCAATAAGTATCAGACGGATGCTGCAAAGATACTCTTCTTGCGCAATGAAATGTACCGCTATTCTTATTCATACTGGTTGGGAGATTATCCTGAGCAGGGCGGTAAAGGACTTGTAAAGAATTCACCGTCATATACTATGTACCAGAACCTACAGTTTGGTACAGGCGGTTTTTCAACAGGTGTTGAAGCGGTTGGTTTATTGTTCCCCTCAAACGCTGATGTGTAT
>MKRK01000068.1:24539-28467 GCA_001896915.1 Clostridiales bacterium 43-6
TGTTTTTTGGTAAAATGAACCAAAACGCTACGAAAGAAACAGCGAAATAAACATAAATGTATATAAAATATATGCAATATTAACAAATATACATTTTTCACAAATTAATGTACAATTTACAAAAAATACTGTACAGATTTGCTTGCAAAATGACATAAATACAAGTATAATAAAATAGAAAATACAATAGGGAAGTGTATTGATTGAATAATGAAATCACGGGAAAAATGCTGAATGTAATTGATTTTGGTGCCAAGGGAGATAACATCACAGATGATACGAAAGCGATTGAAGCTGCTTTGAACAAAGCGGCAGAAAACAAAAACGGTGTTTTTTTTCCCGCCGGTGTTTATTTATGCTCAGACGTTAAGGTGCCGAAGAACGTAGGGATTTACGGTGTTTGTAACTGGGGCTTTCGTCAGGCGGGCGGGAGCGTCCTAAAGCTGAACAACGAGAACGCTGTCTGTTTATTGAATGTTACAGATGCATTGGGCTTGACCATCAACGGAATGTATCTTGACGGAAATAAACAAACAGGATCGGGGATTCACGGAATATATAAAAACGGGCAGAACGTAGATAAAACCGAGGATGCTTATCGAATTGAACGAACCAAGGTAGAGTATTTCAGCGGTAACGGCGTGCATCTGAAAGGAGCATGGTGCTACACGATCCGAAGCAGTATGATTGCGCACAACAGAGGACATGGCATTTTTTCTGAGAGCTGTGATGGATTTATCATTGACAATTGGCTGACCGGGAATAAAGGCTCCGGGTACCATTCGGATTTTTGGTCCTGCTCCACAACAATGACAGGCAACCGGATTGAATGGAACCATTATGCAGGAATTTTTATTTACTTTGGCGTGCATTTCAACATTACAGGCAATTATATCGACCGTTCCGGTGGCCCCGGGATATACATCAACAAAGGCGAAAGTCCTGATATCAACGGCATCACCATTACAGGAAACATCATACACAGAAGCGGTGCCGATGAAAAATATGCAGATACCCATGAAGACAGCCACATGATTTTACATAAAGTCCGGGGGACGACCGTGGTGGGCAACACCTTTACCTCAGGACGGGACGACGGTGGAAAAACAGGGCGGCTTTCTCCCTCCTACGGCATTGTTTTTGATGAGCTAGAGCATACCATTATCAAAGACAATACCTTGCGTTACGGTGCCGGGAAAGAGCTCCTGTTGGATTTAGGGAATCACAGGGACGGAACCATTGTGAAAGACAATGTGGGCTGTATTGCTCAAGGATAAGGTAGAATGAAAGCCTGCTGCAAGCATTGATAAAGAAGTTGTCATTGATCCGGATAGAATGACAGCAGATATTTTTATCGCCGGAGATTGGAGTTATCATGAAGAGAATAATTTTAACAAGCATAAGCATCGTTTTGGTTTTGGTGATGACGAGTTCTTGCTCGTTGTTCGGGGGTAAGAAGACGGTTACATCCCAAACAGCGTCAGAGACGCAAACGGTTTCTCAAACAGCCAAGGGCGACACCAAAACCGACACGGATACCACTTCCGTGACACAGTCAACCCTGACCAGCCAGAATGCCGCCGGCACGACTGCGGGAACAACGGGCAAGATGGCAACGGCAACGACAACAAAACCGACAACGATAAAAGCTCCGACGGATCCTCCGCCCATGTCTGCTCTGGTTGCACTGGGGCATAATATCAAAACTATCGGGGCAACAGTGAAATCACCGAACACCAACACCACATACAAGCTTGTATTTATTGACGATTTCAATGGAACCGCGCTGAATAGCGACAATTGGACTGTTTTCACCAAAAACTACAATGCTGCGGAAGAACAGGTTAATATTCCGGAGAACATTGAGGTAAAGGGCGGATACCTTTATATCCACGGCAAAAAGGAATCCGTCAGCCGTTCCGGTCAGGCCACTGACGGTAGCTGGCACACCTCTAACTACACCGGCGGTGCCATTAATTCAAACGGCAAGAAGACCTTCCAATTCGGCAGAATTGAAATGAAAGCAAAAATGCCCTATTCACAGGGAATGTGGCCCGCTTTCTGGACCATGGGTGTGAAAAGAGGCTGGCCCTGGGGCGGTGAAATCGACATCGTGGAAATGGTTGGCGGAAACGATCAATGGAACAACAAAAATCGAGACGGGCAGGTACACAGCGGAATTCATTGGTGCAGACCCGAAGCCACTTCCGATACGGCATACAGCTCGGATCATAAGAGCACGGGCGGTGAATTCGACATACCGGAACGTTACATGGGCGGTAAGCTGGCGGATGACTACCATGTGTTCGGCGTGGAATGGACATCAACAAGCATGATGTTTTATCTGGACGACGTGATGTTCAAAGAAATCTCCATCACCGATACCACCATGCGGGAAGCTTTCTTCCAGAAACACTTTATGATTATCAATCTTGCCATCGGCGGCAGCTGGGCCGGCAGCCCGGACAGCCATTCCAAAACCGTGTGGCCCCAAAAGCTCATGGTTGACTGGGTGAAGGTGTGGCAAAAATAACGTGGGCTTCAAACAGAGAAAAATGAGCTAACGGGAACGAGCATCCAACAATGACGGACTGCGCGTGGTAAACTGAGACAGGTATCCTCAGATATCAATGGGATAGGAAAACAGAGAGAATCTTCGGGCAAGGCACCGGAGAAAAGGAGTTACGAACAATGAGCATACTAAAAAAATCATCTGCAATTATACTTGCAATGGTGTTACTATTGGTAACACTATCCGCAGGCGCGTTGGCAATCCAAGCGGATGCCGCAACCGGCAACACCTACTATATAGACAACATTGGGGGCAACGACAGCTATAACGGACTGAGTGTCAGCCAGCCATGGAGCAGCCTGGAAAAGGTGAGTGCCACCACCTTTCAGCCCGGTGATACGATTTTGTTCAAACGAGGCGGAACCTGGGTGGGGAATTTATATCCAAAGGGCTCGGGGGTGCTGGGCAGCCCTATCACCATCGATGCTTACGGAACGGGGAATCTTCCGCTGATAGATGGCAACGGCAGAGTGTTCACACCGGGCGGTGACTGGAACGATGCTGCGGTTTATTTCAGGAACCAGGATTACTGGACATTAAGAAACCTTGAAGTAATCAATGATGCAACGACAGTGGGCGATCGCTCGGGCATCCATTTTGATGCAAATTCAGGCAATCACAGAGGGATTACCATACAGAACTGTAAGGTTCACAATGTGAAAAACGACGGAAATATAGGGGACCATGCCCGTCAAGGCGGCATCAATGTCTGGTCCAGAAACTGGTATAACTCCTTTTCTGATGTGCTCATAGAAAACAATGAGGTATATACAATCGGGTCAACTGCGATTCATGTCAATGCAGAAAGCCCTGCAGGCGGCGGTACCAACATTGTGATACGAAACAATTATGCCTATGATATCGGCGGAGACGGTATTTTTATCAATGAATGCACCTCGCCGCTGGTGGAATACAATGTGGTCAACGAGTCCCACAACATCAGCAAAGCGGCCTGTGTCGCTCTATGGCCGTTTGCCTGCACCGATGCATTGTTCCAGTTTAACGAAGCATACAATACCAAAACAACCTACGACGGTCAGGGCTTTGACAGCGATTATATGAGCCGCAGAACGATCTTTCAGTATAATTACGGACACAACAACGAAGGCGGCTTTATGCTGATTTGCAGCGAGCTGACCAACTGGGACGGTAGCAAGGCCGGTTTTAATGACGGCACCATCGCCCGATACAACATCGGACAGAATAATCCGGGCGGACAATTCAATCTGTCTACCAATATTACCAACACCTATATTTACAACAATACGCTGTATTCAAAATGGGGCGTCAGCTCAAGTATTGCAACGGTTTATTCCAGAGACGGAAAGACATATCCCGACGAAACCCATTTTTGGA
>MKRK01000069.1:0-1991 GCA_001896915.1 Clostridiales bacterium 43-6
GTTTCTTCCTTCTCTTTTATCCCTAAGTTAAGCTTTTGATGACATCGGCAATGGAATTTGCCAGGGCAGTGATCTGTTCTTCATCCTTGCCTTCCAGCATCACACGAATGAGTGGTTCTGTGCCTGAGGCACGCACCAGCACTCTGCCGTCTTCCCCTAGAATATCCGAAGCGTCACGGATTGCCGCTTTTACCGATTCGTCATTTTCATATTTTGCTTTGATTTCGTTGGTTGTTTTTATGTTAACCAAAACCTGCGGGAAGGAGTCCATAACCGAACCCAGTTCATTTAAGGTTTTGCCTGTTCGCTTCATAATCGCCATCAGTTGGATGCCGGACAATTGTCCGTCACCGGTTGAGGCATGCTCCAGATAAATAATATGCCCCGATTGTTCGCCGCCGATGATGTAACCGCTTTTGCGCATTTCTTCCAGTACATATCGGTCGCCGACTTTTGTGACCTCCACTTTAATTCCGTTTGCTTTTGCAAAATGGAAAAAGCCGAGGTTGGACATCACTGTCATCACCGCCGTGTTTTCGGCGAGAACGCCCCTGTCCTTCATATCCTTTGCTGCGATGGCAATCATTTTATCACCGTCAATCAGATTGCCCTCGCTGTCTACTGCAAGACAACGGTCAGCGTCACCGTCAAAAGCAAGACCGAGATCCATTTTACTGCGCATGACAAATTCAATGAGATTGCCCATATGGGTGGAACCGCAGTTTTCGTTGATGTTTATGCCGTTTGGTTTGTTGCTGATTAAGTAACAATCGGCACCCAGTGCCTTAAACAGCTTTTCCGCTGTTACGGCTGAGGAACCGTTGGCGCAGTCCAGAGCGACCTTCAGACCACTTAAGGATACATCAACCGTACTTTTTAAGTGTTCAATATAAATATCCGATGCGTCCGGCTCATAAACCACTCTGCCAATATCGCCGCCGGTGGGGCTTGGGATTTCTCTTGTGCGGTCGAGCACGATCCCTTCGATTTCTTCCTCCAGCGTGTCCGGCAGCTTATAGCCGTTTCCGTCAAAAAGCTTGATGCCGTTGTATTCACAGGGGTTATGGGAGGCGGAAATCATGATTCCTGCGTCTGCACCGTAATGACGGATAAGATAGGCGGTTGCCGGTGTCGGCACAACGCCGACCAGAATTACGTCCGCACCGACGGACAATAAGCCCGCTACCAATGCGTTTTCCAACATATCAGAAGATATTCTTGTATCCTTGCCGATGAGTACTTTTGGTTTTTCTGTACAATGAGATGCCAGAACCATTGCCGCCGCGCGGCCGATGTTCATGGATGTCTCACAGGATAGTCCTTCGTTTGCAATTCCTCTTGCTCCGTCTGTTCCAAAAAGTCTGCCCATTTTTATATAACAATCCCTTCTATCGTTGTTTGCTGCCCCTCTTGCACAATGCCCAGATGGCGGTATGCGGACGGCGTAACGCACCTACCCCTGCCGGTGCGCTGTAAAAACCCGATTTGCATCAGATATGGTTCATATACATCCTCAATCGTAATAGCGTCTTCATTGACCGCCGCCGATAAGGTATCGAGACCAACGGGACCACCGTTGTAATTCTTTATGATTGTATGCAGCATCCGTCGGTCGAAGTCATCCAGACCGAGACCGTCAATTTCAAAACGGTCCAGAGCGGATTTTGCAACTGTTTGTGTTATGATTCCGTCATGCCGGACCTGTGCCACATCACGAACGCGCTTTAAAAGCCGGTTGGCGATACGGGGCGTGCCCCGGGAACGGCCGGCAATTTCCAATGCCCCTTCCGGTTCGATGGGGATTTCGAGAATACCGGCGGAACGGATTACGATTTGTGCCAGCTCTTCTTTGGTGTATAGCTCCAGCCGGAACAGCACACCAAAACGGTCCCGCAGCGGCGCAGTAAGCTGACCGGAACGGGTGGTGGCGCCGATCAGAGTGAATTTTGGCAGCTCCAGACGAATGGAGCGGGCCGAGGGACCCTTGCCGA
>MKRK01000069.1:2057-9043 GCA_001896915.1 Clostridiales bacterium 43-6
GGTGGATTTCGTCAATAAACAACACGTCGCCCGGACTGAGATTGGTCAGAAGGGCGGCAAGATCCCCCTGCTTTTCGATGGCAGGACCGGAGGTGATCCGCATGTTTACTCCCATTTCCCCTGCGATGATGCCCGAAAGAGTGGTTTTGCCCAAGCCCGGCGGACCATACAGCAAAACATGGTCAAGAGATTCTTTTCTTAGTTTTGCGGCTTCCATATAAATCGACAGGTTTTCTTTTACTTTTTCCTGTCCGATATATTCGGATAATGTTTTGGGGCGGAGCGATACTTCGATATCACTGTCGTCAAAGGTGTATTCTGTTGTTGTCAAACGGCTTTCAAAATCCATTTCTTCCATTTATCGCACCTGCCTTGAAAGCGCTTTCAGCGCTTCTTTGATTAAAATCTCTACCGGCAGGCTGCTGTCCAGCCTGCCGATGGCAAGAGACGCTTCGGATTGGGTATAGCCCAAGGCGACCAGAGCACCGACGGCTTCGGAGGCACCGGCAGACGCAGAAACCACACCCGCTTTTTCGATGTCTTCATTTACGGTCAAAGCACCACTGTTGTATTTGTCTTTTAGCTCCAGTGTGATCCGCTGGGCAAGCTTTGCTCCCACACCGCTTGCTGCAGTCAGCGATTTTGCGTCTCCTGTTGCAATGAGCAAAGCGAGCTTATCCGAAGTGAAGGCGGATAATATGGATAAGCCTACTTTGGGTCCCACACCGTTGACAGAGGTGATAAGCTTGAAAGCTTCCAGCTCCTGCATGGAATAAAAACCGTAAAGGTCCAGTGCATCTTCCTTTACGTTCAGGTGGGTATATAACATCACAGTGTTACCGACAGAGGGCAGCTGCCTGACCGTGTTCAATGTGACAAAGCATTTAAAACCTACACCACCGCAGTCCACAACGGCTGTCTGAGGGTCCTGATAGGTCAGCTTGCCCGTCAATGAATAAAACATTTATCTCAGCCCTTTCATGTTTGCCATCAGCGATCCGCCCGTATGGGCATGACAGATAGCCACCGCCAATGCGTCTGCCGCATCGTCCGGTTTCGGGATATGGTCTAAATGGAGAAGCAGCTTTGTCATTTCCATGACCTGTGATTTTTCGGCCTTGCCGTATCCGGTGACTGCTTGTTTTACCTGTAAGGGTGTATATTCCCCAATAGCGACGTTGTGTTTTTTGGCAGCCAGCAGCACACAGCCCCTGGCTTGTGCCACACCGATTGCCGTGGTGGAATTGGTGCCGTAAAAAAGCTGTTCCACCGCCATGGACGCTGGTTTCCATTTGTCCAGTAAAAAAGACACTCCGTCGTAAACCTGTCCCAACCGGGAGGTGAATTCTTCGTCCTTATTCGTGGTGATGGCGCCAAAATCAAGTACGGTGAATTTGTTTCCCATGTATTTGACCACGCCAAAGCCCACAATTGCATATCCCGGGTCAAGCCCCAAAATAATCATCTTTACTGCTCCAATTACGATTAATCATTCGTTAGATTATACCACAAATGATTACATTCTACAACAAAAAAGTTAAGCTCTGCCAATCACAGAGCCTAATTGAAAAAAATTATAAATCCGTATCCCCAACTGTAACGGCGGACCATTTTTGTGGTCTGCGGCTTCTGCGACTTAAATATACAGCAGCAAGCAACAACGAAATTGCGGTTATAATGGTAATCGCCAACCCTTCCCGGAAGCCGGAGGTAATATAGGTCAGCTGGATTTTATGATTTCCCTTTTCCAGCAACAACCCTGATATCAAATGGTTGACTTTCAGAATTTCAACCCGTTTCCCGTCCACTTTTGCTGTCCAGCCCTTTTTGTAGGGTATACTAAGTGCCAATATCCCTTTTTCATCGTTTTTGATGGTGCAAGAAACATTGCCGCCGTTCACATAAAGATTCTGCGGTTGATATTTTTTGCGTGCCTTGACAAAATCGGGCAGCTTTTCATATGGGTTGTAGTATACCTTTAAATTTTTGATGTCAGTCTTCAATAATGATTGGATACGGACAGTACCGTCGTGTAAATTGTCTTTTACAGTAAATTTCGGTTCCGGATAGGCATATGTCGACCCTTTCGGGAACACTCTTGTACGTGTGCCGTTGATGTATATATCATTATAACTTTTATTGTAATTTTCATTTTCATAAGAGATCAGATATTCCCCGTTTTCTTTATAATTCTTTATGGGAATTGTTACGACTGAGCCTTTATCCAAAACAAAGCTTCCTTTTTGATACTTCCCATTTTGAATTGCCATTTTACCCAAATCAAGCTCTGCCTGCACGGTAATCATTTCCGGTTCGGTTTGGGGTAAGCCGGTTTTTACACCACTCACCACTGCTGTCTGAAGAACAACACCATCTTTTTCAGCGGCATTCATTTTGGTAAAGCGGTCAGAGTCCATAACACTGTCATACCAAAATCCAAAGCCGAGAAAATATTCATCGTTACTGCCATAGATACTGTATGGTCCAGTTTCTCTCTCTTTACTAAAACTACAATTGCTGAGATCCTTAGCCTGTGTGGTGATATTGTATTTTACGCCGAACAAGGTCTGTAGAACCAAACGGTTGTCCAGTCCGCTGTACCTGCTGGGAGACATAGCGATATCTGCAACAACGTATTCGCTTTTTAAGGTTTTATGTAAACCTTTATCAATGAGACTGTTATATACACCCGTTCCATAGCTGCCCAGATACATTTGATTGTTTTCCAATTTTTCAAAAATTTCAGTTCTGTAAAATTCATTGCTCTTGGGTGTCAGAGAATCAAACAGTTCCTTTGTTGCGGGTGTATCCTGATATACCGTTTCAACATTCTTCTTTTCCATCAGCTTTCCCATTTCTGGGCTTTGAAGTTTGGCAGAATTGTTACTGACAATTGGAACAATGCATAGTAAAATCATGATGAATGTTGCCGCAGATTTTAAAAAGGATATCTTGATATACCGGATTCCGACCAATAAAATGATTATCCATATACTGTATATCAATATTTTTTTATCCACAGAATTCACATAAATGCCGGTGCGCTCAAACTTTGTCAGCATCAATGATAACACGATGCCCGTCAAAATCAGACCTTTTATCAAACCAATCGATCGATGTTTCCTGTTTTCGTCCAGCCAGTCCGCCAATGCATAAGCAACGGCAAACCCGACAAGGTATAGCCAGCGGATTGTCATGAACGAAAACCAGTTCATGACGGAGGATACCAGAGGAATGCAAAAACAGATGATCCAAAAGAAAGCCAAAACAGATTTTTTTCTTGTTTCGGTGCTGCATTTTTTATAGTTCAACAACAAACCGATTAAAACAATAACAGGAAAGCCAAGCAAAGAAGAGGAAGAAAATAAATTTTCCGAAAGACTGAAATAAAACTGCCTCTCATAAAACAGAGGAAGGTCAACATCAATATTAAATCGATCTGCATGAAAAAAGGAAATGATAACCGGTAAAAAAGCTACGGCCGACAGTAAAAGTGCTACAATGATAAATCCGGCGGTTTTTGCCAATTCTCTGCCGTAGGTCTTCAGCCTGTTTGACAGGTTACCCGTCCCGAACTCTGTGTGTACAAGCAAATATGTACCGAAAAACAACAAGTCCATATACGCAAAATAAAAATTATTTGCTAAGGTGATGGCAGTAAAAAGAATGAACAACCATGGTTTTTTGGTGATTTTGTAATATTGGTACCCCAGAATAAGCAAGGGTAAGTAAATCAGTGAATCCGCCATAAAATCGTCTAACAGCGAATAATTTGAAAACCAGACAACTCCACCGTACACAAGAGATCCTAACAACGATGCTGTAAAGCTCCTTTTTTCATATCGCAGCAACCCATACATGCACAGCATACCGATGATTTGTTTAATCACCGCCAAACGTAACCGCCACAATAAAAGACCTGCCAATGACCAATCAAAGAAACCAAACCGACGGCACAGCACAGAGAGATAAAAAAACGGATTTGTCGTATAATAATAGCCAAAGGTTCCGAATACATCACCGCCCAAGCCAAAGGACCACGACCAGAAAGGCTGGTGGTTGATAATTGCTTTTTGTAAAAAGGGAAGATAGTATAAATATTGGGCATGATTGTCCCTTCCTACTGCACCATATAAAAATTTACTGTGATAAAAAAAGTCTCTGATATGGTAGCTGACATAGGCAAATACAGCAATCGCAATGAGCCATTTTAAAGCATTTTCAAGGTATGATATTGTCTCGTGTTCCGCAGTCAATGCTTTTCTCGCTAAATAATAGGAGAAAGGAACGGACAATAAAAAACACAACACCAATGCCCATACATCCGGCATCAACAAACCGAGAAACGGGAGAAGAAACAGCAGTGAAATCAAATACGGCGCAAAAGACACTGCATATTGCAGAACATTCAATGGATTTGGTTTTTTTCGGAAGGTAATAATGCTGTGGACGATGAAAGACAAGACAAAACAGATTGCAGCAGCAAAAGCAGAGCTTCTGAGAAAGCTCTGCCTGCAATATAGAAACAATCCGCTGAGAGGCAGAAAAAGAAAAATACAAAACATCGTTAGAATAAAATATTTGATTAAATCCCGATAGGTTTCTCTCAGAACGCGCATCATGGTTATATTACTCCTGTTGACAAAAAATGTGATATCATATTTTCACAGTATAATAAAATATGATGCACTTGTCAATAAAAGTTACCGAATGATTACAATGTCTTTGGAATGAAACCCCGTGTTTCAAGACAGACTGATCTTAAAATAGTCCTTAATTTCCTTCAGAGGTATTGTATACTGGGCATAATCACCCAGGGCATGAATGGCAGGCAAGGTGAACCGGAGCGTATCATGGGTTAGGCCGGAATAAACCATGGAACCGTCAAAGGAATCTGTTGTGAGTAAATACTCCTTCAACTGCTCATTTGAAACACCTTGGAACAGATCACGATGGGCAGCTGTCAGCTCTGTATCGGTGGTAACGGGCTGGGTCTTGTTCGATTTCAGAACCCGGATGAATGCATCATCAATTCTTACCATATCCGTCAATTTTAGTACCTTCCCCGTTTTCATATCAATGTTTGTCGTATACAATAAATTGTTTGGATAAGCGCCGTCCCGGGACCCAACCCCTTTGTATTCAATGCTGAGGAGCGACGGGCTGTTATGAATTATTCTGTAATCGATCTGGATGACCGATTTTTCAAAATCATCGCCATAGAAAATTTTTGCCCCTTCGATGGCATATTTCTTAATCAATGCGTTGATTTCTTCTTGTTGTCTTCTGTCCGTCATATAAACCAGCTGAGGATAATTGATTACGATTTTATTCTTTTTATAGGTTGTCTGGACGGTTTCATATCCGGGTTTTACTGTGGTTGCTTCCTTTGGTCCAATACGAACCGCTTCTTTTTTAATATCAACATAACATCTGCTTAATACCGATATGGGATGATATGCTGGGCATATTTTCACTTCTATTTCGTTGTTTTCATTGACTTCGCCTGTCACAAGAGATACATCAAAGAAATAATCGCCTCCCCGATAGGTATCTGTGTCTTTGTAATAATATAAATTCAATTGCTTTGCCACCAAAGCCACAGCAACCTTTTCATTTGTCCCATGCATGGAAACGGCGGAAGCTGTTCTTTCTTCGTTTGATTTTTCTTGAAGAAAGCATCCTGATAAGATGATCAGCACAGCAAACAGGATTGGGATGCTTCTTTTCAAATAAACCCCTCCTTAATCAAGTATATTGCATGTGTTCTGATGGTCAATGGATGTCACAATGCAGGATGACAGCGGGACAGATCGAATTTTGTGCTATAATTGACAATCATGACCAATTATGATATATTTGATAGAAATCGTCAAAATAGCTTTTTCGTGTGATTTGCGATTGCATTGATAGGAACAAACGCAATTGCTCCTTGCAATTTCCTTGTGTTCGATTTATATGGTTTTGTATATTCTATTGGTAAGCAGGTGATTGTATGAATATTAGATGGCTCAACCCCGGCAGATTTCTTGTTTTAACCTTTGCTTCCTTGATTATTGTAGGCACATTGTTGTTATTGTTGCCGGTTTCGGCAAATCCGGGCATCAACATTCATCCGGTAGATGCGCTGTTTACCTCAACCAGTGCCGTTTGCGTGACGGGTCTGATCGCCATTGACACCGCCGATTATTTCTCAGTGTTCGGACGGACAGTAATAGCCATCCTCATTCAAGTAGGAGGGTTGGGTATCTCCTCAATCGGTGTTTTCTTTATCTTTTTAACAGGGAAGAAAATCGGATTAAAGGAAAGAATTCTCATCAAGGAATCCCTGAATTTAGAAAATGTTAAAGGTGTGGTGAAGCTCGTAAAGTCAATCATTGTATTGACACTTTGCTTTGAGTTTGTTGGTACGCTGTTGAGCTTCTTTGCATTTTCAAAGTATTATACCCCCTTAGAAGCTTTGGGTATCGGTGCTTTTCATTCCATCGCCTCCTTTAACAATGCGGGGTTTGATATTTTGGGCAATTACCAAAGCTTGATTCCTTATCGGGACAATGTTTTACTGAACCTGACCACCTGCGGTCTCATTGTTTTCGGCGGTCTCGGGTTTTATGTAATTCGGGATATTTTACAAAAACGTTCTTTGAAAAAGCTCAGTATGAACAGTAAAATCGTTTTGAGCATGACAGTAATCTTGCTGATTGCCGGAACGCTTTTATTAAAGCTTACCGATAACATTACATGGCTGGGCGCTTTTTTTCAAAGCACTTCTGCAAGAACCGCCGGTTTCAGCACTTACGCCTTGGGTGATTTCACGGCGGCCGGTCAATTTGTTCTGATATTATTGATGTTTATCGGCGCCTCCCCCGGCTCCACCGGCGGCGGTATCAAAACCACCACGACTTTTACCGTGTTTCGCAGCCTGTTTGCCTATGCAACCAACCGGGACTGCACCGCTTTTCGCCGTAAAATCTCCAAGGACAGCA
>MKRK01000069.1:9071-11231 GCA_001896915.1 Clostridiales bacterium 43-6
TTATTGAACCTGAATACTCCTTCATGCAGATTTTATTCGAGGTAGTATCCGGGTTTGGTACGGTCGGTTTGTCAACGGGCATCACGCCGCATTTATCGGCAATCAGCAAGCTTCTGTTCAGCACTCTCATGTTTATCGGACGGCTGGGTCCCATCACCATGGCATGTATCTGGGTCTATCAGCCTGCTTCCAACCTTTCTTATGCAGAAGAAAGAGTTACCATCGGATAGGAGAATCATTATGGCATTTCATAAACAAAGTTTCACCTACGGAATTATCGGTCTGGGCCGATTCGGTCTTGCTCTTGCGGAAGCACTGGCAGACAGTGGTCTTGAGCTTATGGTTCTTGACAACAGCGAAATAAAAATCAAACAAATTCAAGACAAGGTACAACAGGCCTATTTGGTCAAGCAGCTGGACAAGGCTACCCTTTCGGAAGCCGGTATCCAAAACTGCGAGACTGTAATTGTGTGTATCGGCGAGCATATGGAAGGTAGTATTCTCACCACTCTCAATGTGATTGAGCTGGGTGTTCCCAGAGTGATTGCAAAGGCGATCAGTGCGGAACACGGCAAAGTACTGAGCAAGATAGGGGCAGAGGTTGTGTTCCCGGAAATTGACCAAGCTGTACACCTTGCCAATAATCTCACCTCGCCCAGAGCACTGGATTTCATCGAGCTTTCCACAGAATTTGCCATCACCGAAATCCGCCTTTCCGAAAAATTCAACGGAAAAGCCGTTTCTGAGATTGATTTTCGAAGACGATTCGGTCTCAATATCATTGCTGTCGTCAGAGAAGATAAGACAATCATCGAAATCACACCGGATTTTATGTTTAAAACAAATGATATGATTGCTGTAATTGGTGAAAAGAACAATATGAAACGGTTTGAAAAGTATAATTCATAACAAAAAACGGAAGCTTACCGCTTCCGTTTTTTGTGTCTTCTATAATGTTTCGCCCAAATCAATGGCTTTTAAGTTTGCTTTCAGTAAATGTTCTTTTCTGGCTGACACACTCTTCCCTATCCCTTTTTCCAGTGATTCTTTTTTGCAGAAGTCAGTTTCTTTGAAAAGCTTGCCAAGAACAATTATGTTGGCTAAGCCCTTTAAGTCCTGTTCCTCAGCCAGCTTGGTGGCGGGAATGGAAAAAGTCTTGATATCCTCACGGATTGCTATGTCAGTTACCATTGTACTGTCTGTGATCACAATGCCGCCGGGCTTTACTTTGCCGATGTATTTTTCATAAGACGGCTTGTTCATGGCAATTAAAACATCAGAGGTCATCACGATGGGCGAGCTGATTGGATCTTCCGAAATACAAACGTCACATTTGGCCGTACCACCCCGCATTTCGGGACCGTATGACGGGAACCATGACACTTCCTTGCCGTCCATCAGACCGGCATATGCCGTCACCTTGCCCATAAACAGAATGCCCTGACCGCCGAAGCCTGCAAAGGTTATGTTGATATCACTCATTGCCGCTGTCCTCCTTTATTTCCTTGTAAACCCCCAACGGATAATAAGGCATCATAACCTCACGCTGCATGGTTAAGGATTCAACGGGTGTGAGACCCCAGTTGGTGGGACAGGTCGACAGGATTTCAACGATAGAAAAGCCCTTTTTGTTGATTTGATTCTCAAAGGCTTTTTTGATGGCTTTTTTTGCGTTTTTGATATGGGGAACAGTGTCAACCGCTACACGTTGCGCCAGTGCCACGCCGTCCAGAGTGGATAACAGCTCACAGACACGAATGGGATAACCTGCGGTGGAAACGTCTCTGCCGTAGGGTGAGGTCTGGGTAACCTGACCGGGAATGGTCGTCGGCGCCATCTGGCCGCCCGTCATGCCGTAGGTGGCGTTGTTGATGAAAATAACAGTGATATTTTCACCTCTTGTTGCCGCATGGATGGTTTCCGCGGTTCCGATGGCAATCAGATCGCCGTCACCCTGATAGGTGAACACAACACCCTCCGGCAAGGCGCGCTTTACACCGGTGGCTACTGCCGGGGCTCTGCCATGAGGAGCCTGAATCATATCACAGTTAAAGTAATTGTATGCCATAACGGAACAGCCGACCGGTGCAATTCCGATTGTATTCCCTTCAATATCCAGTTCGTCGATCACTTCTGCCACCAGACGGTGGATGATACCAT
>MKRK01000070.1:0-6164 GCA_001896915.1 Clostridiales bacterium 43-6
ATCACACCCATTGGGCAGAAGAGAAAGAGTCCTGCCGATGAAATACCGGCGATCGTTCTCAATGAGACAAGAGAGCAGGGACTGAAAAAGCAAATCAGAGAATTTTCTTCCTCCAATCCTGATATCGTTGCACAGCTTCTCAGGACATGGATAAAGGAGGACAGCAACTAAATGATTAAGGGAGACACAAGCCTTAGCCCGAGAATGAAGGCCGCCGCCATCATCATTGATTTGGGTGTCGACAATGCGGCGCAGGTGTATCAGTACCTTCGGGACGATGAGATCGAACAGCTGACCATTGAAATCGCAACCCTGCAAAAGCTAAAGCCCGATGTGGTGGAGGATACGCTGGCAGAATTTTATGAATTATGCCTTGCTCAGAAATATATCACCGAAGGCGGGATTGATTATGCCAAAAACGTCCTTGAAAAGGTCGTTGGCAACAACGAGGCCAACGCTCTGATTGACAAGGTTTCTAATTCTTTGAAAACAAGAGCCTTTGAGTTTTTAAGAAAAGCAGATCCGAAGCATCTGCTCACATTTATCCAAAACGAGCATCCCCAAACCATTGCCCTGATTTTGTCCTATGCAAGCCCGGATCAGGCGTCCATTATTCTGGCGGATTTGCCCCGGGAAACGCAGGTGGATGTAGCGGAACGGATTGCCAACATGGACAGGACCTCACCGGAAATCATCAAGGATGTGGAAAAGGCGCTGGAAGAAAAATTTTCTTCCCTGGTATCTGTTAACTATGCAGATATAGGCGGAATCAAATACATTGCCGAAATATTAAATTCGGTGGACAGAGGAACAGAAAAATACATTCTGGAGGAAATGAGCAAGAAAGAACCCAAGCTGACCGAAGACATCAGACGAAGGATGTTTGTCTTTGAGGATATCGTCAATCTGGACTCTGTCACCATTCAACGTATTCTGAGGGATATTGACACCAAGGATCTTTTAATCGCTCTGAAGGGCTCCGGCGAGGATGTTTCCAACATTGTCTACGAAAATATGTCCAAGCGTATGAGCGAGACTATGCAGGAGGATGCCCAATATCTCAGGGGTGTTCGCATGAGAGATGTAGAGGAAGCCCAACAGAGAATCGTCGGCGTGATCAGAAAGCTGGAAGAGAGCGGCGAGATATTTATTTCCAGAGGACGGAAGGATGAGATCATTGTCTAAGATTTTGAAGAATACCGATATTAAGCTGGATAGTTCTTATCAAATGCAAAAAATTGCAAAAAAAGAGATCCAGCAGGAGGAAAAAAAGGTCTCTGACCAACCCGAAACCGTAAAAAAGAAAACAGACTATGTTACCCAGGCCAAGGTGGACGCTTATAAAATTGTTGCGGAAGCCCGTGAGGTTGCCCAAAATATCAAAATTTCCACTGTGGGCAGAATGAAAATCGATATGGAAGCCGCCCAATTGCAAGGTTATGAAGAGGGTCTGAAAATCGGACGGGCAGAAGCTTATCAGGAGAATCTGACGGTACTGGACGAGCTGCACAGCCTGATAAAAAGCATTGATGAACAAAGGGAAGCATATATAAAATCCAACGAGGAAAACATCAAAAACCTGGTGATTGATATTGCCCGCAAGCTCATCAACACCGAAATCAGTCAAGACAGCAAGGCGTTTATAAGCTTGTATAAAAACGCAGTACAGGATTACAGCAATCAGGAATGGGTCAAAATCAGCGTTGCAGACTCCGAATACGAGCTGGCAACCGCCAGTGCCGACCTGCTTCAGTCATTGGTCAAGGGGGCCGAATATATCGATGTGGTAAAGCTTCCTGGTGCCCCTGTCGGGACATGTGTTGTGGAAACCGCCAGTGGCATAGCCGACGCCAGCGTAGAAAGCCAGCTTACCCGGATCAGCGACAGCGTTGCACGGGCACAAGCTGCGCAGCGGTATGAATGATCCTGCGGAACATACATAAGCTCGGAGGGTTTTTGTGATTTTTGATTTATACAGAAAAGCATTGCAGGAAAGCAGCCCCATTGAATATAAGGGCAAGGTTGATAAAATCATTGGGATTATCATCGAATCCTCCGGTCCCCGGGTCAATATCGGTGATGTCTGCAATATCTATACAACTAAATATGATAGATTCATTCGTGCAGAGGTCGTGGGCTTCAAATCCGAAAAGGTGCTTCTTATGCCTTTTGAGGACTTAAGCGGCATCGGACCGGGCAGCATTGTGGAATCCACGGGAGATGTGCTCCGAATCCCTGTGGGGGAGCAGCTGATCGGCAGAATTTTGGACGGCTTTGGGAATCCCATTGACGGACTGGAGCCATTCAAGGACATGCAGCATTACCCGGTGGACAGTACCCCTGCCAACCCGTTGACCAGAGAACGTATTCATGAACGGATTAATTTCGGAGTGAAAGCAATCGATGCGCTGCTGACCTGTGGAAAAGGTCAGCGAATGGGGATTTTTTCGGGAAGCGGCGTGGGCAAGAGCACTCTGCTGGGCATGATCGCACGAAACATTGATGCAGATGTGAACGTCATCGCACTGGTGGGCGAACGGGGCCGGGAGGTAAGGGATTTCATTGAAAAGGACCTCAAGGAAAAAGGTATGGTGAAATCGATTTTGATTGTGGCAACCTCCGATCAGCCTGCCATGATGCGTCTGAAATGTGCCATGGTGGCAACTACCATCGCAGAATATTTCAAAGATCAGGGCAAAAATGTGCTGCTGCTGATGGATTCCTTAACCCGCTTTGCAATGGCACAGAGAGAAATTGGTCTTGCCATCGGTGAGCCCCCGGTTGCCCGTGGGTATACCCCCTCCATTTACTCCTTACTGCCGAGACTGTTGGAACGCACCGGCAATTTTGAAGAGGGCTCTATCACTGGAATTTACACGGTTCTGGTAGAGGGTGATGATGTCAACGAACCCATTTCCGATACCGTCAGAGGTATTATTGACGGTCACATTGTTCTTTCTCGTAATTTTGCCATGAAAAACCACTATCCTGCCATCGATATTTTAGCCAGTATTAGTCGTATCATGAACGAAATCGTGGAGGAAGAGCATCTTTTGATGGCCAATCAGATTCGTAACATCATGTCGGTTTGCTATGCCAATTATGATTTGATCAACATTGGCGCTTATAAAAGCGGAACCAACAAAGAGCTGGACCATGCCATATCATTGATCAATAAAATCAACGGTGTGCTGAAACAGGGTGTGGATGAGGATTACGGCTATGAACAGACAGTGTCTTATATGAAGGATATTCTGAAAAGATAGACAGATGGAGGAAGCATGAAAAAATATAAATTTTCCATGCAAAAGGTACTGGATTATAAAGAAGATATGCAAAGCCATGAAAAAAACATCCTGATGGGAATGAAGGTGAAGTACAACACCCTTTGTGATCAGCTGGATACACTCAAACAAAGTTATGAAGACTGCAAAGCAGAATACGAGGCAAAATGCGAAGAAGGTATGACAATTACTCAGGTGATTGTGCAGAAGAGCTATATTTTGCAGCTGCAGGAAAAAATCGATCTCCAAAAAGAGCTGATGGCAAAAGCAGCGGCAGAAATGGAAAAGCAAGTGGAAAAAATCAATGCAATCACCATTGAAAAGTCTTCCATTGAGCGGCTCAAGGATAGGAACTATGAAGAATACAAGGCACTAGAAAGCAAAGAAAACGAAATATTCATCAACGAATTTGTCATTAATTCAGCGTCTCAAAAGGAGGAATCCTTCTGATAAAAATTCATATAAGGAGGTGAAAGATTGTATGTAGGAAACACATTGCCCGGTACTGTGATACCGCCGCTGAACACGGTACTGCCAAAACCAACGGATTTGCCGGAAAGCTTCCTTTCGCTTTTGACAATAGTGCAAGCAGCAAAGCCCCCGGCACCAAGGCACGACATTGCTATGGTAACTGAAACAACGCAAGAAATGCCGGAAAATCCGGAACCGCAAAAGAAACAGGAAGAGCAGGAACCGGAACTGTCATGCAACATCATGCCGTTTATGGAGCTGAAAAGAAGCCAGGTGCCTCCGGACACCGTACCGAAAGTAACGGCGGGATTGGTGCGAAAGGACAGCGAGCCGAAATTGCACACCGTAACACCGGCAAAAACCGAAACCGGGCAAAAGTCAATGGAATTAGAGACCGAACCAATGTGGCTTAAGGATGTAAAACCAGCAAAAAGCCCAGAAAGATCCATGGAAACGGATGATGCCCGACCAATGCCGAAAAACCCGGTTGGGTCGCACATTAGGGAAGTAAGATTTTTAAAAAGTAGCCCGGAACCCATGAAAATACCAAAAGAATATAAAACGGTTTCAGAACCCATCAGGGAAGCAGCAAGAGGAACGCAAACCATGGGTAAAAACGTTATACCGCTGCAAACAGCTGGGAGTGTAGTATCAAAGATCCCCGGTGAAGCCTGGGTTGAGGGTTCCAATAATCCGGGCCAAGAAAACAAACCATACCAAAAGCAAAAGGCGGAAAGCCTTTCAGCATTTGATTTCATGGTGACAAAGGAACATGCAAAATCACAACTCGTAAAAAATCAGATCACAAGGCAGGCGCCACAACAGGCAGAAAAGCCGCAGCATCCCTCCGAAACTGTGTTCTCTTGCCGGCAAAAATCCAAACCCCAAGAAAATCCCAAAGCTGAGAAAGAGAATGATGACAGTTTTCAGCTTTCTATGAGAACTTATGAAACAGTCAAAACCGAAAAAGCAGCTTTTGGGGAAACCACTGAAAACGTGCACAAATCCCTAAGCAAGCAGGTTGCAAAAGCGGTGATGGAACAGAGTAAACCGGATGGGGAAATTCCCAAAATGACATTTTCCATGAAGGTGAAACCGGAAGGGCTGGGAGAATTGACCGTGAAAATGGACTATCAGGAAGGGAAAATGTCGCTTGAAATCACAGCAAGCAACCCTGAAACCCATAAAATACTGACCGGTCAGGTAAACGAGCTGAAAATCGCCTTGCAGGAGACCAATATTACATCCGTACTGATTGTTAATGAAAAAACGGAGCTATCCATGAGTGCATTCCAAAACGGTATGTTTCAGGACAGCAGAAACGGAAACGGGTATCAGAAGGCAGGCAAGGAGGCAAAAATCCATGAAACCGAGCAGGACACAAGCTTTGAACCGATGATTTACAGCAAGGGCGTATTGAATTATCGGATATAACACAGAAGGAAGTATAACAGTATTTTTTCTATTTTCAACGAAAGGATGTCATGTAAATGCAGGTATCGGATGTGAACTCGAACAGCTACATTAACAGTACAACCACAAAGAAAACCGGTGAGGCTTCCTTGGATATGGATGATTTTTTTACGCTTTTGGCCGCTCAGCTGAAAAACCAAAATATGTTTGAGCCAACCAGCGACACCGAGTTCATCGCACAAATGGCACAGTTTTCGTCCTTGCAGCAAATGAAGGACTTAGGCAAAACCTATCAGAACACCTATGCGGTATCCTTAATCGGCAAAAACGTTACGGTCAGTACGACCGATGACAACGGACTGCCAAAACAAATGACGGGCATGGTGGAAAAGGTTGACCTGAAAGCAGACAGCGCGAGAATCTGCATTGACGGAAAGTATTATGAAACCGCAAATGTAATCGAGATCAAAAACAGTTAAGAAATCAGGTGAGAGTTTGAGAACAGACAATCTGCTCAGTCAGTATAACCGGACGATATCCACAGGGCGTGTAGTACCAAACAGCATAACGGCCAAGGAGAAGGAAAACCAACCCGTAGGCACAGACACATTTTCGCAGATATTACAAAAAAACCTGCAAAAGACCGAAGGGTTAACCTTTACCAAGCACGCACAGCAGCGAATGAACCAACGGGAAATGGTATTGACCGATGAGCACATGGAAAAGCTTGACGAAGCAGTGAAAAAAGCAGGCGAGAAAGGCGTGCGGGAATCGCTGATTCTGATGGATAAGATGGCATTTATCGTGAGTGTTCCGAACCAGACTGTTGTGACAGCAATGAACCGGCAGGACATGGAAGGGAATGTGTTCACAAATATCGACGGCGCCGTGGTTGTATAGCCGGACCTTCATGGAAGCTATGAAATTCTGAATGACAGAGGAATTTCCCGCGGCAATATTATAAAAATAACGGAGGTCAACAAAATGTTAAGATCA
>MKRK01000070.1:6195-8025 GCA_001896915.1 Clostridiales bacterium 43-6
AACAACATTGCAAACGTAAACACTGTGGGCTTTAAGTCCAGCAGAGTAGTCTTTAAGGATGTCTATTATCAGACCATTTCTTCTGCATCCTCTCCCAATAAGATCAGAAGCGGAACCAATGCCATGCAGATCGGATATGGTTCCACGGTTTCCTCCATTGACATTCAAAATACACGAAGCGGCATTCAGCCTACAGATATTCCGACAGATTTATATATCGGCGGTGACGGATATTTTATAGTCCAAGACGGTACCGGTGATATCAATTATACACGAGTAGGTAACTTTAAATTTGATTCAGCCGGCAATCTGGTGGATTCAAACGGCTATAGTGTGGTTGGTCAAAAAGTAACATATAAAGTTGACCTAAACGGTGAACTGATTCTAGATGCTGATGGTAACCCAGAGATAGATGAGATTACATATGAGCCTATCAAAATATCCAATGCCAGCAATTATTCTGAAATCGCAATCGGTAAGGACGGGCAAATAACTGCACTGAACGGAACAGAAGGTACCATGGACTTTTTGGGTCGGGTGGCACTTGCCAAGTTCCCCAATCCTGATGCATTGCTACAGCAGGGCAATTCATACCGAAAGGAATCGCAAAATTCCGGCGTGGCTGAGTATGTGGTTCCGGGCAGCAATTCAACCGGTGCTTTGATTTCCGGAGGGCTTGAAATGTCCAATGTGGACTTATCGAAGGAGTTTACCGATATGATCTCTGCTCAAAGAGGCTTCCAGGCAAACTCCAGAGTCATTACCACATCGGACGAGATTCTGCAAGAGCTTGTAAACCTGAAGAAGTAATAGCAAATAATCCGTTCATCCGGGGCTGTTCCCTCAGCCCCGGAGCATAAACGGGGTGCTTTGGCCCCTGATAAGGATGGTTATGTATGATTGAACTAACCAAGCTGAACAACGAAACTTTTTTTATGAATCCCCATCTCATTGAAGTGATTGAACGAATCCCGAATACGATTATCACGATGACCAACGGAAAAAAGTATATCGTTCTCGAATCCGTTGACGAGATAACTGCTAAAATCATGGGTTTTTACAAAAAAATCAATGGGTATCATATGCCGGAAATTATTGCTGTTGCAGCCGATGAAACGGATACAGATCACAAGAATGAAACCCACGCAGACTAAAACAACTGGAGAGTGCAGCAGATGTCAAAAGTATTGTCGCAAAGCCAAATCGACCAACTTTTAAACCAATTAAAAAGAAGTGACAAAAAAATATGTACATCTGAAAAGGCGGTTCACGAGAGAAAAGTCAAGGAGTACGACTTTAAAAGCCCGAAGAAGTTCACGAAGGATCAGCTGAAATTCCTAAGAGGAATTTATGACAGCTTTTCCCGTCATCTTGCCTCTTATTTATCCGGTGTGCTGCGAACATCCTGTTCCATTACAGTGGATTCCATCGAAGAGCAGCCCTATCTGGAATACAATAACGCATTGCCCGACAGCGTTTTGATCGGTGTCCTGGACTTAAAGCCAATGGAAGGCAATTTGCTTGTGGATATCTCCAATGTGATTACCACCGCCATTGTGGAACGGCTTTTAGGAGGGACCGGAACAGGTGTGGCACTGAACCGGGAATTTACCGAAATCGAAATTTCTCTTATGGAACGTATTTTTCGCCAGATTTTGAATATTACAAAAGACTCTTGGTCCAGCTTTTATATGATTCAGCCGGAGCTCAAGCAAATTCAGACAAATTCACGGCTGTTACAGTCCATGCCCATGGATGAGATTGTGGTTATCATTGTGCTCAATGTTTCCATCAAGGAAGTGCAGGGAAGAATTAATTTTTGCATTCCGT
>MKRK01000070.1:8060-17080 GCA_001896915.1 Clostridiales bacterium 43-6
GTATGCGCATAAAAAAAGAGTGGATGCACTCAAGGACAACACCAATAAGGATACAATCATATCCCATATCACTGATTCACCACTGGAAATTGTGGGGATTTTGGGCGAAACCACTTTATCCTTAAAGGAAATCATAAATTTACAGATCGGTGATGTCATTCACCTGGACAAGACTCTGGACAGCGAAATCAAGCTCAATGTGGGGGACAAGACATGGTTTTACGGGATTCCCGGCGTGAAGCGAAATAAAAAGCAAATCAAAATCAATCAGGTACTTTAGGAAAAGAGGCGTTCTGAATGGTCAACGGTATGATAGAAAGAGACACAGAAATGAATGAAGAATTACAAAAGGATATATTCAGATTGTCGAGCATTGAGCAAGACACCCTGCAGGAAATCCTGAACACCGCAATGGAAGCGGCAGCAACAGAATTGACCTCATTGTTGGGAAAGCATTCATTCATCAAGGTGGAAAGTATTGTAACTTTAGCAGAAATCGAGACAAGCAGCTACCAGCCGGCGGCGGGTATTCGGTTGGAATTTTCAGATAGGAATGTAGAGCAGGATAACGCGGGCGAAGTTTATTTTATTATGAAAAATATTGATATCAAATCAATGGTAAATATCTTATTATCCGGCGAAGCGGAGGAAAACAAAGATAACGAGCTGGAAAAAATTCATTTCAGCGGTCTAGTTGAAGTAGTCAACCCTATGACGCAGGCAGCGGCAAAGGCACTGACAGAATATTTTCATAAGCCTGTGGAAGTGATTCTGGGGGAAGCAGAAGCAGTGGATGGCATTCCCGAAAAGGCAGAAGCACTTCGTTTCGGTGAAAATATAACGGTAGCGGCGCTGAAACTGGTCATTGATAACACCATACATATGGAATTCCTGATGCTGATCCCCCTGGATTTCACAAAAGAGCTGGTTGAGAGTGCGCTGAGTATTCAAGAGGAAACTGAACCGGAACGGAAAGAAGCACAAGACGGTCAGCAGATGCAGAGCAAAGAGGCGGAGGTAACCGCTCAGGAGGAATACGAAACGCCGATAAACGGACAGGTTTCCGTGAAGCCCTTTACCTATCAAAATTTTGACGAGGATGACAGCAATTTTCAGGCCAACAACAACCAAGGAAATTTCAATTTGATTTTGGGCGTTCCTTTGGAAATCACTGTTGAAATCGGCAGAACAAAGAAACTCATCAAGGACATCCTTGACCTGAGACCCGGCAACATTGTGGAGCTGGACAAGCAGGCGGGAGACCCGGTGGACATTATCGTGAACGGTCAGCTGTTTGCAAAGGGCGATGTGGTAGTCATCGATGATAATTTCGGCGTAAGAATTACGGAGATCGTCTCCAATAATAATATTTTGTCATAAATGTAATAGAAATCAAAATGCCGGAATGATGGGGACATATATGGAAAAAGTGATTATGATAGTGGATGATGCAGCCTTTATGCGAATGATGATTAAGAATATTCTATCAAAAACCTATAAAATCATCGAGGCGGAAAACGGCAGAGAAGCGATTGAAAAATATGAAAGCTCCTGTCCCGATCTTGTCCTGATGGATATTGCCATGCCCGGCATGGACGGCATAGAAGCGCTGCGGGAAATCAAAGACAGAGATAAAAATGCAAAGGTTGTCATTTGTTCTTCTGTGCGGCAGGAAGCGATCGTGCTGGAAGCCATTCAAAGCGGTGCGGTGGACTATATCGTGAAACCGTTTCAGGCAGAACGGCTGATACAAACCATAGACAAATTTTTTAACTGAGGGCAGGGTTTCGGATGCAGTCAACTTTGGATTTATTGTTTGCACTTGTTATTGTAGGGCTGGTTATTTGGCTTTCTTATTGGGGAACCAAATGGCTATCCAAACGGTTCAACACCATTTCCGCCGGCAAGCATATTAAAATCATGGACAGAACCATGCTTAGCCAGGATAAGTTTCTGGTGTTGACGAAAGTCAACGGCAAGGTGTATTTTCTGGGCGTGACCTCCCAAAGCATCGAAACCATTTCCACCATGGACGAAAGCGAATTTCCGAAAGAAGAGCCTGTCGTAGAACAAGATTTTGCGTCCATATTAAAGGAAAACATCAGGAAGCAAATGCCCTTTTTGGATAAGTTTAAGAAAAAAGATAAATAACCACCGGGAGAGAGCCTATGAAGCAAAAATTGAAAAAACTGAAAAAGCTATGTTTGTTCTTACCTGTCTTTCTCTTGTTGTTCCAAACATCGGCCTATGCAGTAACCACAACACAAAAACCGGGTATTTCCGTAAACATCAACGGCTCCGACGTAGCGGGCAGCTCCAATAGTCTCCAACTGCTATTTTTGATTACCGTTCTGGCGCTGGTACCGTCCTTGCTCATCATGATGACAGGCTTCACCCGTATTGTGATTGTGTTATCCTTTGTGCGAAACGCCTTAGGACTGCAGCAGACACCACCCAATCAGGTGCTCATCGGGCTTTCTATTTTTTTGACCTTCTTTGTTATGTCGCCCATCATCAACCAAATCAATACAGAGGCCTATACCCCCTTTACCAAGGGTCAGATAACACAGCAGCAGGCCATTGACAAGGCAATGGTGCCGGTGAAGCAGTTTATGCTGAAGCAAACAAAGGATTCCGATCTCAAAATGTTTCTCCGTCTGTCCAAGATAAAAGCGCCGGAATCCGTAGACAAGATCCCCACGGAAGTGGTTGTGCCGGCATTTATTACCAGTGAGCTGCGCCGTGCTTTTATCATGGGTTTTCTGATTTTTTTGCCGTTTTTGATTATTGATATGGTGGTTTCCAGCGTTCTTATGTCTATGGGTATGGTAATGCTGCCGCCGGTTATGATATCGCTGCCGTTCAAGATTATCTTGTTTGTACTGGTGGACGGCTGGGCGCTGATTATCAAAACGCTGATTACGAGCTTTAACTAGCTATGCAAAGGATGGTCTCATATGTCACAGGGTGATGTCTTAACAATCTGTAAAAACGCTGTTCAGACAGCGCTGACCATTTCTGCGCCGTTTTTGGTTGTCAGTCTGGTTCTGGGTCTTATCGTTTCTGTGTTTCAGGCGGCAACGCAGATTCAGGAGCAAACCATTACCTTCGTTCCTAAAATACTGGCAATCGCCCTTATATTGATCTTTTTGGGTTCATGGATATTGAATACAATGCTCGGGTTCACCCAGTACATATTCACCACCATGAGCAATGTTTCATAGGGGACTGTCATGTGGGATTATATATTTACCAATTATCTGTTTTTTCTCATGGTGTTTACCAGAATGTCCGGCATGATCTTGTTCAACCCTGCGCTGGGCAGAAAGAATGTGCCTGCCCAGCTGAAAATAGGGCTTGCTTTTTTTATCTCCATGATTGTCACAAGCACCATTGGCGACAAAACAATCTATTTTCGCGGAATTCCCGATTTTGTCTTTGCGTGCTTTAAGGAGCTTCTCATCGGCTTTGTGGTCAGTTTCCTCTTTCAAATGTTCTTATCCTCTTTGCTGATTGCAGGCGAGCTGATTGATTTACAGCTGGGAACGGGAATGTCAAAGGTCTATGACCCATCCAGCAATGTATCTATGCCGATTTCCGGCAGTGTGTTTAATTTCATGTATATGCTGCTTTTTTTTGCCGGGAACGGTCATTTGACCTTTATCAAAATCATGTCGCTATCCTTTCAGATCCTGCCGGCGGGGACACAGCTGATCAATTTTGAAGTAGGGAGCTTTGTCGTCGGGCTGTTCGGCAATATTCTGATTCTGGCAGTCAAGCTTGCATTGCCGGTGATCGCCATTGAGTTTATTACCGAAATAGGCCTCGGGGTTCTTATGCGGTCTGTTCCTCAGATCAACGTCTTCGCAGTGGGCTTGCAGGTCAAGCTTTTGATCGGGCTGGTGGTTATTATTCTGATTTTGCCCGGAATTGCAGGCTTGTTTGACAACATGACAAATTCCATGTTTGAACAAATTGAAAAAAGCTTACGAATTTTAAAGGGATCTTGACGGGACGGTGAAGCAATGGCAGGCGACAGCAAAACCGAAAAAGCGACGCCGAAAAAGAAAGAAGACGAACGAAAAAAAGGAAACGTGTTTCAAAGCAAGGATATTATAAACGCCTTGGGACTGCTCATTCTTTTTTCGGCCATCAGTATTTTGGGCCCCTATTTCTTTGCCTATATCAAGCAGACACTAGTCATCTATATCGGCAACATGTCCCAAGAAAGCTTTACTGTCACCGATATCAACAAGATGTCACAGGATTTAACCATTCGCGGTGTGGTTATGTGTATCCCTTTGGCGGTCATCGCGGCGGTAACCGGCTTTTTATTCAGTGTGGTGCAGACAAAATTCAATTTTTCCAAGGACAGCATGAAATTCAAATTTTCCCGTATCAACTTTTTTTCAGGATTAAAACGGTTTATTTCTATCAAATCCCTTGTGGAACTGGTAAAATCCATGTTCAAGATCGCAATCATTGCGAATATCGTATATTCCGATATCAAAGCAGAGCTGCCCACCATCTTAAAAATGAACGGCAGCGATATCACAGATGCTGTGTTTTGGGTTTGTGGTACGATCTTTTCGATGATTATAAAAATCAGTATCTTTTTAATCGGTTTTTCGGTGCTTGATTATCTCTATCAATGGTGGGACCATGAGCGGAAGCTTCGCATGTCCAAGCAAGAGGTGAAGGATGAATACAAGCAAACCGAAGGTGACCCGCAGCTGAAGGGACGCATTAAGGAAAAACAGCGAAAAATTGCTTCCATGCGTATGATGCAGAAGATTCCCACAGCCGATGCGGTGGTCAGAAACCCCACCCATTATGCGGTAGCCATCAAATATGACCCCCAAAAATACGGTGCTCCGGTGGTGGTTGCCAAGGGCAAGGGTCATGTGGCGCTGAAGATCATCGAAATTGCAGAGCAAAACCAGGTAACCATCACCGAAAACCGTCCGCTGGCCAGGGGATTATACGGAGCGGTAGAAATCGATCATGAAATCCCGGCGGAATTTTATCAGGCAGTCGCCGAGGTGCTGGCGTTTGTGTATAGTCTTAAGAAAAGGAAAAGTATACTATGAAGTTTAAAAGCAACATTGTAGCATTGATGGTAGCGTCGATCATTCTTTTGATTATCATACCGCTTCCTCCTTTTGCGCTGGATATGATGCTGATCTTTAATCTGACGCTTTCGTTGGTGATTCTGCTGCTTTCCATGTATATCAAGGAATCTCTTGAGTTCTCGATCTTTCCATCGATCTTGCTGATTACAACCTTAATGCGGGTGGCGCTGAATATTTCCTCCACCAGACTAATTCTCGGTCATGGCGGCGAAGCCGGGCATGTAATCAAAACCTTCGGTGAGTTTGTTATTCAGGGAAATCCTGTGGTTGGTATCATCATTTTTGTGATTTTGGTGGTAGTACAGTTTATTGTTATCACGAAGGGTGCCGAAAGAGTTGCCGAGGTTGCGGCGAGATTTACCCTGGATGCCATGCCCGGCAAGCAAATGGCAATTGACGCAGATTTGAATTCCGGACTGATCACCGAACAGGAAGCCCGCATAAGAAGAAGCAAGATCCAGCGGGAAGCGGATTTTTACGGTGCCATGGACGGTGCATCCAAATTTGTGAAGGGTGACGCAATTGTTTCCATTATCATAGTGCTGATCAATATCATCGCCGGTAATGTTATTGGTTTGGTGGAAGGCGGAAAAACTTTTGATGAGGTTTTGGCAATCTACACGGTAGCGACAGTTGGTGACGGCTTGGTTTCCCAGCTGCCCGCTCTTCTCATTTCGGCGGCAACCGGCATGATCGTGACCCGGGCAGCCTCTGAAAACAGCCTGAGCCATGATTTATCAACCCAGCTATTGTCAAAACCGATTATTTTAACCATCGTGGGCTGTATTTTATTAACTCTTTGTCTCATTCCCGGTATGCCAATCTTGGCCATCGTCCCGATCGCTGTCGTACTGATCCTGTTGGGTCTCCGCATCAAGAACAAGGAAACGGATACGCCGGAAGAAGTGGCACAAGAGCCTGTGAGTGAAGTAAACTTTTATAAAAACACAGAGAATATCTATTCTCTTCTTAACATCGAACCCATCGAAATGGAGTTTGGCTATAGTCTCATTCCTCTGGTGGACGAAAGCCGCGGGGGTAATTTCATTGACAGGGCGGTCATGCTGCGCCGTCAGTTTGCCAGCGATATCGGTGTTGTCATCCCCTCTGTCCGGCTCAGGGACAATGCTTCCATCAATCCCAACCAATACATCATTAAGCTTAAGGGAGAAGCGGTTGCCACCGGCGAGGTGCTGGTTGACCATTATCTGGCCATGAATGTCAGCGGTACAGAGGAAGAAATCGAAGGCATTGACACCTACGAGCCCGCCTTTCATCTCAGCGCCAAATGGATTCGGGAGGAGATGCGGTCGACTGCTCAGATGTATGGTTATTCTGTCATTGATGCATTATCTGTTGTGATCACCCATCTGTCCGAGGTTATCAAAAAACATTCCCATGAGCTTCTGGGCAGACAGGATGTCAATTCTCTGTTAGATAATTTTAAGAAAACCAACAAAGCGCTGGTGGAGGATATTATTCCTTCCGTCATCGGAGTGGGTGATTTGCAAAAGGTACTAGCCAATCTCCTAATGGAGCAGATCCCCATTCGGGATTTGACCACCATTCTGGAAACCGTCGGTGACTTCGGAGTGAACATCAAGGACACTGAGCTGCTGACGGAATACGTCAGGCAGGCCCTGCGCAGAACCATTACACGAAAATTTACCAAGGACGGAAAATTGAGGGTTATCACATTGAACCCGGATCTGGAAAACCTGATTATGAACAATGTCAAGAAAACAGAGCAGGGCTCCTATATCACACTGGATCCTGATATCATGCAGCAAATTGTAACCGCACATGTAACCGAGGTGGGCAAAATCAGCGAATTGGTTTCTGAGCCGGTCATTCTGGCTTCACCCATCATTCGCATTTACTACAAAAAGCTGATTGAGCAATTCGCACCGGACACCATTGTGTTGTCCTTCAATGAAATAGAGACAACGGTCCAGATCCAGTCCATCGGGACGATTTCCATTGCTGAACCGGTTAAAATAGGGGCGTAACGGATGCAGTTTTTAAAAAGGATTTTTTTAGGGGAGGGGGATTTTATGAAAGGGACGTTATCACCTGTTATTGACGACGTGGTATGGCTGCAGTACAAGCAGACACACAATCTTGAAATACGAAACAAGATTCTGTTGTCTTATTTGGAGATTGTAAAATGCAATGCTCTGAAAATGAGTGCAGTGTATAAAAATCGTGCCGAGCTAGAGGATATTGTAAACCAAGGGATTATTGTTCTCATGGACTGTATTGAAAAATTTGATCCTGAACGAGGGATCAAATTCGATACCTTTGCGTCCATTCGCGTGCGCGGCTCCATCATTGACTACATCAGAAACCAAGATTGGGTGCCCCGAAGCCTTCGCAAAAAAGCCAAAGACATTGAAAACACCTATTTTGAGCTGCAAAACCGCTTGGGCAGAGAGGCGACCGATAGCGAGGTTGCACGGGAGCTGAATATAGACATTCATGAACTCAATCATGTCTTGAGTGAAGCAAATGCATTTTCGGTTCTTTCTTATGAAGAGCTGTTGGTGGAGAATACCCAGACCTTCAACGAAAATATCGCTGCCGATACACCGGAAAAAAAACTGCAGGACAGCGAGCTGAAGAAAGTGATTGCGCTTGCCATAGATGAATTGAACCAAAACGAAAAGACAGTGATATCCCTGTATTATTATGAAGAATTGAAACTGAAGGAAATTGCAGAGGTGCTGGATCTGACCCAGTCACGGGTATCTCAAATCCATTCCAAAGCAATTATCAAAATCAAAAACAAACTGAAAAAATATATGGACGAATAGGGGCGAAACAATGATCAGCGGTTTTTATGCGGCATCTTCGGGAATGCTGACCCAGAATCAAAACATCAACACCATTGGAAATAACATTGCAAACGCACAAACCACAGGATATAAAAAAGAAACCTTGGTCACCTCTACCTTCGGCGATCATTTGGAATATAACATGTCAGGGGACGAAGTGGGCAGCAGCAATTTCGGTAAAACCGCAGCGGGGACATATACCGCTTTCTCCCAAGGAATCATAGAGGATTCAGACCGAACCTTGGATTTTGCCATTAACGGCTCAGGCTTTTTCACGGTGGATGTGGGCGGAGCGGTTGCCCTGACCCGCAACGGAAGGTTTTGTGTGGACGAGAATGGCTATCTTACCAATGAAAAGGGCAATCGGGTGCAGGGGCAGGCCGGGGATATCTTTGTGGGCACCGCAAATTTTACCGTCAATTCCTTTGGCGAGATTGCTGTTAACGGAAAGCAGACGGATACGATGAAAATCGCTTGCCCTGCTGATGTCAGCGGGCTTGTAAAAATCGGCGACGGGCTATATATCAATGCCGGGGAAGGAACCGTGCCCTTTACCGGGATGGTTCTGCAGAACGCATTGGAGGCTTCGAATGTGTCCATGTCCGATGAAATGACAAGTATGATAGCCGGCTCCCGCGCATTTCAATCCTGCAGCCAGATCATACGAATGCTGGATCAGATCATGCAGAAATCCGCCAATGAGTTGGGAAAGGTATAAGAAAGGACAGAGTAAGCCATGATAAGAGGATTTTATACGGCGTCCACAGGCACAAGCGCTTCTCAGGCCCTGCTAGATGTCAGTGCCAATAATGTTGCCAACGTAAGCACAACGGGATACAAAGCGGATTCTCTCAGCTTTACCGAAAGCCTGTATGCGGCTGACCACACGGTGAATACCGGCAGCGGTGTGAAGACGGACAAGGTGACAAAGGAATGGAAACAGGGTATGACCGAGTTTACAGACAATCCATTGGATTTTGCCATTGAAGGGGATGGATTTTTCGCCTTGCAAAACGAAAACGGGGAAATAAAATTTTCTCGTGACGGGCACTTT
>MKRK01000070.1:17126-17538 GCA_001896915.1 Clostridiales bacterium 43-6
GGAGAAATCCCCCCAATCGGTGTATTCTCCTTTGAAAACCAATATGCTCTGGAAAACGAAGGGGGCAACTATTATCGTGCCAATGCCGGTACCGGTGAGGCGACTGGAATGGACACAGGGGTCTTACAAGGTTTCTTGGAAGCGTCCACGGTTGACATGGCAAGGGAAATGACTAAAATGATTGAAGCTCAGCGTGCCTTCCAGTTCAATGCGAAGCTCATTCAGGTTACAGATGAAATAGAGCATACTGCCAACACTTTACGATAAACAAACTTATTTATTTTATTATTTTGACGATATATTGATTAAGAGGTGGTAACAATGAAAATTGATTCAGCCGCTGCGGCTTTTTTGTATGAATCTCAAGCAGCCAAAACAGTAACAGCCGACCAGCCGGGGGGAAAAGCACAGA
>MKRK01000070.1:17568-19012 GCA_001896915.1 Clostridiales bacterium 43-6
TTGAAATATCAAGCACAGGCACCAAACACAACGAAGTTTTAAAAATGAAAGCCGGACTTGTGACCGAGATTGAAAGCTATGCCGGGGCAGAAAAGCTTCAGCGGTTAAAACAACAAATCCTGGCGGGAACCTACAATGTTTCCTCAGAACAAATAGCAGGCGCTATGTTAAAAATGAAATAGGTCGGGTGTAAATGATGAATTTTTCTTGCTTGGCGGATATTCTCGACAAACAGCTTGAACTGCACAGCCGTCTTTACGAGCTGGAGGAACAAAAAACAGCGGTATTGATAAACGGAAATACAAAAGAGCTGGATTCCTTATTGAATCAACAGCAGCCCTTGCTGATGGGTGTAAAAAATTTTGAACAACAACGGGAAACGCTGCAAAACACTATGGGCATACAAGGACTCACAATTACCCAGCTCATCAAGGAATATGAGGAAGCAGGGTGTCTGCAAGCCAATTATGAAGCCATGACAGAAAAGCTGACGGCTTTGAAGCGTGTCAGTGCCACCAACAAGCGAATCCTTGATCAGCGTCTGAGCCTGCTGGATTTTATTCTCACAAGTGCGGGAGTAAAAAACGGCGAATCGGTCACCTATTCCAACAAATAAAAATGCATAATGTGCTACGAAAACATCGGATTTTCCGATGTTTTGGAACATTGTGAAGTGATATGGTATTGTAAAATATACATAGAATAATGAGGTTAGGGTATGCGATCTACATTTTTCGGCTTTGAAATAGCCAGAAAGGCCCTGAACGCAAGTCAGAAGGGTCTTGATGTCACAGGGCAGAATATTTCAAATATCAACACAGAAGGATACACGAGACAGAGAGTGGATTTGACTGCCAGCGGTCCCGTCGGCGGTGCATCTTTGTTTGCCGACACATTGACAATTCCCGTGGGACAAGGTGTGGATATTACAGGAATATCGCAAATCAGAAACATCTATCTGGACTCGGTTTATTATAGAGAAAACGCACAAAACAACACCATTGACAGCGGCCTGAACGGTCTTCGTGAAATAGAAAACATCATTGATGAAGTAAGCACGGACGGTTTGGGAAAGGCACTGAGCGGTTTTTATCAAAGCCTGCAGACCCTGTCTGTGGACAGTGCCAATCCGGCTTATGCCAGTCTGCTGCGGTCTGCGGCACAGAAGGTGACGCAAATTATCAACAACTATGCAAATCAGCTGAGTGATATCGAAAGCGGTCATGTGGACAGTCTTGTGATGGCAGCTTCGGATATCAACAGCCTTATCAATAAAATCGAGGGTCTGAACGGACAGATCAAGCTGGAACAGCTAAGGGGAAACTCGCCGGGTGAGCTTTTGGATATCCGTAACAATTATCTTGACAAGCTTTCCTCCTATATCAGCATTTCCACAGAGATGAAAGCGGACGGAACCGTCTCTGTGAAATCCGGCGGAATGTAT
>MKRK01000071.1:0-8813 GCA_001896915.1 Clostridiales bacterium 43-6
GGAAGCCATGACAGCCGTTTGCTCGGTTGGTTTGGATATGATTGCTGTACCTGGCGATACAAAAGCAACGACAATTGCGGGCATAATCGCCGATGAAGCGGCTATTGGAGTTATAAATGATAAAACCACAGCGGTTAGAATTATTCCCGCATACGGCAAAAAAATTGGGGATTTTGTAGATTACGGCGGCCTTCTTGGTAAAGCGCCGATTATGGAAGTCAGAACAATCAGCAGTGCCGGTTTTGTTGGCCGTGGTGGAAGAATTCCCGCTCCAATGAGAAGTTTAACTAATTAGTAGAGAGTTATAAATTTTATAAAAATTTTTTTTACTTAAGGAGGTCCAATGAAAAAGGGGTTACTAATTAGTCTGGGTGTTGTAGCTTTTATTATCATTGTCGTAATTGCAATTGTAGGATGGGGTGTAGGAGTTTACAATAAACTGGTAGGCCTTAATGAAGGCGTAAGTCAATCCTGGAGTCAAGTAGAAAATCAATATCAAAGACGATATGATTTAATTCCTAACCTTGTATCAACAGTAAAAGGTGTAGCGAACTTCGAAAAAGAAACTTACACGGCAGTAACAGAAGCACGTGCGAAAGTGGGACAAATTAAATTGAACACAGATCAATTGGCTGATCCAGAGGCATTTCAAAAATTCCAACAGGCGCAGGATGGTTTGAGCAGTGCTCTTTCCAGATTACTTGTAGTTTCCGAAAACTATCCGCAATTAAAAGCCAACGAAAACTTTTTGCAATTGCAGGCGCAATTGTTGATATTTTTGTTGCGCCTGGAACGTCAATTGTTTCAGCAATGGCCATTGGAGCTGTCGCTGGGGCAGTTGGAGGCTTTGCGTCTAGCACAATTAGCCAAACCAGTAATTATTACTTTAATAAAAGAACATTGAAAGGCTTTGAGATGAATTGGAATGCTGTTACGGCATCAACCATATCAGGAGCACTGTTTAATTCATTTGGTGCCGGATTAGGGCAATCACAAGCAAATTTCTATGGCAATAGTAAACTTATTAGTGCAGTGTCAGGGGGATTTTTTAATGTTTCAGGTGCTGTTAACGATGTAGCTGGTTCCATAGTATTTGCTACAATGGGAAAACAAACAAAAGATGCAGTTTTGGGATTGACACCAAATCCATATAAATTATCAGCAATAGATGTTTTAAGATTAAAAAAATTAGAAGTAGGAATACAGTAAGGAATTGATTATTATGAAATATGTGGTATCTAGAAAGGGCGTTTTGGCATTTCTCCCCGTTTCTATCTTATATAATATCGTTTCATTAGTTGCTATAGTTCTGACTACTCTAGATAGTCAGGAGGAAGCTAAATATGTACGATTTATATTTATAATAGTCCTTTTTTTATTAAACATTACACTTTTTTTTCTTTATAAAACGGTAGGGTCATCAGTAACATTCGAAAATGATAGAGTCAGATGTTCATTTTTAAAAATAACCATAAAAAGCATATCATATAACGATATTAAGTACTATGGTGTGTTCTGGGAGAAGGGTATAAAGTTTATTTATATCTCAAAAATGGAGCTTTCTCAATTCCAGAAGGATGAAAAAATGTTTGAACTATATAAAAAGACAAAAGATGTAATTGTGGTGCAGTATCATGATGACATTATGGAACATCTATGCAAAATGGGCAAAGAGCTAGTAAATACTGAAACAAATAGTTAAATGCAAAGTGGATTTCCCTTAAATTAAAATTTGATACAAACCAAAGCCCGAAAATGTTTCCATACAGGGAACATTTTCGGGCGGCTTTACGGCAGGGAATCCAGGTGCTTCAATAACGGCGTATATTATGATTACAAACGCTCCCAGTATAAAAAAATTAGAAGGAACAGGATATCAAGTCGGTGGATCCATAGGAAGACCGATATATGGAATTCCAGCGTCAGCTGGTGCTGAATTAAACATTATACCAGACTCAGCTTTGAAAAAAACATACTATGGTGGAACTGGCAGTATAGGGATTGGAACTCCTGGGGGTGAATTTCATGCTGAATGGGGAGAGACTGCGACATGGAATCAAATGCAATTTAATATGTTCGATGTTGAAAAGGGTATATATATAAATAATGGAGTGGTAGATATAAAGATTAAAAAATTAGCGATAATAATTCTATTATTTTATATTTTTACTTATAATGTAGATTATAAAACTTCTGCGATGAATACAGGGTTTGATACTGAGAGTGTGAATTCAGAAGATCAGAAATTATTTTTATCAAACATTAAAGTCAATATTTTGAATTCCAATACAGAAATAAAACCTATCAATTGCTTTGATGTAAGCGATGAAGGAAAGATAGCACTTGGAATCAATAGCCCATCCCGTAAATCAATCTATGTCTATGATTCACAGGGTAAGTTTGAATATGGATATTCTTTTGATTACGGTGGAAGCTTTGGGGTTGAATGGGATCATGATAATCTGCTTATTTATTTTGTAAGAAGTGATATTGCTGTTTTACTAGATAGAAATGCTACTTGTTTAGAAATGAAAATGATATCGAATAATACTGAAAATAACTCGTATTGGAATCATGATGTATTTGCGAAAAAGCGTAGTGTTGGGAAAGATATTTATGAAATTAAAAATAATGAAAGTTTCACAAACTTTTTCGCTTCATCATATTCACAGCTCATCAAAACAGATAGGAATGGGCAGAAAACAACGTTATACAATGCAAATAGTAACGAATATAGTATCTGGGTGGTGTTTTTAGGCGCAATTATATTCGTCATCATTACTGTGGTTGTAGTTATTATGCTGTTCAGGAAACAAGGGAGTAAAAAAGGCAAATAAGGAGACAGTTTTCTGGTTTATTAATTTTAGATTCTATTGCACAATCTAGCATTAAATTCCCAAATCAAAGCGGGGTTGAGCATTCAACCCCGCTTAAATACTGCGTTCTCATAGTGGCAATATACTCGATTATGTCTACGATTCGTTTGACAGAATCGTCTCGAAACAGTATAATAATAACAGCAGTAAAATCGTGGGGTATACCTATGATGCGGACGGGAACCTGGCACGGGTGAACGACCCGCTGTGGGGCATGTTTCCCCTTGCTTTTTCGGTAGTTTTATAACTTTCTTGCCATTTTACAGAAAAAAAGGCTCTTTCACTTGCGTAAAAAAGCCTTTTTATCGACAGTCTGCAGCGTCATCTTTAAGATGGCGCTGTTGATATTAATATGAAGTTTTTAGGGAATGAGGATAGTCAGACACCAATGATATTATGTCGTTGATAAGTGCAGTGCAGAGCAACAGACAGAAACGGCGCACAAACTCTATCGGATTACTGACGAAATAGCACATAAAGTAAAAACGGGAGATTTTCTTGATGGTATGGTAACCGGCGAATTTTAATAGAAACGCAACAATACCGCAGGTTATACTCTTAAGGAGTATTGTCCTGCGGTATTATTTAATCCAATATTTATAAACCAATGCAAGCAATGGGGGAAAACAGAGTTTCAATATAATAGCTTATATCATCAGTAAAATAGTTCTTATTTCACTTCATTTTTCTTCTTTGTTCCAACCAAAACGCCTGCTGAAGCAATTGCGATCATAAGCATGCCAACCGGAGCCATGCCGTCCGTATCTGGGTCATCGCCTTTTTTAGTTGTTGTTACGGTTGTTTGATTTTGAATAATTGAAACCAAAACGGCAAGTTGTTCACTGAATTTCTCGTCCATAGCTGCTTGCGATTTCTCATCATCTGATAAAGCGTTATATGCATCTAGGACTGCTTGTATAGCAGTGATTTCAGCAGTGGTGAATGTATTCTTGGCTAAGTCAATGTTAGTTAAACCCCTAGCTGCTTTCATTAATGCAATCATTTCCGGTGATAAATATACCGTTTGGTTTGTCGTTTCAGTTATGCTTGTTACTGCATTGGTTGTGACAACCGGTGTAGTTATCGTAGTGATCGGTGTTGTGGCAGTTGCAGTGGTGGATGTTGGTGCTGATGTCGTTATGGTTACGGAAGAAGAACTGGTTGCGGTACTGCTCGTGGTTACGGATGAAGTGCTGGTTGTGGGGCTACTCGTAGTTGCTGGTGTTGTCACAATAGTGGAGGTTGTTACAGATGTTGTCACGTGTGTGGTGGTTGCGGATGTGGCCGTAGTCGAAGGTATAGTTGATGGTTCTGTATTATCAGATGTGCCATACAGGGTAATATCATCAATATAGAATGCTTTTCCGGTTGCATCCCCCAAAAGAACCCGAAACGAAAAATACTTATATGTGCTTACATTGCTATCACTGGCAATATTCAGTGTTGTGAAGGGCAATTCATACCATTGACCCACATCTGAGATGGTAACATTTGATTTTTTCTTGCTGACACCGTCGGTTACACTTGAAATACCAACCTCATTTAATAATACAGAGGTTCCTGCTACGGCCTTTGCCCAAAACTTAATTCCCGTTGCGTTTGAAACAAGACCCTTGTTCACAAGATTTTCGATACCAATCGTTGTCCAGCGCCATGCTTGAGTTTCACCGGCGGGAAAAGACACCTTTAAGGAATTTCCAGTGTTAAAATAACCGGCATCTGCCGTTGCCACTCTGGTAACTTTTGCACTGCCGTTGGTTGAAAGAGTATCCTGATGTCCGACGGTGCTAAAGATATCTGTTTCATTGAAATTTATTAGGACTTTATCTTGTGCCGAAACATTGAATATCCCCGCAATAGAAAATGTTGATACAAATAATGTGATCACTATGAGAATCGCTAGGAACTTTTTGGATGCTTTCATCTTAATTCCTCCAATATTATATTTCATATTAATACATTCTAAGTATTACCAATAATCATAATAGATACTAACATATTTTTTGTAAAATTACAACAGAAATAAGAAATATAATAAAAAAATTTAGGTTGTCAATCAATAAATTATTTGAAAGAAGCATGTTTTGTGAAAGCCTTTGGAAACTTTCACGAAATGCTGACAGCAATACAATAAATACTAAAAATACAGTAAATCAAATTGATATGGGTACTGTAAAGTTACCGGGTGCGTGATATTTTATGCGTATGTGACGGGAGATCTGTTTTTTTATACGAATACATTAACCGGCATATCTGTTGGAATACAATCACAAATAACGACAGGGGTTACAATGAACCCCCATCGTTATTTGTGTAGAGTAAACACTTATAAGATTGTATGTCAACAATAGCATCTATCTTAAGTTATCCGACAGACATTTTTCATACAGCTTATTGGCACGTTCCCAGTTTGCTACCCGGAACCAATCGTCAATATACGCTGAGCGGTCATTGTAATGCTTGAGATAATAGGCGTGCTCCCAGACATCAATGGTAGCTATGGGACATTCATTTTTTACAATAGGTGTATCCTGATTTGCCGATGTCACAATTTTCAGAATTCCGTTTTCGTCCAGCACCAGCCAGGCATATCCGGACCCGAACACAGACAATGCCTGCTTTTTAAATTCTTCATAAAACCGGTCCACAGACCCGAATTGTCCGATTATGGCCGTATATAGTGATCCCGCCTGTGATCGGGTATCGGAATTTGACAGCCCGTTAAAGAAAAATATGTGATTGTACACACCACCGCCGTTGTTTTTTACTGACTTTTGAATAGCAGTTGGCAACTTGTCTGCATTGTAAAGCAGCTGTTCCAGAGTCGAGCTATGTAGCTGAGGATAATCCTTTAAGGTATTGTTCAAATTATTTACATATGTTTGTAAATGTCTGTCGTGATGCAGCTCCATTGTTTTTTTGTCAATAAACGGCTCCAGTGCGTCATAGGCATAGGGAAGTGGCGGGTTGACAAACGGATAATGCTCGTTCATAAAATAGCCTCCTTTTGTGTATTATCAATATATTCAAATTTTAAAAATCAGTGAACCATTGTTAATCCGGCCGATGTAGCAGTAAATTGTTCCATACATACATTAACATAAAAACCCACATTTCAGTTTTTATGTTGACTTTCTGTTAAAAAATGTGTATTATAGCCTTGGGGAATGAATAATTTACCAAAAAGTATACTAAAATATGTAAAGAAAGTGGTATCGATATGAAAAAACGAATGATCGCAACGGCAATTTGTATTGTATTTGTCATTGCAATGGTTGGATGTAATGCAAATGAACTGGGGCTGATTAATACAATAAAAGCAATGCTGTCATTGACGGAGTTTACGTATGAAGGCACAATTTCATGTGATGTGAATAAGCTTGGAATTAACGAAGAATATTTTGAAGATTATGGTTATACGGATGAGGATATAGAGTATATGGAACAAGATCTTAACAGCATCAAAGAGCTGTTGGGAGCTTCCTTGTCCTATCACGGTGTAGTCAGCAAGGCGGATAAAAAAATAACATTTAACCTTACCATGGTGGGCGAAAACAATGATACCACAAATCTTTTCAATATAATGTTAATTGAAAAAGTACTGTATATCAATGAGGATATGGTTTATACTTACGGACTGGAACCGGATTCTTATGAAACAATTGACGGTGTCTATTACGGTGTTTTTGATGTGGATGATTTAATCCATGACTACATATCATCACAAAAGAATTATCTGGTTGATGAGCCATATGGTATGTATCCCTATTTTGATGATGCTGCATCGGAAGACTTCATTAATGGTGCAATGGCCGGCTATGATGTAGGTTTATATGACGGCTATTTCAATACAGATACTAAGGTTGAGCCCGCCGGAACCCAAGATTATAAAGATGGCTATCAATACGGGTATGATATCGGATATTCCGACGGTCAATTTCAGAAAGAGCAATACAATCAAGATCTTGAATATTTTGATGGCTATGAAGAAACCCTCACCCAAAATATTGATGCTACAAAAATCATAAAAAATATGAATATGAAAAATACTGTCTTCTCAAAGAGCTTAGAGGGAATTGCCGAAGTATTGTTTAAAGATTTTTCTTTGAATCTGGTTAAAAAATCCGGCAATCAATATAGTGTCAATACAACTGCACCGGAGCTGGTGAATTCCGCATCACAAACCATTTTGTATGTGTTAAAAAATGAAGCTCTGGTTAAAACAACACTGAAGACGATCGTCGACAAGCTTTCCGATGAAGAGCTCGAAAATATTGGTCTGGATCCTGCACACAGAGACGAAGTCAAGGATGAGATTGATGCGATAGAGTTCCCCACAGGCTATGAGTATGAACAAATGAAGGACGATATCGAAAATAATTTGGACGCACTGAAAGATCAGATTGAGAACACCATGCAGCTCTCTTTTGAGGCTTCGCTGGAGCAAACGGGAGATAAGTCATTTGATGCGTTATCCACCATAACCTTAAAAACACACGAAAGCAATCCGCTTCCGTATGAAATGGACGGAGCCATCCACATAGAATTCTATATGAACAAATTGGATGTTGCCGATATCAGCAAAGTAAACGGTCCCACCTCTGCCAGTATCATAATCAATGCTCCGGAAGATATTTATACGGAACTAGGGATTGTTTACTCAACCAAGGAAGATTTAGCCGGTTCCAAAACCGTGAAGGCAGTTTTATCAAGCAATCAATATATTGTTGATTTATCAGGATTGAACGCTTCCACTACCTATTATTATCAAACCTATGCCATAGACCAAGACGGAAAAACAACCTATGGTACTGTGAAGAGCTTCAAAACAGCTGCTGACGGTGTGATTGCACCGCCCACAACAAAACCGGAAAATGGCACGACAGGCAAAACAACACACAATGAGTCAAATGGAGATGTGGATACGGGCGCCGATAGTTCAACCATGGTTTTCTTCTTCGTCATTGCTCTGTCAGGCGCAACCCTATTGTTTACCGCCAAAAGAAAAAGATCAGTAAATTAATTATAAAAAGCCGAATAAACGAGCGGGGTTAATTTTTAACCCCGCTCGAATTATAAGCAGATTGTAATGGAATGTCTTTTCAGCGGAAATGAACACACAACAATCAAAAAATCTATAATAGGACTTTTATACTTCTTTATTCAGTGGAGTTGTTGTTGATATTTACTGTATTTTATTGTAATATATAATATAACAGATGAGTGAATAAGGATGGTTGGGATGAAGATTTTGAAGAGAGCGAATCAATCAGGCTTTTGTTTTGCAGTAATTCTATCGTTGATGTTTGCTACCGTGTTCATCAATGTATCGGCGGTATCAAAACAGGGAAGCGGAACGGCGTTATCCCGGCAGGATTTATATCTTGATCCGTCTGCAAACAATCCCGTCAGCGCTTATGTTACCTCATACATATCACAAAACGATACGGTTTCGATCTATTTTAAAGAGAACGGCTGGTATTATATCGGCTATCAGGGATCCAGCTGGAAACGGGGGTATGTGCCGGTTTCCTCTATTACCACCACTGCCACAATAACCGGAAACACCTATGTTTCATGGAGCACCACAACGTCAGGGGGTCAAAACAGAGATATCATTCTCTGTCCCGAAACCACCACCAAAATCGGTACGGTATACGGCACGGACACCATCACGGTAATCGGGGAAGAAGCCAATCACTATTATGTTCAATACCTAGCCGGCAATGGCTACAAACGGGGATATATCAATAAATCATATGTAACCGTCAGCAATACCGCCATTGATCTGGCCATTGTCAATACTCCGTCAAATAATATTGCTAACGGCGCCTTTAGCGTCAGTGTAAAGGCGACCGGAGGAACAAGGGGAATTTCCTATGTCCGTTTTCATGGCTGGACCACAGCAGGCGGTCAGGATGATATTACAAAAGTGAA
>MKRK01000071.1:8850-10496 GCA_001896915.1 Clostridiales bacterium 43-6
ATTACAATATTCAGGCCTATGCCTATGATGCGACAGGAAGCAGCAAGGTGATTGATCTTCCTGCCGTGGGAATCAACACGGTAACCCATACCTATCAGGTGGTGCAATACGGCACCTCCGGCAGCGGTCAGAAGCTTTATTATTACAGCATCAAGCCAAAAGTTGTCACTGCAAAAACACAAAAACTGCTGGCGGGCTTTGCCATTCACGGTTGGGAGGACAGCTATGCCAAGGACGGCCAGGTGTTAGTGGATATCGGCAACACCGTAGCGGATTATTTTGCAAGCAACCAAACCCAACTGTATAATTTTGAGCTGATTATCATTCCCCGGATGAACCCGGACGGACTGGACTATGGCACCACCAATAACGGACCGGGCAGATGCCAGACTTCTTTGGGAATTGATATCAACCGGGATTTTGATACCAATTTTGTGGCACAGACTGATCCGAGGAACAAAACCGGCAGCGTCCCCTTCGGTTCACCCGAAGCAAAAGCGATACGGGATCTGATTGTCGCCCAGAAGCCGAGCATTGTGCTGGATTTTCACGGATGGCTGGACAAAACCATCGGTGATCCGCAATTGGCGAAGATCATAGGGGACACCATGGGAATCACATCGACATCTCAGTTTACCACCGGCTTCAACGGCTATTTTGCTCCCTGGGCCGGGAAATATAGCCAGCGGACCATGCTCGTTGAATATCCCGTAAGCTGTGCGCTGGGAAGCAAAGCTGCCTACATCACCAAAACTCAAAATGCCTTATCTAAAATCATGCAGACCTACAGTGTGATGGAGCCCCTGCCTGTCATAACAATCGATCCCTACAATACGGCACCCACCAATCAAAATATAACCGTGACCGCAAGAACAGACAAAGGGTCTCTGAACCGAACAAGCTACACCTTCACCGAAAACGGATCCTTTGAATTCATTGCGAACGATGGTGGCAGCATCTCGAAAAGGACAGTAACCATTACCAATATCGATAAAAAAGCACCGGTTGTTTCCGGCGTTTCAGACGGGAAAAGCTACCAAGCCCCTGTCAGAATTACCTTCAGCGATGGGGCGGCAACCTTGAATGGGCAGGCTTTTGTCAGCGGAACAACTGTTGCCCAAAACGGTAGCTACAGCTTGACCGTTACCGATGCTGTCGGCAACAAGACGATCATAAATTTTGAGATAAGAAACAGAGGATATGAATTGATCGATAACATTCTCTGCGGCATCAATCCAAAAACCACGGTAGCGGATTTGAAAAGTGCGTTGACGAAAGAAGCATGGCAGGATATCATTCTCCGCAACAAAGACGGAAAGGAAATAACGGGAGGACTGGTCGGGACCGGCATGACCCTGCATATGACAAGGAATGAAGAGACAATGGATTGTACAATTTTGATTTATGGTGATATAGACGGAAACGGACTGGTGGATGCGATTGATATGGTCTATATAAAAAAGCACACGTTAAAAATAAAAAGGCTTACCGGGCTTACCCTCGAAGCCGCGGATACCAGTCATGACGGAACAGTGAATGTAACAGATTTGGTGAAGATGAAAACCCATTTGCTCAAAAGAGCATTCATTTCTCAATATAGGAACGAAAAAGAAATTTTGAATCCTTAAATTTTAATTGCTTAAATT
>MKRK01000072.1:0-8889 GCA_001896915.1 Clostridiales bacterium 43-6
TAGTTTAGAAGAGGTTTCTAGGTGGCTCAATTTTAAATGACGATGGGTGGCTCAGTTTTATATTACGATATACATTATCAAATAACCAAGAAAAAAGATGGTCGAAATTAAACATCGATTGACAATTGAAAGGAGAAAGAATGAGTAAATTAATAAGCGGATTAGTGTCTGTAATCTTATTTGTAGTAGTTTTTAGTAATGCGAGTGCTTTGAACCAAACATTTGATGTTATTGGCGAACTTATCGAATTTGGATTCGCACTGATCAAAGCAATGTTTGATCTAATCTTCGGAATTTTTAAAGCACTACTTTAGAAAGGTGAGTTCAACATGATCAAACAACTAAAAGAGTGACCTCTCTGCTGTCAATAGCAAAGAGGTCATTTTTTATAGAAATATTATATAAATGAGGATGAACTTTGTTGTTTAGACATGAATCTTTCTTTTATTTTATAAAACAAGCAAAAAAACAATATATTTCTTATATAAAAGTGATATAATCAAACCATAATGTGTCAAATTTATTAAGTTCTTTGTGGGAGAAGGTATTTAATAAAGATGTTTTGACAAATCATTATCTAACCGATGTTCAGGGGAAAGCATATAGGCACATAAACAAACCGACTGTTTTAATTTAATTCGGTTTTTTATTGTTTCTAATTGTGAAATCATTTTGGAGGACTTATGAAAGATAAGAAGTATGAGGTTGCATTAATAAAATCATCGAATCAAGCTCAAAAGTTGAATGAAAGCAAGATAAGAAATACTATTCAAAAGGCTTCAAACATGATTACAGGTAATAAATATATTAAAGATGTAATTGGTGTTTTAGGCCCATTCATTGAAATGTTGAAACACTCAATGATATCGTCATCCTCGTTTAAACTAATGCCAAAGGAAATGTTTACAATCATTGGTGCTCTGGTCTATTTAGTCAGTCCAATTGATTTAATACCAGATTTCTTAGTACCTATCGGATTTACAGATGATATATCCGTAATACTAATTGCTGCACAGCAAGTATCAACAGCTATGAAAAGATTTGAGATTTATAAGAAGGAGAATTTACTATGAAGAAGATATCAGGAAAGACACATACAAAAGATCAATTAAACAACTATGCTAATCAAAAGAATCCCAACTCCAAAGAATTCAAAGCAAATCAGAATAATAGGGCGAACCAATTAAATACAAATACGAAAGTAAAATAAGTAGGGTTCGTAACAAACCGTAAGCTAAAATTAAATGTTATGGTTGTTTAATTATTCAATGAGTAATCGTATCATAAAAAGAACATTTACGAGAGGTAGATGGCAGAATGAATCAAGTTAGAGTGCTTTTTGTCACAATTGATGATCACAGGAAAGACGAAATCAAAGAATCGTTCTCGGTAGCTAGTATAGTTTCATACTGTCAAAACAAAGGCGTACATTGGACTATCACAAAACTGTCAATTGATTCTAAATCTGACGTTATCAATCAAATTAATGATATACAGTCACTATTTATTGAGAATGATTTAGTATTTTTTGGATTATACATTTGGAGCGAACAATATGCGCCTTATATTATTAATAGCAAGCAATCGAATAACAAGTTGATCTTTGGAGGTTATAGTGTTTGTAATACAAATGTCCAATCTCTTGTAAGTAAATATCCAGATGTAGACCACTTTATAGTTGGATATGCTGAAGAAGCAGTATATCAATTAGTTAGTGGCTATAATCTGCCTAAAATAATAATAAAAAATATTGATAATGCATATTTGGGTCGAATTTATGCTAATAATGTTTTGAGTATTAATGAAAGTGTAAAATCAGTAAGGTTTTATTCTGGACTCGGTTGCGTATATCATTGTGAATATTGTGCACATCGCGATAACAATTTGAATTCTATGCACGAAGTCCCACTCCCAATTGTGTTCCAAGACATAGATTATATCCACACTCAAAATATTCATAAGGTTAATTTTATTGATCCAACATTTAATATAGGGGTAAATTACTTAAAAATAGTCGAGCATTTAATAGAGATTCAATATACCGAAATTGTGTCATTTCAAGTAAATTTTAGTTCTATCAGTAATGATTTTATAGAATTATGCCGCAAACTAAATTGCATTCTAGAATTTGGAATACAAGATATTGATGAATATGTAACGGAACATGTCAATCGTGTCCAAGATATGGAAAAAGTATCGGAAATAATTGATAAACTGAATTTATATCAGATAAAACATGAGTTAAGCTTTATTTTCGGATTGCCGTATCAGAGTACTCATCATATTGACTCAGATTTATTGTGGTTGTCGAAAAAAGTAAATCCTAAACTATGTAAAGTCAGATTTAATAGGTTGATGCTACTACCTGGTACGAGATTATACACAAAAAAAGCTGAATATGAATATGAAGAAGAATATGTTGGTGGCATTCCCTTTGTCAAATCATCTAAATGGATAAGTAAATCAGAAATGCACGACATAGTTCACAAGCTAATTGATTTAAACTATTTCACTAAATGAGAAAAATGAATATAATATATCGTATTTAGGACTATAAAGCCGAATCCAAAGTTCATCCTAGTATTAGTATAGAACATGAGACATAAATAGTTATATCTATGAGTAATGTAGTTAAAGATAATATTGAGTACTGCACGATTACCATATTGAAAATGATTTATCTCCTAAGATTCCACTTTAAGTGTCGACAGGTGGCTTAGTTTTATATTACGGTATACAGCAATTACGAGAAATAGAAAAATAAAGTACGAATATCAACAATCATAAAACCATAGTTGGTTAGATAGATTAATTACAGAAAAGGTAGAGAGTTCTCGGGAGGATTTTTTGATGAATGAATTTTATGATTTTAAACTTAATAAAGTAATTATTCATAAGCTATTTAAAAATAAGGGTGAAAGCAATTTCAGTCCTGAATTTAGTGATGATATTGTCAATATGAGCATAGATGCAATGAAATTAATTCAAGAGAGAATGGTTGATGCTCTTGGAAAGAACAGTAAAAGCATCGAAGTTGCTTTTGTTGATGAAGATACAAATAAAGCAGCTGAGTTGGTAAAAAAACTTTTTACTCAAAATACAAACGAGTTTATTAGAATATCTAAAAACTTGATAAGTAAACTTTCTAATGTCCAAAGAGCAGGTGCGATTAAGAACAGTGCAATATTAGTTTTTTTGGGCAAATTTGGAACCTACCAAAATGAGTGTGTGATTATTTTAAAAGCTGAGTCAGATACATCTGTCCAATTAGTTAAAGAGAAATCGGAAGAAAAATTTGCTTTATCGATAGTTGAAAATTCATTACTTGGATCCGAACAAAAACTATATAAAATTGTCATATTCGAGAAATGTGATGATGGTTACGAGGTTGTACTCTTTGATAAGAACCTGGATTACTTTTCATCAACTGGTGCAGCAAGGTATTTCTATCGAGATTTCTTAGAATGTGATATAAAAGATACTAGCAAAATTTTGACAAAACAATTTTTTGCTTTAACCAGTCAGTTTATTTCTAGCATGACTATTTCTGATGATAGAAAATATTCACTTCAAAATGCACTAAGCTCATATTTAGGTTCACCTGGGATTGCAATTGTTGAAGCTAGAGAATTTGCAAACTCTTATTTTTCAGAAAATGAAAATAGAGACTCATATACAGAATTTATGGAAAAAAACGAGTATACTAGAGGTTTTAGAAAAGACTTAGACACGGCCACTAAATTAACAAAGAAAAGAGTACTAAAATATTCGAATGGACTGTCCTTAACTGGAAGTGCACAAGCTATTGCACAAAATGTTAAAGTTGTTAATGATTCAGAGACAGGTAAAACACAAACTTTAATTTTGGGCGAATTGGTTAGTCAAAAATGAAGAAAGTATCAATTGAGGAGTATAATTTACTTTTTCCTGAGCTAAAATCCCTAGCAGATGAAATAAAGGATATTGTATCTGAAAATGTCAAATATGATCCTAATAAGCCGCATGACATTATAAAAATACCCGTAACAATTAGGTACAAAGAATTTAATTCATTCTACGAAAAAGCTTATTTTAGAGAAAAAAAATATCAGGATCCTGTTATTGAAATAACTGATAAAGTAGGCGTTAGGTTTGTTGTGTTATTGCCGAATCAAATTAATATTTTGAAAAAAGTGATTTTAGACAATCCGAAATGGGACAAACGAGTCGATAAAGATATTAATATCCAAATCAATGACAATCCAAATAGTTTCGACTATTTATCGACTCACATAATAATTAAGAGAAAAAACGGATTAAAGTTTACTCAAGATTCTGTTACTTGTGAAGTTCAAATTAGAACCTTAACTCAACATGCTTATTCTGAACTAACTCATGATTTAGTCTATAAATCTCCAGTAAATGTCTCGAATCCAATAAAGAGGAATGTTGCTAGATGCATGGCTTTAATCGATACGACCGACCAAATTTTTGGTGATACAAGTACCATTATCGATAAAGATATTAATTCTTTTCATTTAAAGCTTGAGGAATCAATTATGTTTTGCAACAAACACAATCTAAAAATAGAGATTGTTAAAAGGATTAGTTCTCACATTTATAATAATCTTTTACCAGTTATTAAAAAAGTTGAACTGAAAGATTTCGTAAGTGACGAAGTTTTTCTACATAAACTTAAGTTGGTTAATGACATAGATAATATCTACTTCAAGCAACCTTTGACCGTATTTTTAGTGGCTACCGCATTAAAATTTTCAGCCCATTTACTAGATAATTGGCAAATTGATGATGAAGTGAAAAGTATGCTTTTCGTAACATTAGGAATATCAAAAGCAAAATAACTGCATAAAAGTATTTAATCGGTAATAGAAAACATTTAATGATGATTGTGATTAATTAACGTTAACACAATGGAGATTATTATCTTGAAACATTTAACTCAACGTAGATAAATTATGCCTAAAATGTTATAATTTTTATATATTTATTAGCATGAGGTGACAATCGTATGTCAATAGTTCTTGATACAAATAGACGAGGTTCTGTAGGGGAATACATAAAGGAACATACGTTTAAAAAAGCAAAGATCGATATATCGTCATCTTTTTTTACGATTTATGCTTACGATGAACTTAAAAAAACACTTGACGAATCTGATAAGATCCGATTCCTATTTAATGAACCGACATTTATAAAACGCTTGGATATTAATCAAAAAGAGGTAAAAGAATTTCAACTTCAAATGACTCAAAGAGAAAAAAATGTCTCTGAATTTCCACTTGAAATTGGACTAAAAAATAAGCTAGATCAAAATCAAGTTGCAAGCAAATGTTATCAATTTATTCAGAGTAAAGCTGAAGTTAAATCAGTTATTAGTTCAGGCATTATTGCTTCAAGTAATATTAGCGTTAAAAACCCACAAGGCAAAGAATATTTAATCTCAGGTAATGGCATTAACTTTTCTCTCGATGGACTAGGTTACTCCGACAGAAAAAGATGGGATTTTAATACCGTATTAACTGAGAAGAATATCATAGAGGACTATGATACGTTTTATAACTCTATATGGAATAACCCAAGTCTTGTCGTTGATGTTAAAGATAAGCTTCTTGAACATATTTCAAATCTATATAAAGAAAATTCACCAGAATTGGTGTATTTTGTTACGCTTTATAATCTATTCTATGAAAAATTAGTGAATATGGATGATATGGCTAAAATTAAAGAAAGAACTGGTATTCATAGTACAAAAGTATGGCAAATGCTATATAACTTTCAACAAGATGCTGCAGTCGGTGCAATCAAGAAGCTGGAACTGTATAATGGATGCATCATTGCTGATTCAGTAGGGTTAGGAAAAACATTTGAAGCCTTAGCCGTCATGAAATACTACGAGCTTAGAAATGCAAGAGTATTGGTGTTAGCACCAAAAAAACTTCGTGGGAATTGGATTGGTTTTAAACAAAACACAAAATTAAATCCACTGGTAGATGATCGATTCAACTATGATGTTTTGAATCATACGGATTTATCTAGAGAAAACGGGTATTCTGGAGATATTGATTTAAACAAGGTGAATTGGGGTAATTATGACTTGGTTGTCATTGATGAATCCCACAATTTTAGAAATAACCCAGCACTTAAGGGTAAAAAAACGAGATATCAAAAATTGATGGAAGAGATTATTAAAAGCGGTGTTAAAACAAAAGTATTGATGCTTTCAGCTACACCAGTCAATAATCGACTTGCAGATTTAAGGAATCAAATCATGTTTATCACTGAAGATAGAGATGATGCATTTAAAACTAATTTAAATATAGATAGTATAGAAAAAACACTAACTCTAGCCCAGTATCGGTTTAAAGAATGGTCTAAACTCTCAAAGGAAGATCAAACAACAGAAAATTTACTACCTACACTCGATTACAATTTTTTTAATCTTCTAAATTCAGTTACCATTGCAAGAAGTAGAAAGCATATCCAAAAGTATTATGATACAAAGGACATAGGCGATTTTCCAAATAGACTAAAACCATTATCAATAAAGACAGATATTGATCAGAAACATGAGTTTCCTAAATTAAATGAAGTTAATGGCGTGATTTCAAAATTAAACCTGCCAATTTACTCACCACTATTATATGTTATGCCATCTAAGATGGATGAGTATGAAAAACTTTATGAACAAGTCGTTAAAGGTGGACAAGGTAGTTTTAAACAATCAGACCGCGAACGAAATTTAGTCAATTTGATGCGTGTAAATATCTTGAAACGTCTTGAAAGCAGTATACATTCTTTTAAATTGACGATTGAACGTATCAAAGACAAGATGGATGCAATGCTATCAAAAATCGAAGTGGGCTTAGATTATCAAGTTGATATTAATGATGAAATCGATGATGAAGAAGTTGATGATTTCGAATTAGGAACTAAAGTTAAAGTTAAACTCAAAGACTTAGATATTATTAGATTGAAGGCTGATTTAGAAGAAGATAGAGTTGCCTTGGAGTACTTACTTCAAGTTTCATCAAAGGTACAAGTAGATGATGATGCAAAGCTTCTAAAACTTAAAGAACAAATCACTGATAAAATCAAGCACCCTTTGAACCATGGCAATAAGAAAGTCATTGTATTTACTGCATTTTCTGATACAGCGGTCTACTTATATGAAAATTTATCAAACTGGTTATTAAATGAATTTGGGATCTATTCAGGTATTGTCACAGGCTCACAAGCTACGAAGACAAATGTTCCAAAAGCAAGAAATGATTTTGAAGAAATCCTCGTACATTTTTCACCGAAATCAAATAAAACCGCAGTGAAACAAGAAATCGACATCTTGATTGCTACAGATTGTATTTCTGAAGGACAAAACCTTCAGGATTGTGATTACTTGGTTAACTATGACATTCATTGGAACCCAGTGAGAATCATACAGCGTTTTGGACGTATTGATCGTATTGGCTCTGAAAACAAAGACATACAACTCGTCAATTTCTGGCCAAATCTTGAACTTGATGAATATATCAATCTTGAATCAAGGGTGAGAAATCGCATGATGATGGTAGATTTGTCAGCAACCGGCGAAGATGATTTACTAAATCCTGAGAGTAAGAACTTGAAGTATCGTAAAGACCAACTAAAACAACTTCAGGATGAAGTCGTTGATCTAGAGGACTTATCTGGTGGTATTTCAATTACTGATTTGACTTTAGATGATTTTATGATGTCTTTAGATAAGTATTTAAAAGCACATCCTGGATTATTAGAGTCATATCCTACAGGTATATACGGTGTAACAAACATTAATGATAAACTTAGAGATGATGCAAATCCAGGAGTTATTTTTTGTCTAAAGCAAAAGAACTTCAATGAAGCAGATAAAGGGCAAAATTCTTTATATCCATACCATTTAGTTTACGTCAAAAATGATGGTAGCATTTTAGTAAAAAATACTAATCCCAAAAAAATCCTCGATATCTATAAAGCTATTTGTATTGGGAAGGATGAGATTATTAAAGAACTGATGAATGAGTTTAACACTGAAACAAGAAATGGTAACAAGATGGAGAAATACACATCATTACTGGAAAAAGCAATTTTTGATATCAAAGGATATATCGAAGAAAAAGGTGTCAAGTCACTCTTCAGACTTGGTAAGTCAACGATCCTCGATAACAAGGTAACGGGGTTAAATGATTTTGAACTGGTAACATTCTTGGTGGTAAAATGAACGATATTTTAGAGCATTTTCACATTCCCAAATCAGGAAAAACAAAACAACGGATATCAGTAAAAGAGATCATAGATCAACTTAATCCAACAGCTCAAGATAAAAAAGTATTAAATTCGGAAGTGAATTCGATTTGTCTTGAAGGGGTATTAGATGCACAAACACTAAGAATACCACCTTATGTTAGTGATGAGCACTTATATGAAGCCATATATGTTCTACAGATTTCACTTAAGTCAGAACAGCATTTTTCACTAATAAATGAGAAACTACATGCAGCATTTCCAAATCCACTAATAATCGTCTATTTAATAGCAGATAAAGTAAGAGTGTCGCTTGCACCAAAACGAATTAGTAAATTGACAAAGGATAAGTCGGTTATTGAATCAATCTATTCTACAAGTGCTTTTGTGATAGATGAAAAGCATCTCGATTTCTTTGGGTTACTTAATTTATCTGATGTCAAAGCGTTAAATCTAAAAGAATTTTATGATAAACTGACCGACATTGTTTATTCAGAAAGATTAATCGAATTGATTGGGTTATTTCCAAGACAAATACCAAAAACAATGGATTTGAAGCAATGCATAAAAAAGATTGAAGATGAAAAAGATAATTTAAATGAGTTAAATAGTAACTATAAACAAGCAACAATG
>MKRK01000072.1:8943-11008 GCA_001896915.1 Clostridiales bacterium 43-6
GCATGAAATTGACAGATTCATTTCGGATTTAAAGGAGGAACTGATTAATGAATAAAATAGAAAGTACAAGTCTAGATTTAGAGAAACTCAATGTAGAAAAAATCAAGGAATTGTTTCCCAATGTCGTTACTGAAGGTAAAATCGATTTTGATAAATTGAAAATTATCCTAGGTGATCAAGTAGATGATCGAGTAGAAAAATATCAATTCACTTGGAATGGTAAAAGTAACACAATTAAGTTAGCACAATCTCCATCAACTGGAACATTGATTCCATCGAAAGATGATAGCAAGAACTGGGATACCACAGGAAACTTATATATCGAAGGCGATAACCTTGAAGTATTGAAGCAACTACAAAAGACTTACTATGGAAAAATCAAAATGATCTATATTGATCCTCCTTATAATACAGGTGGAGATTTTGTGTATAAGGATGATTTTAAAGATAATATTCAAAACTACAAAGAACAGACAAAGCAAACATCAAGAGCAAATCCGGAAACTAATGGAAGATTTCATACGGATTGGCTTAATATGATGTATTCGAGACTTATACTAGCTAAAAATTTGTTATCGTCAGATGGTGTTATATTTATAAGTATAGATGATAATGAATTTGTGAATGCAAGAAAACTATTAGATGAAATTTTTGGTGAAATAAATTTTGTCGAAACTTTTGTATGGAAAAGAAGAAGTACTGCACCAAATGATAGAATAATAGGTAAAAATCATGAATACATTATTTTATACAGCAAAAATAATGTGGATTCAAAACTATACTTACAACCAAGAGCTGAAGAAACAAATCAAAGATATTCGAACCCAGATAATGATGTGCGCGGTGATTGGGTAGCAAGTGATTTGAGTGCAAATGGAAAAGGTGGGAGATTAGTAGAAAGTTGCATTTATCCTATTTTAAATAGTAATAATGGTTTGGAATATTGGCCGCCAAACAACAAATGTTGGTTATACAATAAAGAAAAAATGAATCAACTGATTATTGAAGGTAGAGTAGGGTTCAGATTAAGCACAGGAACGCCATTTTTGAAAAGATATCTTTCTGAAGTTAGGGAAGGATCTACATTTGCAACTCTTATTGAGGACATTGATTTAGAAGGAGTTGGAACCTCTCAAACGTCTGCAAAAGAAGTGAAATTTTTATTCAACCAGGATGTTTTTGAATTTCCTAAACCAGTAAATTTAATAAAAAAATTTATTACATCTGGCTCATCAAAATCTGATATTATTTTAGATTTTTTTTCCGGATCAGCAACAACGGCTCATGCAGTTATGCAACTCAATGCTGAAGACGGTGGAAACAGAAAATTTATCATGGTCCAGTTACCAGAATTAACAGATGAGTCTTCAGAAGCTTATAAAGCAGGATATAAGAACATATGTGAAATTGGAAAAGATCGTATCCGTAGAGCAGGTGAACAAATCAAACAAGATTTAATAGAAAAGAAAAACAAAGCTGGGCTACTTGATGACAACATCGTTGATCCAGAAACTTTTGATAATGGATTTAAGGTGTTCAAACTTGAATCTACGAATATCATTCCTTGGGATGGAACCATCAAATTTGATGAAAATACTATTTTCTCACAAACAGAAGTCATCAAAGAAGATAGAACAAGTCTTGATGTCTTATACGAAATCATGCTTAAATACGGTGTGTTCGACAAACCTGTTGAAGAGATTAAGGTTAATGGTAAAACTATGTATAGCATTGCTAAAGGCTATTTAATCGTATGTCTTGATAACAACATCTCATTAGAAGATGTCAAAGAGATTGGCAAATTAAAACCACGGAATGTGATATTCAAAGAATCTGGATTTAGAAACGATAATGACAAGATTAATGCAACTTATACATTAGAAAAACTTGGTGTCGAAGAAGTAAAAAGCATCTAGGGGGGGATATTGATGAAATTAAAATTTATTGATCAGCAATATCAATCTGATGCTGTTGAATCTATTGTGAATATATTTGAAGGGTCTAAAGTAAAAGACTCGCTTTTTACCATCGATATTTCTAAAGGTAAAGGATTAACAGAAATATC
>MKRK01000073.1:0-2972 GCA_001896915.1 Clostridiales bacterium 43-6
GATTGGGAAACATGCCAATGACTACTTCCTTATTGTCAATTCGTATCATAGGTACCTCCGTTATTTGTTTTTGCGTTAAGAGTCACTCATGCGATGTTATTATCAATTTGATAATAACATAGTATTACTATTTATAAATTTTGTCAAGCATTAATTTGTATTTTTTATCAGGTTCTAAAAAGTTACAAATCTACAATGGTATAAAATACAACAAGAACAGATAAGGATGTTTGTGAAATAACACGAATTGACAGGAAGTATCATACTGGGTTATACTGTATGTGTGATGATATCACGAAATTACAACAGGGGATGAAGAAATGAAACGAATTAAAATGTTCACACAGGTAACTGCAATTGTTCTATGTATGGCGCTATGCTTTTCCATTGTACCAATAGCAGCCTCTGCAAGCTCTCTCAAACAAACGAATAAAGAAACCATTCCTATTTCGGAAACAAAAAAGAATGAACCTTCTCCCTATATTATAGGAGAAGAAAAATCAAAAAGAGGCTTCAATACAAAGCATTTTAAGATGAGCGACGGAACTTATACTGCAGTAATGTATAAAGATCCTGTTCATAAAAAAGTAAATGAAAAATGGGTGGACATAGATAATACTTTACAGGAATCGATCGACAGTGCCGGAACGAAGAAGATTAACAATACAAATGGACTGTACGATGTTAATTTCAAAACTTCGGCTTCAAACAAAAACATGATCAACATTCAGGTTAATGGCTATTCAATTAGCTGGAGATTGAACGATTCAGAAAGTGTAAACGTAGAAGAAGCTGATTTATATAGTGATGTATATAATAATTTGAAAATAGCAAAAAGTGATGAAAAAATTAAGGCTGTTGAAAAAACACAGAGGAAGGTTACCTATAAAGATATCCTCAAGGATATTAACGTTGAATATACTTTGTTAGCTAACAAATTGAAAGAAGATATTGTAATCAAGAAGAGAAATGACATAAATTCGTTTTCTTTTACTTTGCAGTGTGATAAACTGACTCCAAAATTGAATAAAGACAAAAGTATTGGTTTGTATGATAATAAGGACAATCAAGTATTTGTTTTCGATAAACCATATATGTATGATGCAAAAGGCAATAACTCAATAGATATAGGCATCTCAATTGTAAAGAAAGCAAAGGATTTTATCTTAACAATTGCTCCAAATCGCGAATGGCTAAATGATAAATCCAGAATTTATCCTGTAACCGTTGATCCTTCTTTTCAGATAACTAGGAATTACGATTCCATGGATTGTGGTTATATTGATCTTGCAAATCCCGATAGCACTTTTGCTGGCGGTGCGACGAATAAGGTGGGCACACAATTTCTGGATGGTAGTTATCACATCAACAGATCATTTGTTAAGTTTACACGCCTTCCAGAGTTAACCCCGAATGATATGATTATTGATGCATCATTGGAAATGTATGGCGCTCCGAAAATTACTGTTGATGAGTATGGGAATCCAACATTCACTGATTGGGATCTATCTTCATACAATTATGCCATGACAGCTCATCAAGTAACTTCCAGCTGGGACGAATATTCACTGACCTGGAGCAATATGTCTGGTAATTTTGATACAACCGCATTGGATTACAGCAAAGTAACTAACAATAACACTATTTATAACTGGGATATTACCAAGGCTGTAAAAAATTGGTACAGACAAGATGATGCAAGCAACAACTATGGCATTATGTTAAGATACTCAGATGAAAGCTCGGGCAATGGCATAGCGGAATTGTGGGGATCCAATGGTCCTTATGACAGCCTGGTGCCACAACTTATCGTTACTTATGTTAACAATGTAGGACTGGAAAACTATTGGTCATACCACAGCCATTCGGCAGGAGAAGCCGGAACAGGGTGGGTGAATGATTATACAGGCAATCTGGTTTTTCAACATACTGACATTGCCATGAGCGGCAATCGGATGCCTATGGCAATCGCTCATGTATACAACAGCAAAAAATACTACAAAAACTTTTTCCCCAACGACAGCGACCCCTCCACACCGGCAGGATTGAATAGCGGGTATGGATGGCAGATGAACATAAGTCAGCGTATTGATGTTGTAACAGGTGATTTGGCATATTCATTTCCGTATAAATTAACGGACGCTGACGGAACCGAGCATTATTTTTCTTTAGAATCAACGGGCGTTTGGAAAGATGAGTTTGATCCGAGCACGAAGCTCACCCGGCCTATTGAAGGCGGTGTTGAAATATACCAAATTAAAGATAAAAATGATAATATTCTAAAATTTACATCTAACGGATACTTAAAAAATGTAATTGATGCGAATGGGAACACCATAACATATGTCTATGCCGGCGAATATGTAACGGCAATCATTGACGGTGCTGGAAGATATACATATATCAGCAGGAATGGAGATCATATCAGCGCAATAACAGACCCTGACAACCGAGTGACTACATTCAGTTATACAAATGGAAGATTGACATCCATTCAGGATTCAGATGGTTCTACATCTTATTTTGCATATGACAGCAACGGAATTTTAAACAAGGTAACATCGGCTGATTCTTATAAAATCAGATACACCTATACGCTTGATGACAACGCAAGCCCGCAGTTAACCCAAATTGACGAGTTGGGCGTTAATGATACCGATGAAAGTGATAATGGCAACAGCCTTCAATTTGATTATACAAACCCGGATGCAACGGTTGTCACCGATCCCGGTAATGATAGTAGCTATGCGACGGAGGATGATAATTATTATACATCCTACAATTTTGATAATTATGGAAGGACTATTGACGTTTCAGATAAGTTTGGCAACACCAATGTATATAAATATTTGAATACAGCTGACTCATCAAACAACAAACTAAGCGGGACCGCGTCTGCAAACAAGCCGGTATTTAACCTGTTGACCAACAGTGGGGCAGAAAATGGATCGACAGATTGGTACACACCACCA
>MKRK01000073.1:3000-6127 GCA_001896915.1 Clostridiales bacterium 43-6
GTACCCATTCTTTCATGTTAAGCGATGGGAATTATTTTGCTCGTGGCTATGATTATTCCGAACAGTTTGGCAGAGACCTGACAATGTCATGCTATATCAAAACGGATGGAGCAACGAGTGGAACAGGAGCTCGCTTCTCTGTGCAGGGTTACAATCAGTCCGGTCATAATTTATCAATTGAATCTACCCAGGTGTATGATTCGGATCCCAGCAGGGATGTGAACGGTTGGGTCAGAGTCAAGGTATCCTTTACTTTGCCGACAGATACGGTAGCATTTTGGTTTTTTTGCTTGTCTGCTACTGGCGGTACCACCTATTTTGATTGCTTCCAGTTGGAAAAAGGACTGGTAATGAATCGGTTCAGTCTGCTTGAAAATTCTAGCTTTGAGAATGAATCCAGCACCCTTCCTTCGGGCTGGACAGGCTCTAGTTTGAACGCTGCTTATGACTATCTGGTTTCAGATTCATCAGTGCTGGAAAACACGAAGATAGACGGTACGAAAGCGTTTAAAATTACCGGCGCAGTAAACACCGCCAAGAAACTATATCAGACAGTTTATGTGGGTGGAGCACAAGGCGATTTTTACACGCTAAGCGGAAGAGCAAAGGCAAATTCAGTCCCAACAGGCTTTGACAATCGTCTATTTGCCCTTGGTGCGGAGGTAGTATACAGTGATGGGTCAACCGGCCCCGATCCGATAATAATACCGTTTAACAGTGACAATGCAAACTGGCAGTATACATCGGGCACATTCAGTCTTAAACATCCGAGCAATACGTCGATAACACCAATCTACTTGCGTATCTACTGTATCTATAGCTACAACGCAAACACAGCGTATTTTGACGCCTTGCAACTTGTTAGGGATGAGTCAAACAGCTATACATATGATACGAACGGAAATGCAATATCAACGGCCGACAAAGCCAAGACGGAATCCAGCTTTAACTACACAAACAATAATCTGAACTCCATGATAAACCCTGACGGAACATCATTCACCTACAGCTATGATTCAAAGCACAATATGGTGGAAGCCAGAAGCTCTAATGATTTACGTTATGCTGTTACCTATGATAGTTATGGCAACCCGACAGCAGCCTCCACAAGTGCATTACAAACAGCCAGATCGATTGTGAACAATACAGAATATACCATAACAGCAGTCAATTCATCATGGAGGGTTGATATTGCCGGTACCGGCTCAGCTCAGGATACCAACGCAGCTAATACTGTTACAAATTCACAACAATCGACCAACACACAAAAGTGGAAAGCGGTGTATGTCTCTGGCGCCGGGGATGATTCACTTTACAAATTGGTTTCTGTTAACAGCGCCACCGGCAGAGTGTTGTCAGCGATGTTCAGTTCGGAAGGAACCATTGTTAAACTCTACAGTTATGTTGGCTTTTCTGGTCAATTATGGAAATTTGCCAAGAAAGCAGATGGTACATACAGAATCATTCCGTCTAATGCCCTCAATAAATGCCTCACCGAAGAAAAGACAATTGGCACCACGCCGGGGCAGTATATAAAGATACAAACATTTAGTGATGCAAAAACCGATGATTCAAACCAAAAATGGCGTATTGATCCGGTTTCTCAGAGCTATGCTAAATATTTTACCAATACCGCTGAATATACAACCGATGGAAATTATCCGTCCAAAACAGAAGATTCACTGGGCAATCAGACCTTTTACAATTATGATTCCTCTAATGGATTATTGAAAGGTGTAACCGATCCAAGATCGAACCAGAAAACATATCAATATGAGCAGTACAACGGCACCGATACTGGAAAATTGGATTCTGTTACTGCAGTCACTGATTCGAATACATATACAACCCGTTATGATTATACTGCGGAAGGCAGACTGTCAACTATAAAGCCCCACAGTGACAGTGATTCTTATCGGTATCAAATTAATTATGATACATTTGGCAATGTGACAAACACGCTGGTAGGTACACAAACTCTTATGACCAATACCTATAAGGCCAATAACAGAGGTCTTGACTACAACTCCTTTGGTAACAACTATAAGGTCAGGTATATCTACGACGAATACAACAGAGTAATAGAAAGTAAATACGGAACCGACCTAAGTAACATGACAAGCCGATACAAATATACCTATGATAATGAGGGGAATTTGTATCAACACCAGGATTTATCAAGCAACAGATCCTACACATATTCGTATGATCTTGCGAAACGCTTGACAAGAGTCAGCGGAACAAATCATGAGATGAGATTTAAATATGATGCATACAATCGTTTGGCGGATTATTTTAATATCTTCGGGTCAACATCCTACAAAACCAGCTATGTGTATGGATCCGGGGCAAGCTCATCGTCACAGTCCGGTCTGATTTATGGCGTCAAGGTGAACGACACGCAAAAGCTTACATATACATATGATGGATTGTCAAGATCCTCCACCAGGACATTGAATGGTGCGAACAACTATGTTTCCACCTACAGCTACGTTGACGGTGCGTCCAATAAAACATCCACCCTGCTGTCGAGCATCACAAACAGCGGCAGCACACTGAGCTACACCTACGACGCAAACGGAAACATTGAAACCATAAGCGAAAACGGTGTGTTGAAGACCCGGTATTATTACGACAGCCTGAACCAGCTGACTAGGGAAAACAATCAATATACGGGCAAAACAATCTTTTATTCTTATGATACAGGCGGCAACCTCAGAATAAAATATGAGTGGGCTTATTTTGAAGCGCAGTACCCCTCCGGCCCTACCACAGCAACCCTTTATTATAGTTATAGTGACGCCAACTGGAAAGATAAATTAACCTACTACAACGGTCAGGCGATCACCTATGACGAAATCGGGAATCCGCTGACCTATGAGGACAAAACCTTGTATTGGCAAGGCAGACAGCTGCGGGCAATTGAAGGTTCATGGGGTGTGTCGTATTACCAGTACAACGACAGCGGCATCAGAACGCAAAAGGGAATCAGCGGAAATGTAACGAATTATTATTTAAATGGGGATCAGGTGGTCAGAGAAGTAAGTCCCTATGATACTTTGGACTATTTCTATGATGATAACAATAATTTGTTCTCCTTCAAGCTGAACGGCACAGAGTATTACTA
>MKRK01000073.1:6142-14276 GCA_001896915.1 Clostridiales bacterium 43-6
CAATCAGGTGGTATCCTATGTATATGACACATGGGGGAATATATTAAGCATCACCGGCTCGCTGGCATCCACCGTGGGCGCAATGAACCCCTACCGCTACAGAGGCTATCGCTATGATTGGGACACCGGACTGTATTACCTGAACAGCAGATATTATAACCCGCAATGGGGACGGTTTATTAATGCAGATGCGTTTGTAACGGGCGAGTTGCTGGGAACCAATCTGTTTGCGTATTGTAATAATAATCCGGTTAATAATGTTGATCCAAGCGGGTATCATTGTTATTATAACACCACACCAGAAGAGTATTTTGCTGCAGAGGTAAGATCAAGAGAATATGTAAATTACTACAATGCACATCCGGATGAATATAGGACATATTGGAGTTATATGAAAACTATAGATGTACCTGCTTATGATCCAAGAGAGTACGAAGCATTGGGTTATTTGACAGGTGAAGAATCAACCTTTTCAAAATTGATACGAGAAGGAACAGACAAAATTGAAAGGGCAGATGCATGGTGCGGATATAAATTTGTTTTATATTTTAACCAGACAGGAACGGAACAGCTTAAAATTGCTGGCCAAGCGTATTATTATGGAATGGCAGCTCTCTGCGCACCAATACCAGTGGGTGGTCCGATTGCTGCTGGAGTATTAAGTGCATCCGGGATAATCTTCAGTTCATATATTGATTTTTTGAATGCTGATAATAGCGGAGTAAAACTCGAGCTATACTTTTCAAGAGACAATGTGTTTTTACAACCCTGGTTGACGGATAGGTAGGTGAATATTAGTTGAAAATAATATATAATATATTGCTGACAATTATAACGTTAATGTGTATATTTGTTTTAGCACATATGAACACACTATTTAGTGAAATCATTATCAGGTATATTGCAATAATCATATGTGCATTTTTTGGGATATTGAGTATAATATTAAACTTGATTTTTTATTACAAATACAAAAAGTAGGTAATAAATATTTAAATGATAAAGAACAAAGGAGAATGTTGCTACATTGATGGCATATAAGGAAAGTGTTGATCGATATTTCAGCTATTCAATTGCAGTGCCTGCAACAATAGCCGCACTATTAGTTACTTTAATTATTACAGGGGCAACAGCAGTAACTATATAATTGGAGGATTAATAGGTCTTGGTGCAAGTTTAGTTGAAATTGCAGGTTTAACATTTGAAATTGTTCAATTATACCAAGCGATTCAAGATTGTAATTTTTATTTCGACCGAATTATGAATGAAAATTTTGATTTATAAGGGGATTGAATGTTGACAATTTTAAATATTGTATTATGTATTATTAGTATAATAACAATTGTATCATTATCAATATATTAGATATTGATAAAAAAATTAGTGAATTGGTTAGTTTTATTTTTGCTGGCAGCAATACTTATTAGTCTTACAATAGTTTTGTTTTTTTTAATAAAAATATCGTTAGTATAATCCAAATAGAGGACACGGGGGGGGGGTTGGGGTGAACTCCTTAAGGTAGACAGATTGGAAGACCAAGGGGACGGTTCTATTGATTGCAACACCCCTAGAGTATGTGAGACGGACTGACGTGGGGACGTGCCTGAATTTGCACAGACTTAATTGACAAATAACACAATATATGGTACATTCTGTATGGGTGATGATAATGAGTAGACCGCCAAGGATACTTAGCCATACAGGAATGTACCATATTATTTTTAGAGGACTGAACAGACAAAAAGTATTTAAGGAAGAAACAGATTTCAAAAAAATGATAGATATCATAAAGAAACTAAAAGATGATAAAGGATTTGAGATATATGGATATTGCCTGTTGAACAATCATATGCACCTATTTATAAAAGAAAAAATACAGGGTGATATCAAAAAGATCATGCATACGTTGCTGACAAGCTATGCAGGATGGTACAACCGCAAGTATCAAAGAAGCCGAAGTTTAATTGGCAACAGATATAAAAGTGAAGCGATTGAAGATGAAAAATATGTTTTTTTATTAACGAGATATATATATCAAAATCCAAAAGTTGCAGGTATTGTCAAAGAAATATCTGCTTATATATGGAGCAACTATAAAGAGACAATTTTTGTTCCTAGATCTTATGCCATATCTTCATATAATTCACTTACCAAATATAATGGATACAGTAATAAACCTTTTTAAATATTAACTTTGTAGGTGGTAAAATGAAAAAATGTAAAGTTAAAACAAATGGTATTTATCTGATTTTTATAATATTCAGCCTTATGTTAATAAATGCAGGATGTAAGAATGTAAATAGCAGTCATGATATTGCAAATGTGACAACAATAAAAATAACAGATTATAACGCATATCCTTCAAAAACAAGTGATCAGATAAAATATTATGAAAAAATGTTTGAACAAAACAAAGAAATATACACACAAATTAATATGATTATAAAAGGTGAATATAGTCAATGCGCAATAGGATATGATAAAGATAATAATGAAATAGGCACAGCAGGTCTTGACACATCCATTGAGAAACTGTCGTATGAAGAAGTTGATTTGATTAAGCAATTTTTCAAGGACAATAGAATACAGATGATTTTGTATGAAGATGGAAATATTGATTACCAATATGAATATCATATACTTGATGAAATGAGATATTCATTAAGATATACATCTGATGTTATTCAAGATGATTATACAGATATAGTAACAGAATTTCAAAAAGGAGTATATTTGTTAGCAACAGTCGGAAAAGATGATTTAATACCTTGAAGTCACTATAAAGTTAGGAGCAGAGTTAACTCATTATGGTACATATTCAAGTCTCGAAGCAATGGTCCTTTTATGCAGCAGAACGTCACAAGGTATCGCCAAACACGAGCGGGGTAAGATTTTCTTACCCCGCTCGTGATTTATTATATCGGCTGGTGTAACCAAATAAGAGATTACAATGTTGTAACAAATATTGACATGGGAATCGGGTTGAATTACAATAGAAACAACGTATAACAAAGTTTTGGTCTGGTTTATGTTCAACATATTTAGCAAGTAATATATTTTATAACAAAGCTAATTAACAGGAAGGAATTGAAACCTCCCAACCACAGCCGGCAAACCTATTTAGTGACTATATATAAAAGTGCTATTATAACTTATTTTAACAGTGATGAACAAAAGAAAAGATGCTGATCTAGGTACAACCAAACTAATGAACGTTTATCATTTTCACGGGCTGACTGATTTGGATTATTAGCATATGAATAGGAGAAATAACTAATGAAAAAAGCGAAAATTATATTATTTATATTATTAATTATAGTTATAATATCTATAATTATAAGCGTGTTCTTTTTATTAAATAAGAAGTCATATAATTATGTTAACTTTATGTTTGAGACTCCCAAAACTATCGAAGTTAAAATATTGAACTCTCAAAAATCTATAAAATTTATTGGGGAATCGGAGGATTCATGCACTTATTTTGATGATAAGTACAATGCTTTCACATTTGATAAAAGATGGGGAATTATCTTTCAGTATACAAATGAAGAGTTAAATCCTTTTAGCAATTATTACAGTGCAAACGAACAAACGAACAATGCTCTATTGTCCAATGAACAAATGAAAGACAGAGCAAATGCATTTTTAAAAGACTTTATTGACTTAGAAAAATATACTTTTATTGATTGTGTATTTTGGGATCCTGTATCATATAAGCCGAAGGTCCCAATGTTCCTGATATCATATTCAAAATTGAAGGGCGGATATAATACAGATGATCACATTGAATTAATGATAAATCAAAATGGAGACGTATTAAGTTATTCAGTAGAACAGTACAAAGCATTTGATAAAATTAAACTACCTAAAATAAATGAAAAAGAAATATTGGGAAAATTAGATAGAAAAATCAAAGAAAAATTAAAAGATAAATTGATTAAATATGAAATCGTTTCAAAATCTGATCGATATTTAGGCAATAACGACAGTGGAGATTTGTGTATGATATATGATGCAACTGTTACGATTAAATTAGAACAGGGTAATACACAAGTTAAAGAAAAGATTTATATTGAGCTTACTTAACGGCAGAGGTAGGGGACCTTCAGAAGAAAAATTAGAAACGAGGAGAAGGTTCTCTTATACGGCTGTACCTTAGCAAAACAAGAAGGCGGTTGATATGTTTGCGAGGCAATGGTTCTCTTGTACAGAACATCCCAAGGTATCACCAAACACGAGCGGGGTTGAGTTTCAACCCCGCTCGTGAATTATTATACCGGCTAGCGTAAACAAATAAGTGATTACAATATTGTAACAAATATTGACATAGAAATCAGATTGAACTACAATGAGACAACAGCGGAAACGTAAGTGTATAAAGGACTGACCGGCGTACCCTATGGGTATCAGAATGAATAGTATTGGTTGCATCAACAATTTAATTTAAGGGTGAGTGAGTATGAAATTGAGAATGGTTTTAATCATTTTATTAATCTGCATTTTATCAGGCTGTTCAAATTCCGTTCGTAACATGGATTCATCTAAACAAGTGTCAGGTAACAGCCTAGTGACTACTTCATCGAAAGAATTGGGCTTCAAGTTTTATAAAAATATTGATATCAGTGATGAGAAGATGGAAAAAGTATTCTCACCCAATAAAGAACACTATATCAGCTATGAATATAGTGGAACACATGAAAAATTGTTATATCGGTTTTTTGAAGGAGATTCGGATACGGTATTATATGAACAAGCATTCGATCTTGCACAAGATAAAGCACCCTGTGAATGGCTAGATAATAAATGTGTATTGATTTTAGGATCGGTAATCTATGATATTCAATCAAAAAATAAGGAAATTATAAAAATCAACGGTGCAAAAACAATTGATTGTTTTCAATATAACTATAGTATGGATGAAAGCAAAAAACAAATATCATATTTAACATATCATAAAACATCAAAGGACTATGAATATATCCAAAAGGTATCAATTTACGATATTGCTGATATGACATGCTTCAAAATATTTGAGAGTAAGCTATTTGTTATGGAATATTATGTAGCGAATGTTTTTTGGGATAGTAAAATGAATGTTTATTTTGACTATTATTCTGAGAAGAGCTATGAGGCAAATGTCAAAGGGTTTACCAGTTATAAATATCAATATGATAAAAAACAATTAAAAGTACTCTCCCGTGATTTGATTCCATTACAAATAACTCCGGACAATAAATGGCTTGTATTACTCCCTTTTTCAAAGAATGAAAAAGTAATATTTCGAAATATAGATAGTGGAACTGAAAAAGTTGTTGATTTTAATGGGTTATTATTAACGGAAATAAGCAATATAAAATGGTCAGAAGACAAGAAGAATTTTTGCGTTTATTTCGGTCCAGACAGTATGATTTGTCGTATTTATAATTTTGACGATTTTAAGATGGTAAAGGAAGTAGATTTTTCAGGAATTATTAAAAGTATTAACGGCAATGTGAATTTTGATTATGTTGATAATAGGTTCGTTATAGGGATTCAGGAAGATATTAATAAAAAGCAATGTAAATTATATGAGATAATCTTTGGTTGAGCAAGGATACAATTGGTATAGGGGACACAACGGGGCAATCAAACTCAGACAGAGCCTACACATATGACAACCTGAAACGCCTGAACGCTGGAACCTCTGAAGACAGTGCAAAGCACAGAAGGTGCTTACAAACAAGTAATCAATTGAAGCTTGGGATATGGTGCCAGCTTAAACAAATATGATGCTACAGATATATTGTATTTAAAGAAAAAGATAGCAGGCTGTGATATCTGCGACTATATGCTTGGAATGAGTGATGATAAGTTCCATGATGGATCTTATCACAAATGAAACTGAAAATCTAGCGGGGAAAGGGTTCGTCACCCTTTTATACAAATGAAGATTGATGCGGATGGTATTACTCTAAACGGTAAAGAAAAATATGGGGAACCCATCAAAGCCAAACTTCAATATTAAATGGTGTTCTTGATGCCGAAATAAATCATTATGTTGTGTTACCGGGCGGCTATAGTGGCAAAGCAAAATTAGGTGTTGTTGCATTGGTAAAAGATCATACTACAAATAACTATCAATTGGCAGTCATGGCTGATACTGGACCCTGAGGTGCGACTCCGGGTGAAGTCTCAATTAGTATATGTTGGGATTTAGGTTATTCATTAAATAGATTTTATGGACCAACAGGTGATTTTCAAGTTATTAATTCCCCCCGTTCAAAAAGCTCTTGGGTAAGAGATACTGAATCGCTCAATAGACAAATTAATCAAAGTGGGAGGATGTATTTTGATGAAACAATTAACAATTAGTTTGTTATTAATTCCTACATTTATAATTGTATTTCTTTCTGGGTGTAGCAATGATTCAAAATCAAGTCATAACAATTCAAGTAACCCATCTCAAAGTTCTGCCCATTCATTTTGGGCGGATGATGTTATAAAAGTCACAACTATAGAAGAAAATGAGGAAAGTGTATATTATATTTCAAACATTGGAATTATGAAATATAATAAGAAGAATAAAACAAAAACTGTTTTGGTGAAAAGTGAATTTATTGAATCATTTTGCATAGACAATAACTTACTTTATTTTTGTGAAGACGAAACAACAATTTATCGGATTGATTTAAATGGAAGTAATCTTAAAAAAATTCTTAATTTGAACCAAGTAGAAAACTTATTAGTTGAAAATAGTCTTGGCTATTTTAAAGTTTACGATCAGTATATTTACATTAAAGCTTCTGGAACATCATTCATTCGATATTCACTGAAAACACAGAAGGCGGAAGTTTTTGCGGACGATGTCTCAGAATATCTATTTTTCGATCAATATTTTTACTTTATTGATCATGAAGAAAAAAGCTTCTCAATTTTTCGTAAAGATTTATATACGGGCAAGATCGATTTACTGCGTGGAGACGGTATCTCAAAATATGAAATTTCATCACAACAAGTCGATACATATGACTTGTATGATAACGTATTTGTATTAAACCATCAGTTGTATTACACCACACGGGAACCCGCGCAGATTTTCAGGATGGATCAGAGCAGAAACGATATACTGATTGATGGGTTTAATGACAACGAGGGAGTAAACTATCTATCCGTCTATTCAAGTGGATACAAGCTGTTTTATATTTCTGAATCGGGAACACGAAAGAACCATCTTTATGCTTATGATTTGAAAACAAATAAGAGAGAAGAATTATTAGTGATGGATGATGTAAATTATGCATTGGGAATCAAAATCATTAATGACGTTGTCTTTTATTATTCTGCAACCAATAAGAGTATAGCATATGCACTAATTCAATAAATGAAAAAACACTACACTCATTCGCCCTGTGAAAGGCGGTGTAATTGACGAACCTGATTGGCCTTATTATAAAAGAACTGGAAGCCTCAGTGGAAAATTACATGGCGGAATGGATTTTTCTATTTCTGCCGAAACTGATGTGAAATCTGTTTTTTACGGGAAGGTATTATTTACTTCAACTGGAGCGAACAAAGCTACTGATGTAAAATATGGTAATTGGAGCGGCCGTTATGGAACTTGTATAATAATCGAATCATTTATTACGGGAGAAAAATGCCAAGTTTTATATGCCCATTTAAACAGTATTTCAGTAAATAAAGGCCAAACAGTTAATTCTGGAACTTCAATAGGAAAATCCGGCAATACAGGAAATTCAGCAGGACCACATTTGCATTTTGAAGCAAGAAGGTCTCCGTATAAATTTGAATTAAAAAGTTTCGTGGATATGAGGAACATGTTTAGTAAATATTAATTTCTATCAGTATAAAAGCAATATAATTAAAGGAGAAAAACGAATGAAAATACTTGCATTTTCTTGTATTATACTCACAATTGTATTTTTGTCGTCTTGTTCTAAAGTGAAAATAAATACGTCAGAAATAACAACTTATTCTCAAACAACATCATCTGATATACAAATGAATTTACCTCAAAAAATAACACGGCTAAATTTTGTATGTGCATATAAAAAATATTTATATATAAGCTATCAAAATCAAATTTTAAAGTTTTCTCAGGATTTATCATCAAAAGAAGTTGTTTATACAAATAATG
>MKRK01000073.1:14332-14810 GCA_001896915.1 Clostridiales bacterium 43-6
ATTAGGTTGACGGATAATGGGGAACCTCGCCCCATTGTAAAGTTTATCACAATTGATTTAAAAAGCATGAAATCAACTCCTCTTTTCAAAGAAAACAAAGAGTATTCGTATGGAGTTCCGGTTTTAATGAATGACAATATTTATTACAGCAGATATGAAAAAGAAGATTTTCAAGAAAAACACCCATCCATAATTAAAAGAGATTTTTTCGGCAATGAAACAGTTATACTCAAGGACATATATTATTACAATTTTTACAATTCAAAAATTTATTATATGACTGAATATAGCAGTAATACCATATACAGCTCTAATCTTGATGGCGGTGATGTAAAAAGTGAACTTAGTATAGAAAATGATTTAATAGCTTTTGAAATATATAACGACAGAATTTATTATGACATTTGGGATGGCGGAAATGACAGTATTAATGTCTATGAACTTTCTACTAAAAAAACTGTAAACTTAGGTTCGACAT
>MKRK01000073.1:14821-23074 GCA_001896915.1 Clostridiales bacterium 43-6
GACAAATTTGCTTTTGCATTAGAAACGAAAACCGGAAATCTTCTCAAGATTAATACAAATAGTTATTCAACAACCAGTGTTAAGCAAAACATTGATTTACAAAATTATAGTATTATTGATGATTGGATTTACGCACAAAACATAAACGCTGACACTGAGAAAACACATGAAGTTAATTTATACAGGATGAAATTGGACGGGACTTCTCTTGAAAAAATCAATTAAATCAGTCTCATCCTCCGAAGCAGTCAAGCGACTGCTTCAGAGCAGATAGGATGACCCCAAGGGGACGGTTCTATTGGTTGATAACACCCTGGAGTATGACAGGAAGATTTGGGGACGGGAAGATTTGGGGACGTGCCTGATTTTGCACATATCCGCCGGTGATGTATGAGGATCAGAAGGATCTGACGGTCTATGCCTATGACAATCTGAACCGGCTGGAGAGAGAGACCTACGTAGGCTTCGGGAGCGGACAGGGCAGTGTACAATGGCAGTCCCTTTATTCCTTTGATGATCATAACAATGTAACCGAAAAAGCCTATGAGGATTGTATCAACACAGCAAACACCAAAACCACAAGCAATACCTTTGACAGCGCCAATCAGATCACGGGAACAACCGTCAGAGACGAAAATGATGACATTGTCAACACCTACCGGTATTTGTATGACGAGGCAGGCAACCTGCAAAACCAGGATGAATTCGTTAACAATAACTGGGTGACCAGAAAGACGTATGGGTACGATACGCTGAACAGAACCTCGGACATCACAGTGAACACGGTAACGACATCCTTTGAATACGATGCCAATGACCAGAGAATTCAGAAAAACGGCACCAGCAGTATATGGAACGGCGGCAGAATCATCTGTGACTACGGCAATGAAACATGGCTGTACCTGCAGGACAATCTGGGCTATCTGAAGGACGGACAAATTTTTGCCAACAGCATCAATGCACAGGGCGATGTGGTTTCTACCGTACACGATGCGAACGGACAAAAGGTCACAACCGGGACAGACTTTGACGCATACGGCAACAAAACCGCCGGGGACGAAACCAATTATCCCTTCGGCTACCGTGGATACTATACCGATTACGAGACAGGGCTGTATTATCTGAACGCAAGGTATTATGACCCGGGGATGCAACGGTTTACCCAGGAGGATACGGTACAGGACGACAATCTTGCGTATAATATGTATGGGTATTGCAGCGGCAATCCGGTGATGTATACGGATCCGAGTGGGCATGTTTTGATGGTAAAGGCAGATCAAAACGGGAGAAACGCTATAGCGCAAGCATTAAAAAATTTAACTAGTTGGAGAATTGATTGGGTAGGGGTTGATGTTAGAAATGGTGTTTATAAACTAACATCACCTAACGGAAAACTTACTGCTACAACGCCTAAAGGAGATTTGTTAATCAGTAGATTAATTAATAATAAATCATTTACATGTACCATAACGTTAGATTATAGCCTTGCAAATGGTAAATGTACGCCTATTAATCGTGAAGATGCATGTGGTACCAAGGGATCAGGATCTACAGTTGTATGGAATCCGAATTATAATCCTAATTTTCTTTGTTACTATAAAGATTATAATAACCCAACCTCAAAGCAAGTATCAACAAGATGTCATCCAACTAAGACTCCTAATTATATAATTCTTGGACATGAATTAATTCATGCAGATAGAGCTATGAGTTCTAGAATGATTGTATATTGGAATGGAACAGCTGATGAGAAAAAACGTTGGTATACTGATGCAAATGGAAAAACACAATGGGAAAACGTAAGAGTAGAAGAACTTGCAACAGTCGGTCTTGATGAAAATTATATAAATAAGAACATCGATGTCACTGAAAATATGCTAAGGGAAGAACATAAATTATCAATAAGAGGAGCGTATAAACTTGGTTAAAAAAGTATTAATTCTGTGCCTTATCATCTCATTATTATGTGGATGTAATTCCAATAAAACAATTAATAATCCTAATTATATAATGCGTGTTGCAAATTATCCTGTTGGCTCATATTCTAATATTTACTTATTCAATTTAGAATCAGATGGAACATTAAGTGTTTCATATGGTGAGGGGATTCCCAATAAAATGCAATCTGGAAATTTCATTAAAGATGATAATTTTATAACGAAACAAGCAGTTCAGGAGAAAGTTTTAAGCAAAATTGAATTTGACGAATTGAAAAAATTGATTGATGAGGTTCATAGTAGGGATGTTATTTCTGTAAATAATTATCAATTGGACGGTATAGAAAACATTATATTAATAAACGATAAAATCTACAGTTTTTATGAAGGCGAATATACAAATGATTGTTTTGGAAAGTTCATAATCGATTTAAAAAAATATTCACCAATGAATATTAAATAATGCCTACTGAATAATTCTTGGGCAAGTATTGGATTAATATTAATGCCGCAACCAATCTATTTATTATTAAATCACAATTCACGAGCGGGGTTGAGCTTCAACCCCGCTCGTGAATTATTATACCGACTGGTGTAACCAAATAGCAATAGAAAATGATATAATCTTTTATATATTCCAGATATGACAAAGCCGCTGAAACGTAAATGTTTCAGCGGCTTTGTCATATCTGTTCTGATTTTTCGTGTTCCCTCGACTAACCGTCAATTCCACGGGTATGGAACACTTTTTCCGTTTGCCAAGTCATTGGCATAGCCGGCTAGCTCCTCGACCTTTTTATAATCCATCAATACATCACCTTTTCCGTTGATGGAAAAGAAATAATATAGATCGGAGAATTTTGTGAATTCCAGCAGGTCGCTCTTTTTGTCGGTGTTATAATTCACAAGGATTGATAAATAGGGCTTTGTGCCGGGCTTTCCTTGTTCTGTATAATCATTCGAGCTTAACAAGGTCAGATAGCCGTAAAAATAGGAGAAATTATCAGAGTTGAATTCTTTTCCGTCGGATACCACCAAGACATCATCCTGACTGCTGGCGTTTTTAACATGGGTCAGGTTATATGTCTTTGCTTTGCCCATAGCGGTTATGGTCATATTACTGACAGAAGTGATGGGTTCCATATACTGTGAAGAATAACGGATATCCTTTATTTGCATGCTGTAATAGGGAACAATCGTATCGGACATTTTGTATATCACCGGATAATCATTGACCAATGCCGCATAGGAACCTTCTTCAGAGGTTGCCGAAAGTTTGATGGTTATAATTTTGTTTTTAACAACATATTGGATGATGGTTTCCGGTTTGTCCAGTTTATATTGCTTCAAATCTTTTGCGGTGGGATTGAATACATAAGAATCGGCAGCCGTGATGCCTGTCGCCAGCGGATCAAGGATGCTGGCTATCATATCCGGATTGGCATAGGTTTGGATGGGCGACGTAATCAAATAAACCAGTGAGCTTTTGGCATTGCTGTCATACCCCAAAACAATGGGCTTTTCGCGCAGAGATCCCGACAGGGTGATGCTCTCATATTTTATCAGTTTTGCCTCAGTGCTGAAATACTCATCCTTTTCGCTTTCTGCTACCATAGCAGGGATCAATTCCGTGTTGATATACTTTGTTTTGGGATTGGTAAATCGGACTATCGTATCGGTGGATACCAGGAAAATCCCTTTCTTAAAAGTGGTTTTGCAGTAATTCCCCGATTTGTCAGGTGCAACTGCGCCAAACTCGACGACAACTGTCTCTCCGTTTTTCAACTTTGCGGTCAGAACGGTGGTCGGTTTATCCAGCCCGTAGAATTTCAGATTTGTGGTATCGTCAGTCAACTGTCGGGTGGCAGTGATTGCCTGAATAAATTCACCCAGCTGGGACACCATCTCCACATTCTGCGGAATATTATCATAGCCCTTCAGCTTATAGTAGGTTGTCTTATTTCCTTCCGCATCCTTCCCTTCATAGGGAATCACGGAAAAGGTATCCGATGCGTTTTTCACAGTTATCTCGGTAATTGGTGACGAAAAGGTGTCGGTTACCTTAATTACATTCTGGGAGGTAGTAATGTCGGACGGGTCTTTTTTGGGGAAAAGCACATTGACTGCAAATACTCCGCCGCCCAATAGTGCCACCACTAAAATACCTGCGATCAAAGAAATCATTTTTTTGGGTTTTTTCTTCTTTTCCGTAATTTCCGGCTTATCAAAGATGGTTGAGTTTTCAAAGTCCTTATTGTCGTTGGTACTCATCTTCTCCTCCTTCGGGTATAAACAATGATTGCAATGACTACAAATACCAATGTCAGTCCCGGAATGAATATGATCCCGATAATCAGATTGATGGTTGCATTTGACTGAAACGCAGCAGTATCTATTTTTTTAGTACTGATGCTATACACATCACCGCTTCTGCCTACCATACTGTTGGCGATTCTGATCATCAAACTTTCGTTGCCGTTTTTCTGATAGGATTGCCAATTTTCAGACATGAAGTTTGCAGAGCTGAACACCAGAAGATTAGAGGAACGAACCACATCTGTCGCACTGATGGCATAGGTACTCATGACTGCCGCCTCAAAGGGACCTTTTGTCGTTGCGGTTGTACTTTTCCATGTTTTGGTGTCAGAGCCCCGGGGCATAATGACAGAGGTCGGCGCAAAAGTCAAAATCGACTGGGTGTGATATTTATCTTTGTCTGTAAAATCGAGTTTCATTGGCTTGTTGTGAGCAGCGGCAAAGAATTCGCTCATTCCTTCGGTATAACTGCTTTCGCCTGTTATCATCTGAATAATCGTATTGTCTCCGCTGTCATGAAGGTCTTTGTCTGTTTCGTAGACCACGCCGTCCTGGAAGGAGATGCCCCATTTTTTCAGAAAGCCTTCCAGTCTTGGAAGGGATGTCTGGGATCCGCTGGCAAAATAAATCAGGTTGCGACCTGTTTTTGTATCTTCCATATAAGAATCCAACTTTTTGATTTCGTCGGGTGAATAATCATTCATGGGCGACGAAATCACCAACAGATTGGTGTCTGCAGGAATATCGGCTTTAAACAGGCTTTCGATTTCACTGACCACATAGTTATTCTGTGATAAAATGTTCTGGAGATTGGTGGAGGGCATGGAGTCATTGCCTGTGATGAATCTTGCATAATCCGTTTTGGATACCGTTACGAAGTTCAGTGCGTTGGCTATGGCATTCTCCACCTTGGAGCCAGTGATCTGATATGCGCCGCCATATGCCGCCGTTCCGTTCGGGTCTTCCACACTAAACAATGCATTGATGTCAAGAATTTTGTTGCGGGTGATTTTTTTCCCATTGATGGTCTGTTCACATTCCACAATATAATCGCCATAGCCTATTTCCGCATTTTTGTATCTGTCACTGACGGACTCAAAGGTAGAGTCGTACATATCCAGATACTCCACTTTGATATGCTTGTTCAGTCTTGTGAACTGGTCTAAAAATTCCATTGCCTGTCTGAAATATTTGCCGGCGGTAGAATCTTCAAAATAGCTGCCCTTATAACCATATTCCGTCAGCATATTCGTGTAGCTGTTTTTATAGCTGTTTTTGTCTACCGTTACAATGATGGTGACATCCTTGTCAATGGCTTTCGCATATTTTACAGTCTCTGCCGAAAGAGAATGTTCCTTTTGGGGTGTTAAATCAATTTTCAGCGGATATCTGGCGGCAAGTGCGATGGCGAGAATGTTGATCAATATGGTGGCCGCAATGGCGATTGCGGTGAATAACGTTGCCATGGAGCCGTGTCTGAAGGCTTTGCCTTTAAAAACATTTCTTTTCATAATAACCCTCCCTATGCCCATCTCTTTTTATCCAGCACACGAACGGTCAAAAACAGGAATAATCCCGTTATGCTGATAAAATAAATTACGTCCGAATAATTGAAAATCCCTTGCAGGAAGGCTTGGTTTCGCGCGCTGAAGGAAATCCAGCCGATGGAGGTTGAAAGCCATCCCATGGTGGGGAAAAACACGGTTAAAACGTCCTCCACCAGGCTCTGGGCAATCCAAAGGATGATGAAGAAAAAGGAAATTAAAAAGCTGACCAAGGCAGAAACGATCTGGCTTTCGGTCAATGAGCTGATGAACATTCCTATGGTGATGAGAGCCACTGTGTACAAAAACATTCCCAGTAAAGAGGAAAAGAAAATAATCCAGTCGGTCTTGGCAAAGAAGGATAACACAACCTGATACACAATCATAAGAACAAAGAACGTGACAAAAAAAATCACAGCTGCAAAGAACTTACCCAAAACAATGCTGCTTAGCTTTACCGATGAAGTAAACAAGAGCTGATCTGTTTTTTGCCGCCTTTCTTCACTGAACAAGCGCATGGTTAAAATAGGGGTAATCAACAAAATAATACCCAGCATAAACAAAAACACTGTATTGGCAAGAGTGCCTCTGCCGATCAGAAATGTAAATATATATAGGATGCCGCCCAAAAAGGTCAGAATTGCATAGATGGAATACCCAAGTGAGGTCGTAAAATAAGATTTCAGCTCTCTTTTCATAACTGCTTTCATTATTTATCCTCCTTGTTATGGATCATTTGGTTGATGATTTCATCGTTATCATCATCCGTCTCTTGCGCCGCTTCGGCCAGTTTGGTTTCCTTTGATTCTCTCAAAACTTTTTCTAAATTGACTGATTCCGAGCTGTCATCGGTCAAGCGTAAGAAGATGTCCTCCAAGGTCATTTCATTGCTCTTCAATAACATCAGAGGCCAGTTTTTGGATGCAAGAAGCTTAAACATGGGTTTTCTGATATCATAGCCAACGATGGGATCGACGATAAACTCCTGGAACGAATCACGAATGCCCACATAGCTTACTTTTTTGATGCCCGAAATGGTCTTCAGCTCGGTCTCAATGGCTTTGTACGGTCCGTCAACCCTGATTACAAGGGATTGATTGTCCGAAATTTTACGGGATAGGGTGTCCGGTGTATCATCGGCAATGACTTTGCCTTTATTGATGATGATAACACGCTCGCAAACCGCTTGAATTTCGGAAAGAATGTGCGAGCTGAAAATAACCGTGTGATTTTTCCCCAGCTTTTTGATGAGGTCACGGATTTCAATGATCTGCTTCGGGTCAAGACCCACGGTGGGTTCGTCCAAAATCAGAACGTCAGGATTTCCGATGAGCGCTTGGGCAATCCCCACACGCTGACGATAACCCTTGGAAAGATTTTTAATGATACGATCGTAAACACCTTCGATTTTAACGAGCTTGCAGATTTCAGCCAAATGAGGCTTGCGGGGAATTTTGACCTTTTTCAGGTCATATACATAATTCAGATATTCCTTCACCGTCATATCTACATACAACGGCGGCTGCTCCGGCAAATAGCCGATGTGCCGTTTGGCTTCGACAGGGTTCTCAAGAATATCATAGCCGCTGATGGTCACGCTGCCGTCCGTAGAGGACAAATAGCCGGTGACGATATTCATGATGGTTGATTTTCCTGCGCCGTTCGGCCCGAGCAGGCCGAGGATTTCGCCGTCGTTGATCACAAAGCTTGCGTTTTCAACAGCCAGATGATTTCCGTATTTTTTCGTGAGGTTATTTACCTCTATCATCATTATCCCTCCAGTTGATTGTTTCCATTGTGTATCTTACCAAAAATTAAGGTATGATATGTAAACAAACTATAAATATTAAATCCACAGTCTATAGCATTTTACATCAATGGAGAGGAAAAATAAAGCATTATTTTTCCGTCCTAATTAGTTTTGACAAGCTGAGCACAGAATAACAATTTTATTGACTATAGAGGGTTAATCATTTAAACTATGAATAATACAGAATAGGAGTGATCATTTTGGCAGAAATCAAAGCATTTCAGGCACTGCGGTTTACAGAGAAGGCAGGAGAAATCGGTCAGCTGGTTTGTCCGCCCTATGATATTATCAACGAGGAGCAGAGAAAAGCCTATTTGGCGAAAAACCCGAACAATATCATCCGGCTTGAGCTGCCCAAGGACGGCGCAAATCCATACACCGAAGCAGGCAGGGTTCTTGCAGAGTTTGAAAAAAAAGGGTTGCTTGACTGTGACAGTCAGGACGGCCTGTATATTTATGAAATAGAATTTATACACAACAGCGTGAAGAAAAGCATCAAGGGCTTTGTGTGCAGAGTAAAGCTGGAGGAGTTCAGCAAAGGGATTGTTTTACCCCATGAGGAAACCCTCTCAAAAGCAAAAACGGACCGTTTCAATCTCATGAATGCTACCGGCTGTAATTTTTCTCAGATTTATTCTTTGTATAT
>MKRK01000073.1:23082-28466 GCA_001896915.1 Clostridiales bacterium 43-6
TTGAGTTCACCGACGGGGAAGGGCTTGTACATAAGCTTTGGGTGATCACCGACACGGCAGTCATCACTTCTGTCTGCAGTGATTTTGAAGAGCGCAAATTATACATCGCTGACGGTCACCACCGCTATGAGACCGCCTTGAATTATCGCAACGCCCAAAGAGAAGCGGGCAAGGCGAAGGAAGGCGACAGCTGTGACTATGTCATGATGATGCTTGTGAATATGGAAAATGACGGACTTGTGGTTTTCCCCACCCACAGAATTGTGAAGAATCTTGAGAATCCTGATTTGGATAAAATAATCGCCGACTGTAAAGAATACTTTACCGTCAGCGAAAACGAGGATATCAAAACCGTCAGTGATACCTTGGACAGATTGTATCAGGAAGACAAAAAAGCCTTTGCATTGTATACCGGCGGCGAACACTACACCCTTTTGACCTTAAAGGATCTGTCGGTCATGGATGGGTTGTTGCCCGGTGTATCCGCCGCTTCCAAGGGGCTGGATGTTACCGTTCTCCACTCGCTTATTTTAGAAAAGCTGTTTGGGATTGATAAGGAAAACATGGCGAACCAAGTCAACCTCGGCTACACCAGAGACATTGACGAAGCCGTCGGCATGGTGCAAAACGGAAGTGCCAACTGTTCCTTTATTATGAATCCCACCAAGGTCACGGAAATCCGCGATGTTGCCTCTGCCGGTGAAAAAATGCCACAGAAATCCACTTATTTTTATCCGAAGCTGATTACCGGTCTGGTGATGAACCAATTTTAATCAAAGCACCAAGGACAACAAAAACGTTTCCTCCAGCTTTTCGTAGATATCATACAACCCCATAGGGTCCAAAGGGTTTGTACCCTTTCCGATTTCAAAGGTAAAGGCCGGCTTGGCGAATTCATTGATAAACCAATCCTTGAAACCGCCGTGGGACGCTGTTCCTTTCGGCGTTTTTAGCTGATATCCGCTGGAGGCAGCAAAGATTTTTGCCATATTGAAGCATTTTGACGGGGTTCGGTTTCCGTATTTCCAAAAAATTTCTTCCCCCTGGGAATGAAACGCAAGTGCGTGGCGGATGTTTTCTTTCCGGCACAGCTCGGTCAGGATTTTGGTTTCCGGCTCACTCTCGGGTTTTTCTCCTCCATAGCATCGGGGTGAGGGTCCCGTGATGCCCTCTTCCTCTTCCATTTTACGAAGTATCGGAAAACCTGCGTCAAAATTGTGGTTGATATCGACTCCTCTTGCGTTTGCATTCCACTGTGCAATGTCGCTGTCCCCGAGGATGCGTTTCACATGCTCTGTCATATGAAGAGCACCCGAGGCGCCCTTCAATGCGATTTCATATCCGTCCGGATTAATCAGGGGAAGGATGACAATGGATTTTCCAAACAAGGTGGTTCTGGCGGAAACACTGCTGAAATAGCCGTCGTCCCGCAGCGCCATACAGAACCGCTCGGCAAAAATGAGCAGCAGCAGTGTGGTGAGACGTTCGCAACCATGGAAGCCGCCTGCAAACAGGATTTTTTCATCGGACACTCCGATCTGCAATGCCGGGATGCTTCTGCCCACGATGCTTTTCCCCAGTTCCGTTGTCCTTAAAAAATAAAACTCATTGGACAATGCCTTAATCGTATCCATCACTTCGAGATAATCATATTCTCTTTGGTGCACAATACTATATATGATAACCACTCCTCAAAGAAAGGAGGCTTTCTATGAATTTATCAGAGAAAACCGTCTCTCAAAAATATATGTTTCATGGACGCATCATTCATATGCGTGTAGATGATATTCTATTACCAAACGGAAAGGAAGCTGAGCGGGAAGTTGTGGAGCACCCCGGCGGCGTTTGTGTTGCAGCCTTGACGGAAGACAACGAAATTTTCTTTGTTCGTCAGTTTCGTTATCCTTACGGTCAGGTTTTGCTTGAGATTCCTGCCGGCAAGCTGGAAAGAGGGGAAGACCCGCTGACCTGCGGCAAACGGGAGCTTTTGGAAGAAGCCGGTGTTATTGCCGAAAAATATACCTCTCTTGGGATTTTATATCCCACTCCCGGTTATTGTAATGAGATCATTCATATGTATCTGGCAGAGGATTTGCGTCTTGCCCACCAAAATCTTGACGAGGATGAGTTTCTCACGGTGGAAAAAATTCCGTTGAAAACTGCGGTTGAGATGATTGTGAACCATAAGGTCCCCGACGCCAAAACACAGGCGGCTGTTTTGAAAGTTGCAGCAATGAAGGCTATGTTTTGACCATTTTCATTATATGAATATCTCGTCGGGAACATAACCGAAAGTTATGGAAGAAAGGAAGATAGGTCCATGGAGCAAGGAAAATCAAAAACGGTTTCCGAATCAAAAATAGAAATGCATGAAATGGTGTTGCCCAATGATACGAACCTGTTGGGCAACCTTCTGGGGGGCAGGCTGATGCATCTTGTGGATATCGCAGGTGCCATGGCGGCATCCCGTCATGCAAACCGCATTGTTGCTACCGCCAGCATCGACAGTGTGGATTTTCACCAGCCGGTAAAGTTAGGCGAGCTGGTTTATTTAAAAGCCCGTCTCACCTGGGTGGGCAAAACCTCGATGGAGGTTTTGGTGGAGGTGTTTTCTGAGGACTATATCAACGGTGTGTGCACCTTTACCAATCGGGCTTATCTTACCTTTGTATCCTTAGACGAGGAAGGCAAGCCGGCCCGTGTTCCGCGGCTTGTTCCCGAAACTGACAGCGAAAGAGCCGAATACCGGGCGGCAGAACAACGAAGGACCGAACGGCTGAAACGAAACAACCGGTAATGGAATCGATAAAAAAAGGCTGTGGCACCAATCAAGGTGCCACAGCCTTTGCTTCTGTGGGATGATTCATTTTTACTTGGCGGACTGATCCAGCTTGTAATTTCGATAGTATAAGAACAAATCGAATCCCACCATGATGAAATTGATGATATAAAAAATCAAAACATAATACTGTGTGAAATGACCGATGAAATCATATTTACCGAAAAGAAACTTGCTTACGATGCCGCAGGCATAACCGAACAGAATAATAATCAAAAACGGCAGGCTTTTGCCTTGGGTGGTTCTTGCTTTGTAGGATTTGATGATCGAGGTGGGCCAGGCGAAGCCGAAGGAGATAACCATCAATGCCTCAAATAATTGTCCTAAATTCTCCATTTGGTTGCATTACTTCCTTCATATTTCTTTGTAGTTTCCCAAAAAGGTAAAGCTGGGCAGCTCTGTGCACAGGGAGCACAATAAGTCTACCGTTGCGTCGTCTCGCAGATTCCCTGAAAAATCCAGATAAAACAAATACTCAAAGCCCTGCTCGGGCAGAGGTCGGGACTCAATTTTGGTCAGGTTCAGCCCTGCGATGGAGAACCGCGCCAAAGTTCTGTGTAGGGAACCGGTGATATGGGGTAAGGAAAAGGCAAGACTGATGCGGTTTGCATCGTCCTCAATGAAGAGCTGTTTTGAGATGAAGACAAAACGGGTACAGTTCTGTTTTGAGGTTTGGATATCCCTGTCTAACACATTGAGATGATGGATGTCTGCGGCATCCTCAGAGGCTATGGCAGCAATGTTTGTACCACCCCTTTCGGAAACGATTTTGGCCGCCAGTGCTGTATTCAGGCAGGGCTCGGGAATGAACCGCTTTTCCTTGATATATTCCTTGCACTGGGACAGAGCCTGGGGATGGGAAATTACCTTATTGATGGTGTCAAAGTCCGCCCCTTCGTTTGCCATCAGACAGTGGGAAACATGCAGTCCGATTGCGCTCTCTATAAAAAATTTATGTTTTAAAATCAAATCGTACACTTCCGTGACCGAACCGGCATAGGAATTTTCCACAGGAACCACGCCCAAATCCGCCTGCCCGCTTTCCACCGCTTCAAAAACATCCTCCCAGCGTTTTACGGACTGGAGCCTTGCGTTTGGATACATAGCCACAGCGGCCTTGTGGGAATAGGCTCCTGCCACGCCCTGACAGGCAATCACGGGGCTTTTGATATCCGGCGTTCTGCCCAGAGCCGCCGATATTTGTTCCCGCAGCTCTCTGCCGTCCTGCAGCAGCCGGTGTTGTACCTCCCGGCTGACGTCCATCAGGGAGGAAAACACGACCTTTGCACTGCCGCCGTATTGTCCCGCTTTTTCACTAACAGTGTGCAAAATCTCCAGCTCCCGCTGTTCGTTTAAAACAGGAAGCTGATGTTCAATTTTGTACCGGGCGACCCGGACGGCACAGTCCATTCGTTTTAGAAAAAGCTCCAAAATCTGATTGTCAATTTCATCGATATCTTCACGCAGCTTGTTTAAATCCATTGTCATATTCCTTTCGGGAGGGCTAGAGAGTGAAACCGCTGTCCGCCAGCAGCTCGCACAGGGCGACGGCAACGGCGGCTTCCACACAGGGCAGGGCACGGGGGACGACGCAGGGGTCGTGCCGACCCACGATTTCCAGTGTTGTTTCCTCCATGGTTTTTATGTTCACGCTTTTTTGCGGTTTTGCGATGGACGGTGTCGGCTTGAACCCGGCACGGACGATCAGTGGCATGCCGGAGGTGATACCGCCCAAGATGCCGCCACAGTGGTTGGTCACGGTTTTGACGGTTTCCTTGTCAAGCGTGTACGCATCATTCGCTTCACTGCCAAGCAGGGAAGAAATGCCGAACCCGTCACCGAATTCTACCGCCTTCACAGCGGGAATCGCATAGAGATAGGAGGATAAAACACCCTCAACCCCATAAAACATGGGGCTTCCTATCCCGGCGGGTAAACCGGTCACGGCGACTTCAACAATGCCGCCCACGCTGTCATGGGTCATTCTCGCTGCCTCCAGCTTTTGTTCTATCTCTGTTTTTTTATTGTGATCCCTTACGGCAATGATTTCGCCGGAGAGGGTTTTTAGCTCGGTCATATCCACATTCATGGGGTCGATGGCAGTGTCATAGATCCCCCCCACAGCATAGAGATGTCCGCCGATGAAGATGCCATGCCGCTGCAAAATCTGGCGGCAAACCGAACCGGCAAAAACCAGCGGCGCTGTCAGCCGACCTGAAAAATGACCGCCGCCCCGTTTGTCACTGTAGCCCTTGTATCGAGCCAGAGCGGTATAGTCCGCATGGGAAGGGCGGAGCACATCAGAAATATTTTTATAATCCACAGAACGGGTGTTGGTGTTTTCAATCACGGCACACATGGGCGCACCGGTGGTAACGCCGTCAAGCACGCCGGAGAGAACCCGGGGGATGTCGGCTTCTTTTCTGGGGGTGGCACTGCTGTGATTGCCCGGAGCCCTGCGTTTCATCTGATATAGGATTTGTTCAAAATCAAGGGGTATCCCGGCCGGGATACCGTCCAGCGTGACGCCGATGGCTTCTCCGTG
>MKRK01000074.1:0-8680 GCA_001896915.1 Clostridiales bacterium 43-6
CGATATAAAAAACCGCCTATCAAGCCGATCTCTTTTGGAGGTGGTCATGAAGGCGGTATTCGCTCTGGCACTTTACCAGTTGCTTTAATTGCAGGGTTTGGTAAGGCTGCTGTAATCGCTCATGATGAGTATAAAGATAACCTTGTAAAATACGCGGAAATTAAGAAAAACATACTTTCTGCCTTCAAAGAGTCCGGTATTAATTATAAAATAAACGGCACACAGAATTACTGTATGCCAAATACTTTAAATATTAGCTTTATCGGTGTTGATTCTGAAGCGCTAATGCTCGCAACAAAGCAGTATTGCAGCCTGTCTAATGGTTCCGCCTGCACTTCTTACGACTACTCTCACAGCCATGTTTTAACCGCTATGGGGCTCTCTGACGAACGGATCGAAAGCGCCATTCGGATGAGCTGGGGGAATAAAATAGATAGAGACAGCTTATCAAGCTTCTTGACTACGGTTAAAAACTTCTAACTCAATTCTATTTCAGCCTCGTTTTTTATTGTTTTAATTATTTGTTTTATAGATTGACCAGATGACATACCTGTAAAGCGTCCACCAACTAACCAGTCCGATGATTTTACAGCAGATGAATTTATAATATTTTTGAAATCGTCAAGTGGAAGTTGAGGGTTTTTGGTGTAGCATTCATATAAAAGTCCCAAAATTGGAAAGACTCCGATTCCTTTGCAGATATTATAATTAATATTATACCTATTATTTATAAAACAATCTGACCATTTCAATATAACTATATCCCAAGCATCATTGATAAGTTTGATAATCATATCCTTTGGTTTTTCGATTTCCTTAGTTTTGATTTTACATCCATCACCAAAATTTTGCTTAAAACATGCCGAAACAATTGGTTTTAAAGCTTTGGAGAATGCATTAATTGAAATTGGTTTTTTATTATCTATTGCATCTCCCAAAATAATATTGTTGTACCAAAAGCAATCTTTAATTGAGGCGAGTTCTTTAGCTATTCGTGTAGACATATTGGTTATTAATTCATCATCTATTATTATGAATTCCTGATTTTCTATATTCGCTCTTCTATGAACTTGTTCGCTCAATTCTTTTGCGAGATTTGTATTTACACGTTTACCTTTATTATTAATATTAATAAACGCATCAACCTCCTTTATAGAAGATTTCAAATCACTCTCAGGTGTTAAACACATGACGACTACTGGAAATTCATATATTGTTCGCATTGATTCAAAACGTTCCATACTTCCCGTAGTATACCCATTTTTTAGTTCTTCTAACCCTTTAATTCTATGCTGGCCATCAACTATTCTAAGATCTTCATAAATTTCCAGTTCGCTTTCATTTATTTCTTTTATTTTATCTGGAGATAACGCTGCCAATATAGCTGTTGGCAAAATAGCTCCGTTGGTCATTAGATATTTAGAGATTTTCTTGAAATGAGCTGGAATAGGTTGCCTTTGGTACCCTGTATCATCTCCACTATCGTAACGTTCAATAATAGAATTTGTCAACAAGTCATCTACGTTCATTTTAATTAAATACATTTGCACATTATCTTGCTGTATTTTAATATATTTAAATTTATTCATTTATATTCTCCTCTCCAAAAATATTCACGTAATCATATAAACTCAATTTATCTTTTGCAAAATCGATGTCATGAGTTGAATTTAATGGTATATCAAAATGATTTTCAATCATCAACTGATCAACTAAATTTTTTACAAGTTCTTTGTTTATTTCACCTTGCACGGAAATAATTATTTTGCATTTTGTATATGCGGTCAAACTTGTTAAATTTCTGATAATTATTAGTTTGTCTTGCGCTTTAATTTTATGCTGATAAGTACGGATAATATTAGAAGATATTAAATTTGTTTTATTTAAGTTTATACTATAATTGAAAAAATTTAATTTTCGTATTTCAAAAAAGGCTTCAGCTATTCCAACAAAAATCGCATTAGTAAATGCATCGTATACATCTTCACAATCATCTTCGATACGTTCGAGATCATCTTCAAATCCACGTATCATTATTAAAAAATGGTAACAGATATCTTTAACAAGTAAATTGTAATTGTTTTTATCAGGAGAAAAATGCGATGAAAATATCATAAAGAAAACTAACCAGAATATATCGTTTTCTTTAATTTTCTCATCTATTGTTTTTGCAATAATATTTTCTTTTTCAGTGAATTCATTTGGATTCAATCTTCCATTTAGTGCTATATCAATTTTTGAAATATCAAGTGATTGTGTGTTTTGTGAAATCATTTTATTGAGACATGCATAATTTTTTTCTTTATTTGCTGTGTTTTTGAAAAATATATCTGTTATCAAATCAAAAATTTCACGTAAATCAACAGTACACTTTAATTGTGACGAAATATCATTATTATATTGATTATATAAAATTAATGAAGCGATTTGTTTAATTTCAATGATTTCCTTTTTTTCTGTCCTCTCTATTTGAGACCTTAAGTTTGATAATTGGTTATTAATATTAGTTAATCCATTATTAATTTCGCTCATTATTTGGTTGTAAAATTCACTTGATAATAGATATGCGTAATTTTTATAGAACAGCATATGATCCAATTCGCCCCAAAAAAAGTTAACCATTGACTTAATTTGAAGTTCAACATTAATAAAATGATTTTGATCTTTAACAAATAATTTACAATCAATTCTAAAAATATCGTGACCATTTTTTTGCTTTTGTGGCTGGTTGGAAAAATCAAAATATAAATGATAATTTTCATCTTTTAAAACATGATAAAGCTTGTCTTCACAATATTCATCTTCACAAAAATCTTTTAGACTTTCGAAAACTGATTTTTCATCATCGTTCAATAAACATACAATTCGAGCACCAATTATATCGGGTAATTCAGAGATTAGTTTATTAGAGTCATCTTCATATTTATGAAAATAATTTTTTCTATATATTTTTTCTCTAAGACTGTCTTCGTTTTTAACTCTCGTTTGAATTATAATATTTTTAAATTCCAAGTTCTTAATTGCTTTTTCCAAACTGTCCTGTATGACCTGAGCATATTTATTATATTCATCTGTTTTTTGTGCTAACAATTTTGTTGATTCACAAATAAAATCTTCTATTTTTTCAATCATTTGATTATTTCCCCTCTTTGAAAACCCAAGGCAATATATCTTCAATGTTATACTTCCTTGTATTTTCAAAATTTAAATTTGAGGACTCCCCCAGCTTTGACATCTTTATTATAAACGACTGAGGAGTGTCATTTCCGTTAATTCTTTCAATCATTTTTGCCCAATTGAAATAATTCACCTCTTCAATAGGACCTCTAAAACGATTAATAAAGTCTAAGGCATGGCTACTAAACGTTATCTGCTTGTCCACTTTAGAAAAGCTGTAAAACAACCCATTTGTACTATCATAGAACGCTCCAACAACATTTTGGGAGCAATACTTTTCAATTTGTTTTATCATGTCGAGTCGTATATTTTGTTGCAACTCGTTTATTGATGATTTTTTATTAAGCCCTTGAATTGTATAAACACGTTCGATAATTACTTCAATCTTGCTTTTATTAAACTTTGAATTTTTATAAACTTGGCACAAATCATACTGTACAATCAAATCCCAATATATCTCTGTAAATCGTTGAAATAGAATACTAAAAGATATATTTTGTATATGGTTTTTTTCTGTGCAATCTAATAAACATTTCAAAAAACAAAATTTATATGTTGTTGTTTTATGTGTGTTTTTAAACATATGGGTTATTGCATCCCAGAACTCTTGATCCGAAGCATTATCTTTTGTACAAATTCCTTCTTTTAAATTCCATCCAGCCATTTTTATACCTCCTGCACATATGCTCGCATGCATATGCTTCTTTGATTGCACGACTTACATAACGTGCTGTCCAGCTCTGGCGGAGTTAGAGGCTCTCTTGAATCAATATCACTTAGATAATTGATCAGCTCTGCCGGACTATATTTTACTCTTTGTGATATGTTTTTCCGTGAATCCTTAAACTCAACTTTTCGACGCACATATCTTGAATGATATTCTTGCAAAACACCATTTTTAATCATTTGACCAAATGTCAAATAATTATAAGCGGTACTTTCCATATCAATAAAATCAACAGTTTTAAAGAAGGGGAAATACGCTTTTAGTTCAGCACTCACATCGATCATCTTAGTGTAAATATCCGCCATCGGAATGCCAATATTCCGCTGCCATGTTTCAGAGAATAATAGTAATGAATATAATCTTTTGCAATCAAATGCTTCAGTAAAATACATTGATTTATCAATTATCCGGCTTAATAAAAATCGGTATTTACATGCTCCGAATGTTTCGTGTTCTTCTTCTGTGAGTTCATCAATGTTCTTTTGGGTTTTTGCAGAATTTGATTTTGTTGCTGTAGGCTGTTTTTTGTTCCGACCGGAAGTTAAATCCGCTCTTGGAGTAACAGTGTTTAGTCCGAGTAACGTTAAAATATAATATGGAATGTCCTTATCCAGTCCGTTATCTTCAATGAAACTGAACTGGATTTTTTTCTTGCCGTCTAAGAAGTAAGTTCCATAAAACACACAATATCTAAGGAAGTTACAATACTCCCGATATGAGTTTAAGATAATGCTGATATCTTCATTAGTGCCACTTGTGCATTCAAACATTTTTTCATTAAGTGGCCACGGAAAGAAGTCATCATTTGATTTTTTCATGTTTTTATCTGAAAGAAGAGCGTAGTGATATATCTTTGCTTTGGTATATGGACTTAACAATACACCGCCATCAATTTGTTCAAAGTTTCTTACAATCCAGTTTGCTGAATCATCATCATTTTCATTCTTCAGGTAATAGTGAAGGGTTTCTTTTAAGTCATCAATGCTTCCGTCTATGCTGCGACTACCCTTTAATGAGGATAAGCGTTCCTGCACCTCTGTAACAAGCTGTCGCTCTTGGTCAGTTATATAGCGATTGTCTTTCATTCGCATTGATATAATTTTAATAAGCTGTTCAAAATGCTTTCTAAAGTTAATGTTCGAACCTGCATTTTTTGCAAAAAGCTCATCAGAAATTTTCTGCAAGTCTGTAAGAACATTTATGAAATATTCAACATCTTCCACTGGGCAGTTAAAGAAGGGGAACTTTGCCCATATAGGATTGCTATTTTTAATATCAAGTGATGAAATATCCTGTATCAGACCTTTAAGCCTTTTAAGAATATCATCAAGATTATCAAGATCACTTATATAAGTTTTAAGCTTTTCATATATGCCGATTGGCGTGGATGTGCCGTGAAAACTCCAAATGTTAACGGAAAAGCATTCTTTTAACAGAGCTTCATTTATGACTAAACCCTGTTTTTCGTTCCACATATTATAAAGCGATAAAATAAACTGTCCAATCGGATATGCTAAAAAATGGCGCTCTCCGAATTGACGAGGGAAATAAAACTTTAATATTTCATTGATCGGTTCGCTCTGAACGCCATAGTATTGCTCATCCATAGCTGATAAAATGTCAGTAATATTTTTGGTTTTAGCTTCTGCATCACTGTAAACATCCGCAACAATGTCTGAAAATTCGGTTTTATTGGCATATTTCAAGATGGAAGCATCAAGCCTGACATCACCGCTTCGCCGTCCCTCTAAAACGTTTCCAATACATTCTCCAAGCAAACGGCAATCAAAGTCGCTGCTATCCTTAACATCAGTGAATTTATGACCAGCCCAAGCATATACCTTTTCCCACGTTTCATAAACATGGCGGTATTTTGACTGATAATTGAATAAAAATATAATCTCAATACCGGCATTTTCTATTGCTCTTATTGCCGACAAAATTTTAGGTGTAAACTGATGAACCCCATGCAGAACAATGGTTTTGATTTGATCCACCTTTGGGTTCATAATCAAAGCCATATAATGCTCCAACCTTTTGAGATTGTTTTTTGATGCTTCATCCAGCTTGGTTGATAATATTTGCATGCAATTGTACAAATCATCTGAGATGTCGGATTCGTCTGAACTTTTTATGGATAGCTCGTCCTTTATAAATAAAAGATACTCTTTTACTTCTGCCTGTAAAGTATCAACTAACGCCTTCTGCAACTCTGTTTTAACAACAGATTCTGAAATAGAATATCGCCAATATTCCTCATATTTAACCGCATCTAAAATATCAAGAAAAGCTTTTTGTTCGGCTGTTAAAGCAGTACTGGAAAAGTCATTTTTGTTAACACCAAGCATAAAAAGAAAACGGGCTGCATCAACCAGCTCTCTTTTGTTAAACTTAAAAGACCTTTTCAGTTTTTCATCAGTCATATTATCGATGAATTTTGAAAAGCTGACATATTGAGCTATACTTGTTTCAGGATTTTGATACCAATTCGAAAACAAAGAATTGATTATTTTATCAATGGTACAAATAAAAGTGAAAGCATTGCGCCCGTAATGACGTGTCAATCCCTGCACTAAAGTTTGAGATACACAAAAATGAGGGTATGCCTTGATATCATCCCAAAAAGCTTCTTTTGTTATTGTAAAGGGATTTGAATATGTATAGATCTTCATTGGCTGCTTTCACCTCCGATCAACGATTTGTTTAAATACTAAATTTCTCTATCACTGTTGCTTTTTGTTGCTGATTTTAAAGTAAGTATGGTGCCGCCAATTAAAATTACTGCACCTAAAACACCCTTCCCAGCTCGAAGAGTCTTATCTTTCACTTTATCTTTACAACTTTTGCAGAAGTGTTTTTCTTTACCAACAAGTGTTTTATCACACCCTGGGAATTTACAAGTTGCCACTTTCACCACTCCCTATGTCTATTAATGCCGGGCTATCAAAGGATTCTGATAAAATATAATCTAATTTCGAAGAGATTTCTTTTGGAAGATTCAACCATTCATTGTCATTACCATTCCAATTTTGATGTAACATTTGTGCTTTTGTTAACCCACTTTTATCTTTACAAAGTAAAGATTGATCAACAAAGCATTGATAACTTTTTACAGATGCTAAAAGTGGTTTACTTACTCCCAAAGCAGAGAAGCAAACAATACAAAGACCTGTAGATTCATTTATATATTGCATAGATTCACGGACATTATTTGATAGACTATCTCTTTCCTGCTTCTTAAGTTTTTTATTATATAAAATCTGATCAATGTCACTGCGCATAGTTTGCATCATCATGAACCTTGCATTATTAGCCGTTTTTGCGGCATTTAGTAACCCCTGCTCTTGCAACTCAATATTTGTCATGCTAATTGCCTCTATATATTGCTGTCTGGCACTGTAAAAAAGCCCTATGCGATCATCTCTTTGACCTCTTTCAATACGTTGAATTGTATTATTCATGGATTCTAATTGGTCCATTAATTGTCCGAGTTGCTGCTGCATTGAGAGATTCATTAGCGAGGAAGAGAGATTAGGTGATATGCTTTTGGGATTTAAAGTGACTTGTTCTGTAAACTTTCCTGCTTTATCGCACAAGGTTGGAAGAAGACCGCTTTTAGTTTTTGAATATTTAAGAACCCATTCACCTTTTTCGTACATTGTTCTTGCCATATTGCTCATGTTTACATCAAACATTTCTTGAGGATTCAAGGAGTCTAAAAATTGCATAAATGCTGGAGACCTTTCAATAAGGTTTGTAACCTTACTGAGTAATATGTTTTGCGAGTTTTCAAAAAGCGTTAAAGATAAACTTCCTTTTTCATAATTATAAATATCAGAGTCAAGGACGTCTATTTCCTTGGGATATAAATGCGTATTAATTATTTCATTCACTTATGTTTCCCCTCTCAAAAGAGCCTGCCAATTTTTTGGAGCTTCAACAGTTCCGGAATTCTTCTTATCATCAAAATAGATAAATCTCTTTTTGGCTCTTGTCATAGCAACATATAAAATGCGAGCTTCTTCATCTCTGCGATAATTAGCTTCATTTTGCTTAAAGCTGCGGTAAATATCGTTTTCAACTTGTACGTTTTCGCTGTCGCGCACACTATATCCAACATCTTTGCCAATGATGATTAAGTCTGAGTATCCTTTGTACCGGGTAGACCCAAGCGCACTTGCCATAAAGGGAAGCATAACAGCGTAATATTCTAATCCTTTAGCCTTATGTATGGTAGAGCAGACCACAAGAGCACGGGATTCATCTACCATGCTTTCTCGGCTTTGTTCCTGCTGTTTGGTAAGTATCATAATTTCAAGATATTTTTCTACTTTGCTGATTGTCAAATAATCAGAATTAAATTCAAAGGCCAGCTTTTCAAAAATCTCGTCTAAGTTATGATGATAAAATGACTCTAATTTTTCACTGTATTCGGGGAACGGTTCTTTAGAAGCATAGTTCTTCCACGGTTTTGTTGCCATCACAATCTCACGTAGAATCTTGAGAACCGGTTCATATTTAAGTGACTGAACATAGCCTGACCAATTTTTGATCGGACAGGATTTCATATTAAACAGAGCAAGTAAGCCCTCTGTAAATTGTTTTTGTTCAAAGATTTGTTCTTTCGGCATTGGTGAATCAACATAATATGTAGTATATAGATTAAATAAATATTTGGGATTTTTATAATGCTGCAAGGCTTTTACCAGCTTGTACAAATCTATTGCCGGTTGGATTTTATATAAATCGCCTCCAACATCGGTTTCTATATAGATA
>MKRK01000074.1:8717-12884 GCA_001896915.1 Clostridiales bacterium 43-6
CTTGCCAATTCTCCCTGACCAACACAGCAACTTGCTCACCATTTTGTTCTCTGACTTCCTCTATTAGCCTTTCCAGTAGTTTTACAAAACGCTTATCTTTATCTGACGAAGTAGACCATGTATTATCTTTGTAGTAATAGCTTGTTTCAGCACCAGTATTGCCGTAGTCTTTAACCCCGACCAAAACGTCATTTTCCTTATAATCAAGAAGCTTGTGTTCGCCCCATGTCGAAAAACGTTTATCAAAAGCGGTAAGAAGATTTTTATCTGTTCGATAGTTTTTGTTAAGACTATAAAGCTCCCATTTATCTTTCATAGGGGCTAAGGTATCAAATGCTTTTTCATCAGCACCTCTAAATCTATAAATACACTGCTTAACATCGCCGACCACAAAGAAATTAAATCCAAAAACGTCTCTGAACTTTTTCATAAGATTGATTTGTACATCGTCTGTATCTTGAAACTCATCGACAAACAGATATTTTATCGGATAGTTTTCTTCAGATAGTTCTTGACCAAAGCAGGTTACTAATTCTTTTAATTTAATCATTAAATCGCTGAGTCTAACAGAACTCAGATCATCAAAATACTTTCTAATTTGTTTTTCGGCTACCATTGGAATGTTTTTTATAGCATCATGAATTTGCTTTGAAGATATAAAATTTCCAAAGTTTAAATCGTCATTAACAATATCCACATTCTTATTTTGAAACTTTGTCATTAGATCTGAAATGCGACTTTGCATTTCATACATGGGCATATTGAAGAGCTTTGATGGATCACTTGATGAACAATTGGCTTCAATATAGTCATTGACTGCCTGTGCGATCATCGCATCCTTTTCATATTTACCTGATACTATTGAAAGATTTTTTCCAAGCGCCAGCTTTACCGCATAATGTTCGAGAATTTTTTTACAGAGAGAGTGGATTGTGCTGATTCGCATATTCTCTATACACTCAGCAAGCTGCAATGCTTCGTAGTCCATTGTTAGGAGGAAATAATCCTGAAAATAGCTTTGCAAACGACGCTTCATATTGTTAGCGGCTTCATTTGTAAAAGTGAGCATAAAAAGGGCATCGGGTAGTGTTTCCGATGTTAATTGATGCTTATACACGAGATAACTAATTCTTGAAATCATGCAAGTGGTTTTTCCGGTTCCTGCACCTGCTGTGACCATGATATCCGAATCAATTTTTGCATGTTCGAGCATATATTGATTAATATTAAAAGACGTTACACTATCAACAGCCTTTAACACTTTAAATTCAACATCATTATAAACACCATCGATAATTTTGCATTCTGGCAATTCATCTGTTACAAGATAAATTTCGAAATTGAAAGTAGTATATTTAATGTCACCGTTTTCTTTGTACAAGGAGAATCGGTCATAAGACACGCTATCGAGCGATTTGATATAGCTGTTAAATTTGTCAACTATGTACTCTCTTATTCCATCTGCTATGGTAACGATACATATTTTTGTACCGCTTTTCCAATGATTTAGAAGTCTAATACACTCTTGTTTAACTTGATCATCAAGCTCTTGTGCTTTTAGCACCGTAAACACTGAATAGCATCCGCGAGGGCGCCATTCTACTTTTAAATCATTCGAAGATTCGGAGGAATCAATGACTTCTTGCGGTTCAAATATTTTTCGAATTTTACCAATGATGTTCAGAGTAAGCTCTGAAAACTGCTTTTGCGTTTCTTTTCGTCCTTTAATAAGCAGGGTTTCGATTCTTGAAATAATAGAGCTATTCAAATCTTCAGTGAGGATTGTGTTATCTCTGCCGGAGATTAAATGCAATTCCTTTTGTTTGTATTCATCCTCTGAAATAAATGGATAACACGCCATTGCGAAAATTGGAATGTTCTTATCAATTTCAGCTTTAAGAATAGCATCAAAAGCAAAACGATATTTATCGGCTTGTTTAAATGGTGAAAACACCGGCTCGCCCTTTGTTAAGTATATGTAATCGTTCTTAACACTTTTGATATCTTTTGCATGATATCCTTTGACTTCAATTATAACGATCCCACGACCGGGTGCTAAGACCGCAAAGTCAAATTCTAATAGACCAACCTTTCGGTTAAAATAGCATATATATCCATCTGGAAGATAATCGCGCAATACTTCATACATCGTAGCTTCACCATGATAGTCGAAGTTTTCTTCAACAGGATACATATATGCCACGAATACCCCCCCTTTAAATGTCTATCTATTTTTTACTTGCTTTTCCGTGGGTCAATTGGTTTTTCGGCATTTCCAGGAATTGCCCAGGCAGTGCCGATTTTATAAGCAGCTTTAATTCTGCCTTGATTACAAAGAAGTGTAACTCTGCGAACTGAAATACCCCATTTTTCGGCAGCTACTTTTGTCGAGATATACTTCATTTTGATGCCACCTTTTTTATGGTGTCGAATTATAGTTAGTCACATTATATACCGTATACGGAACATTTGCAATATATTGGTATGAAAAAACCGAATGAATTTGCTTCTAATCAATGAGAGGTATCAAATATCAATATTCTGTCACTGATAAAGTGACCATCTTTAATAAAAATGGTCGAATTGTTGAATTTTAATACTTCCTTTGTCGAACCTATTGACTAAAATTTAACAAATATATATAATAGTACCATAATTTGATATTTAATAATTCTATTTCTATTATTAAATTACAATTTAAAAGATAAAGTATTATTTCATAGAAAGGTAGAGCTGCTATATGAATTACTATCCAGCAGATAATATATATTATAATATAAAGTATATAAACATAAGCCGCACAGTCTATTGAAGACGTGCGGTTCTTTTTTTGCAAAATTTGTCGTAATAGTGTACCTAATTAACATTTTGAAAGGCGATGAACCCAGTGATAATTGAAGAGATATCTTACTGTTTGCTGCGTTTGGATTTACAACTTAATTTAAAATTTGGCATAGTGAATCTGTCCGCAATAACATAACTTACTCTACCGCAAGGCGGAGTTCGCTATGCGGTTGGAGTTAAAATGGGACGTAAAACTTACTACCAAATCTGCTCTTATTCTTTTAATTTAAAAAAACATATTAAAAGAGTGAAGTCATACATAATTTCGATAAACAGGCAAACAAAGCAAAAACAGCTTAAAGAACTGTTGTCAGAAAGTGATGACGATCCTGAGCCTGTATATACCAACCGTGGAGCCAAATTACCCTCACTATTTATTGTGTTGAGGGAGTTTGGCTCCTTTTTTTATCTTAATTTGGACAAGCATAACATGCTGACCAGATGTCGTGGACCTCCATTTTTTTTGAATTTAGATTTTTAAAATTCAAAAAAATGGAGGAAAACAGCATGTTCAATGATAAAAGCCCTTATAAAATTCGCATTGAAAAAACAAATAACGATAAACATTACTTTGTATCTTTTATTGATGGTCAAAATTCGAGCCAAGAAATAGAAGTTTCTTTCTCAGTGTATCGTGAGATTGAATGCGCCATGAAAGAGGTTCAGCGGCTAAAACGATCAGATCAAAGACATATAGAAAGATTTGAGCTATCCGATGAATTGATTAATAAACGAATGCTTTCTTATCAGAAAGAAGTTGATGAAATAGTCTTTGATATCGGATTAAGTTATGAGCTTAACTTGGCTATTTCTAAATTACCCAAAATACAAAAACGTAGATTTCTCTTATACTACGATAAAAAATTTACATATGAACAAATTGCAAAACTGGAATGCTGTACAAAGCGAGCTGTTAAGTTCAGTGTAGACATCGCAAAAGAAAAAGTTTTAGAAAAAATAAAAAAATTCTAAAATAACACTACACTTTTAGCCTCTGAGTGTGGAAATAGGTGAAGGGATAAAATTTCCTTTCACCTGTTTTCCGTTTTATACGGTTAAACAGTTTGTTCTTTGAAAATTGAATAGTCATTCATCAAGCACATTCTGATTGCCGCGAGCAACTTTAGCAATTGCGCCACGATGTCACTCGGAACATGACCACATTAAATATGTCTAATAATCCATGTACCGTGATGAGCGAAAAACAATTGGCTATAGATACCGGGTGGTTCCTGGTATGGCCATGACCGGCAATTAGGATAATGATACTCCTGTCCAGCCACAGTCCGAGCGTTGAAGCGGCTTTTCAGCCGTGAGCCGTCG
>MKRK01000074.1:13070-16070 GCA_001896915.1 Clostridiales bacterium 43-6
ATAATTATCACCCGCCGTATTGATTTGTTTTATGAAATAAAAGAGCTACTTAGTTTAATGCAAAGGGGGCACTATTAGTTGAAAATAAGTAATGGAATCTGTGAAGTTCAAAATAAAGAACTCATCAACAATACTGCAATGATGACTTCATATAAAGTCAAAGGTGGCGGTATTGTAAATGTCAAGAGCACCTTTAACAATCAGAGATCATTCCGTAATGCAATTTATCCTGCCATTATATCAGCTTTAAAATCAAAGGAAAAAGCATGATTTGTACATTTGACCTGTCACTAAAACTATATTAAAATAGTTACGGACAGAAGTAAATGCTGCTCATGCTTTTTTGCATAATTAAGGAGGCTACTGTAAGATGCAAAACTGTTTTGATGTAGGAATTTACACTCGTTTGTCCCGTGACGACAATAACGGGAATCTGGAAAGCATGAGTATCGGTAATCAAAAACAAATACTCATAGACTATGTGAAAGAAAAGGGGTGGAATTTAGCCGAAATTTATATTGATGATGGCTATTCGGGAACGAACTTTGATCGGCCTGATTTTAAACGCTTAGTTAAGGATATTGAAAAATGTCGTATTAATTGTGTCATTACTAAAGATTTAAGCCGTTTAGGGCGTAATTATTCAATGACTGGTTATTACACAGATGAATATTTTCCTGAAAAAAATGTCCGGTATATAGCTATAAATGATGGCGTAGATACAATGGGAAACAACAATGACTTTGCAGCTTTTCATAATGTCATAAATGAGTATTATCCAAGGGATATATCCAGAAAAGTACGTCAGGTTAAAAAATCTAATGCTGCAAAAGGAATGTTCATGGGCAGCCGGGCACCATATGGATATAAAAAATCCCCTTCAGATAAACACGTTTTGATTATTGATGAAGATGTTGCACACATCGTTCGTAGAATCTTTCATGATGTAGCAAATGGTGAAAACGGAAGACGAATCGCTGAACAGCTTAATCAGGACGGTGTTTTAAGTCCCATAGCCTATTATTATCAGAGTTTAGACAAAAATAATCCGCGAAAAGATGAGAGTATGGTTTGGGGAAGCACATCAGTCTTAAATATCATTGAGAATCGCGCTTATGCCGGAGACTTAGTTCAAGGACGAAGACAGGTTGTTTCTTTTAAATCCAAAAAGAAAAGAAAAACCGATCCAGAGGAATGGATTATTGTTGAAAATACTCATGAACCAATTGTAAGTCGTGATTTATGGGACGAATCTCAAAAAATGAGAAAGTCCCGTACACCCTTTCGAACACCCAAAGTTGATCGTGATGTTTCAATCTTTGCCGGTCTTGTAAAATGTGCAGACTGTGGTTCGACAATGGCAGCATCCTTACGCGGCAGAGAGGGCAAGCAAAAATTAACCTATCGTTGTGGCCGTTATGCGAATCACGGCAAAGAGATTTGCTCCTCACACAACATACGTGAAGAAATTCTTGAAGAGATTGTATTAAACGATATTTGCAAATATGCGAAGCAAGTTGAAAACGATAAGCAAGCTTTAATTGACCAAATAATTTCTGCTATGAAAAAAGAGACAGCAGCTGAAGGCAATATGGCAGAAAAACAACTTCACACTACTGAACAAAAGATTGAGGAAATAAACTATACGGTCAAATCTCTTTATAAAGAAAAAATGTCCGGGAAAATGCCCGAAACATTTTTTTATTCATTGCTTTCTGATTATAAAAAAGAATTGGAGAGTTTAGAAGACAAATTGCCTTCACTTCGGGATAGAGTCATAGAAGAAAAAAATCAAGAACAAAATGTTGTTCATTGGACAAACAGCGTTTCAAAGTATTTGAAAATTCAAAAACTGGATCGTTCACTCGCAAGGGAGTTAATCGACAGTATAATTGTTTCGGAGTTAACAAGTGTTGATGGAAAAAGCTCTCAGGATATTACTATCAATTATAAATTTGTCGGCAACTTGCAAAAGTTTTTTGGAAAAGAAAAAAACGCTGCATAAGGATTGTAGCCTTACACAGCGTTATTTTGGAACGCATAATGACGAACCCGATTAAAAAATTAGTCATAATGCGATGGCGGAGAAGGAGAGACTCGAACTCTCGCGCCGGTTTCATCCGACCTACGCCCTTAGCAGGGGCGCCTCGTCACCAACTTGAGTACTTCTCCATACTCGAAATCTGAACGTAATAAACATATTTAGTTCCCGTTGAATTCTATCAGACTTCTGTAGAATTCAACGGACTCTTGGCGGAGAGAAAGGGATTCGAACCCTTGGCTCTTGCGAGTCACTAGTTTTCAAGACTAGCTCCTTAAACCGCTCGGACATCTCTCCATCACGAATGCAAGAGTAATTTTAACAAATTACACTCGTATTGTCAAGATGTATTTTACTTTTTATTGTCATTTTTGAATAAAATCGTTTCCTGTTTTGTGCATTGTTTCCGTATAAATTTCCGCAATGGAAACATCATGCTGCTTGGCTGCTTTTTTTGCCGCTTCATATTCCACCGTCGTTTTTTCAACATCACCGTAGCGGCATTGTTTCACTTCGATTTCACCGTATTTCGTGTTCACGACACCCTGCTTTCGTTCCATGATGATTCTGTCCGTCTGTTTCACACGCATGCCGATGGTGCCGCTGTGGCGAAAAATCAATGTTGCTATACTGCTTTGATTCTCTTCGTTACACAGCACGGTCAGTTGAAACGCCGGGCGGTTCTTTTTCATATAAATCGGAGTGAAATACACATCCAGAGCACCCTTTTCAAACAACGCTTCGGATAAAAAGCTCAGCTGTTCCCCGGTGCTGTCATCAATCGCTGTTGTGATTTCAATTACTTGCTCTTGTTCTGTGCTGTTATAGAGATAGGCACGCAGCACATTTGCTTTTTCCGTATCCCGTTTGCCGGCACCGATGCCGATTGCAGACAGGTTGGTAATAGAAGGCTGCCCGAAGCTCTGGGCCAGTGTGGCAATGATGGCGGCACCTGTTGG
>MKRK01000074.1:16263-16602 GCA_001896915.1 Clostridiales bacterium 43-6
ATGTACCTTTGCCTCTGCCAGGGCAAGACGATGAAACATATCCTTCGCCGTTCTTTTTGCGGTTTCGGTCAGTCCGCTTTTCTCTATGATTTCATTGATCTCATGAAGCCCTCTGTGGTCATGGTCATGATGGTCATGGTGGTGATGATTATGTAAATGCACATCAAAATAATTCGCAGCGATGCCGTTTTTCATCACTCTGGATAGGTTCAGCTCATATCCGTCAATGGGAAGGCTGTGCAGGAGTGAAAATAACCCGTCTTGATTTCCGCCTGCGTCAAGCAGTGCAGCAACGGTCATATCCCCGGCAATTCCCGATAAACATTCTAAATACAGTGT
>MKRK01000075.1:0-390 GCA_001896915.1 Clostridiales bacterium 43-6
ACTGTGGTCTTGGCGTACCTGCAATCTGGCTTTCCTTCTCAAGGGCATACGGGGAATGTACCGGATAAAACACCTATTCAATTATCAAGGTTCAGTTGAGGGGGTAGAATATATCCCTCTATTAATCAGCAGATTTTTAGGGCATTTGTTGCCCCCCTAAAAATTATTTTTTAAAAATTTCTCAATATTTTTTAAAGCCTGATCAAGCGAGCGTGATATTTGACTTTTATTCACGCCTTCAATTCTGGCAATTTGTGCTTTGCTCATATCCAAAAAGAAATGGGCATAAACACGCTTTGCCTGTTTTTCCGGCAGACTGTTGATAGCGGCATATAATTCCTGATTACTTAGTCTCCTTTCATAGATTTCATCCGGCGATAGAACCAGCAA
>MKRK01000075.1:458-7043 GCA_001896915.1 Clostridiales bacterium 43-6
TATCTCGTCTGTCACTTCAATGAAAAAGTCAGATTGATAGAATGGATAGTAATCTCTTAAATTGATCCTTTTCATAGTAGAACCTCCATTTTGATTTTTTTTGTAAGAAACCAAAACAGAGGGAGGAGAGCGACAGCCTGATGAATACCTTATATATGCCAAAAAGTCGGGCTTGTCCACTTCTAAAGATCGTAAAAAAAAGGAGGGTAATTTTAGACTTATCAGTCGAAAATACGAGTATTTTGTCAATAAGAAAACCGCAATTTGATTGTTACAAATTGCGGTTTTCCGGGTTATGTGACATGTATTGAATTGTGGGATAATTGGGAATCGCAATTTATCCCATAAGAACAGAAGGTAAGTATAACCTTCTAAATCTGCTATTTTAACTCCTTTATCATAAATGTATTTTTCATCTGTCAGCACCTCACTCACTTAAAATGAAAAATAAAAGTCATAATAATGACATTATCAATATCACTGCGAGATGGTGTCGAAATATATCGAATATCCCAATGTTCTCAAATTAGTAATTGCATTCCTGACATATGTACAAAAAAAACTGCCGCTAAAGGGGCAGTTTTAGACTTATGTAGTCTCTGCGGCAGCCAGGCTATCATAGTACGGGTAAGTACCTTAGACCCTATGGCATTGCGTCCCTGTCTTTAGACAGGTTTGCCCTTAGCGCTAATAATTTAATTGTTATTTACACCAGTGGCACCTAAGTATATAAATAAGAACAAACTTCAGGGCAGCCCAACCAGCAGCTGCACTTTTTAAAGAAATAAAGCGATTTATTTATCACATTAGGTTTTCTTTCTGGCCATTCTGAGGTTTAATAGCTAAACTTAGAAGCTCTGCCTTCCCATGCATAGCTCACATCTCCTTATTTACATCTCCTACCATTATCCTCAATTTAATTATGTCGCTCTCATTTCATCACAATAACTTCTCTATATTTCCTCTATTCCCATATATTAGACGTAGAAACTATTTGTTTTGTTTCTAAAATTATTTAACAATAGAAAAAATCCAGTAAGGCAGTATCTCGTCGAAAAATAAATTGCTTTAATGAAAATCGAGATTTTATTCCTCTTATCAAACTGTTAATATCATTTAAAGCATTGAAAAAAAAATATAGTATTAAAATTTCGTCCCACTTTGCAAGATCCTAATTTTACTGTTTCATACCATTGTACTTAAATGGTTATGAAGTTCGTAAAAAACGGCTTGTTACGCACTTTCAGTTCACATTATTATAGTAGTGTCATATCGTTTCACCCCCTGTACAGGAACTATAAACTGTATAAGAGGTGATCTGATGGAACGCAATGATTCTGACAAATTAGGTAGTATTCTGAAAGCAGCTCGGATAGCTAAGAACATTACACGAGAGCATTTATCCGAAGTTATAAACATAACGCCACGTTATCTTATGTCGATAGAAAACGAAAATAAAAAACCGAGTTTTAATGTCTTGTTTCAGCTTGTCCGGGAGTTAAGCATACCGGCAGATACAATCTTTTATCCCGAGAGTGAGAATAACAATACCGAAGTTGAACAGCTTATTCGCTTGCTTTATCTCTGCGATGAACGTGATCTGAAAATTGCAACTGCTACAGTTAGAGCTTTGGTAGATAACAAATAACAAAAGTTATTTTACAACGGTTTTCACGCATGGTTATTACATAAAAATCAATCGGAACGAATACTCACAATCGCATAGGACAAATTTACCAGCCGGATACCTCCGGCTTCTATTTTTTTATTGGCTATGACAGCCCTGTGGCGGTCTTTTGGTAGTAATGGAAGTAATATTTAAGGGGGAAACCGCTGATGTTCTGCCGGTCGTCATTTGCTGCAATTCCAGCTCTTTTTATCCCTCCCTTACCACTTTTCAAAAAAGGGGCAAATTTCTCTAATGTCGCCTTTGTCGATAGCCTTGCTGTTATAGAGTGCAATCACCAGATTTTTGAAAGAATTGCCGTACAGCTTTTCAAGTATGGATTTGCCTTCGTTCTGTTTATATTCTTCTTCTCCTACAGCCGCATGATAAAGATTGTTGCGTCCCTTCTTTTCACATATTAAAAAGCCCTTTTGTGTAAGGCGGGACAATACCGTCATCAAGGTGGCTAATGCCCATTTCCGTTGACCAAACAACTGTTCCAAAATCCAGGAGGAATTAATGGGCGATTCCTCTTTCCAGACGACCAACATGACTTCCAGTTCCGCATCTGGAAGTCGTTTTAATCTCTCCTTCATTATTTATTTCCTCCAATTATACAAATGTATAATGAACTATTATTATTATACTTTGACAGAGTCAAAATGTAAATAATTTCCTTTTGTTCGGAGTATATATATTAGCCGCCAGAAGCAATACACGAACTATAGGTGCCTATTAAGTGGAAATGTAGGTGTATGCAAGCAGGGAAAAATGGCAACAATAAGATAAAAGGTTAAAAACAATGCGGAAGGTTTGATAGATGGCATTATAAACAACAGTAGTTCGTTAGTAAAGAAGACGGTTAGGATTTTTAGGTTCAAAAAAAGAAGCAAAGCGAAAAGGCAAGAACAATCAAATGTAAAAAAAGATGAGAACGAAAATATCACTCAACAAGCCGTTCCGTCTACCATCCCGCAATGCGAGGAGCTTGTAAAAAGCATATTTCGCAACAACTCTGACATAACCATAAAGACCTTTGAAACTCAAAAAGAAAAGGCCATGATTGTTTATATTGACGACCTTATTAACAGGGACCTTATAGATCGGGATACCATAGCACCGCTAAAATCCAGTGATTTTGATGGTGACATTTCTTTAGCCATAAAAACTCATTATGACGAGGTCAATGATATACAGACCTTTGTCGGAGCAGTACTTCAAGGTAATATTGCGGTTATTATGAAAACAGCAAAAAAATAATCATCACAGACATAAAAGTATGGGATAGGCGCTCGGCGGAAACCCCTGATTATGTAAAAAAATTAAATGGCGGAATTGAATGTCTAAGAAGAGTATCACATGTGGGAGTGATTATTTTGAAAGACCGTTTTACAATTGGATTTTTATCAGGATTAGCTGGCTGGTTGCCGCAATTTCTTTTCATGACTGCCATGTATTACGTTTTTCACTTGACAAAATTGCTTTATTTTGATTTTGCGGCAATAATTGCTTACGGGCACAAACCACAAAACTGGCAAGAGACATCATTTGCAGTATTAATAGTCATTGGTTTTCTTGGAGTTCTGGGGGCAGTATTTGCTTTCGCAATAAAAATTATACAAAGCCCCAACATTTTGTTCAAAGGCGCAGTATTTGGAGCAGGTGACTGGTTCTTAATTTATGCCATTACTTACGTTTTCAAGGTGGAAGGTCTGTATAAACAAATGGATTTCCCTACTGCAGTTATAAACTTAATAGGAGGTACGATTTGGGGAATATCCACAGCCCTGATGCTTGTATTTTTGAATAGACGGTACCGGAGCGAGACCATGGTTAAAGAAGATCACCATCATACTACACCGAAAAAGTATTACTTTGCTCCTTCTCATTCAAGAAAGCATGATGAAGAGATCAAACCTGTTCGGCTTAAAAAGCCGATAAAGATAAAGCAGGATTAAATGTTTAGCAGGAACATAAAAGATCGCAAGTTGTCTATAAAAAAAATAAGGTGATGATAAAATGGTTAAAGACCGGATCTTGGCTGGAACAATTGCGGGGATGATTGCAACCTTGTTTAAGACTATTCCTAACATAATTCTCTGGAAGATGGGGATAGTTCAATATTTATATTTACGTTTGGCCGCTGCGGTATTAATAAGCCCCCAAGATGTCGATACACCTTTAGGATTAATTATTGGTGCAGTAGTCGACATCGTTACAGGAGGAACACTTGGCTTATTGATAATCTACCTGTTCAAATTTACAGGCAGGGATTACTGGTGGTATAAGGGGTTAATTTTCGGTAATGTAATCTGGCTTTGGGGGCTTGGAGTAATAGTAAATTTTGGCGCTTCCAGAATAGTTCCCCTTGACCCGGTATTTAGATTAACATCTCTTATTGAGCATCAAATTTTTGGACTTGTTGTGGCTTATCTTATTATCAAGTGGTATCCTGAAAGCAAAAACGGCTAGAAATTCTAGCCGTTTTTAAATCGCACGATTACAATTGTACCATTTATAGATGTATCAATACTAAGGTCGGCCTTATGCTTGGCCACAATACTTCGGCACACAGTCAGCCCCAGGCCTGTGCCGTTTTCTTTAGTGGTGAAGAAAGGAGTCCCCAGCTTTTCCATGATATGAGGAGGAATCCCCTTGCCTTGATTTCTCACTTTTAAAATCACTTCATTTTTTTCCAGAGAAGTTGTAATGGTTAATTTGCCTCTGGCATTCATGGCCTCGATACCGTTACGGACCAGATTGAGTATAAGCAGCGAAGGCTGCTGAATTTCGTTATTAACTGAGAAAAAGCTGCGGATCAATATCCTTTGAACATCCATGATTCCGTAAAATAAACGAAAATAGCCAGAGTCCATTTATCTTACGGAAATCCGGCTAAACCTATATCTGCTCGTCAATCACCCATGTAATAAAATGGTCGATTAATTTTAACTTTTTCTTGTTGCATAATTTTATTTTTTCATTGATTTCTGAAAGCAGGCTGTCATCAATATTTTTATAAACACCCAAAAGAAAATAGTCCGGTGTTGTATTCAATACTTTACAGATTTTCATTAGCGTTTCAACACTTGGAATAGAATGATTATTTTCAATATTTGATATAAAATTGTTGCTCAGTTCGGTAGCTTCAGCAACATCGTCCTGCGTCAGATTTAATACCTTACGCCGCTTTGCAATCCTTTTGCCCAATTGAGTAAAATCCATTTCCATATTTTATCACCCTATTTTACTGTATCAATTCGGCGTTTCATGTGTAACCAATCAAAAAGGTATTTATACACTTGTATATTAAATTTCAAAGATTTATAATCAAAATAGTACCCTGTAAGTTGTAGTTTTTTGTAAAAATAAAAGCGTGGCAATTGCCGAGTATTTTTATTGGGATACAACTACAAGTTAGCAATATGATAATGAGGAGAAAAAACAATGAAATGTGAAAAACTTGCAGGATGTCTTTTTATCAGGAAAAGATGTCTATGGAAAGCGGATTGGGGGCTATGTATCGCAAGAATTACTGTGAAACCGATAAGACAAAATGCGCAAGATATTTAGTAGCAACCAGCTTAGGGCTCCAATGCGTTCTGACAGATTTATATCCCTAATATGAATAAAAGGGCTGAGCAAATCATCGCAGAAAAGACGAAATCATCAAATCTGTCATCATCGAGATCGTGATAACGTTTCTATTGCAAAGTACATAAAAATGCTTTTACTTTAAAGGAAAGGAGCATATAGACAGTGATATGGATAATCAGTTACCATTGGAGAAAGACTTAGCTTTGGATGGACAACATTCTTTTTATTATGATATTTTTCAAAGCTCATCGATTGGACAGATTGTTGTCAATCTAAATCTAAATATTGTATCCGCAAATAGCCGAATGTTTCAGTATTTTCAGATAAATCCCCATGACGCAAAGGGTCTTCCGTTTGGTTGTGTTTTTAACTGCACGGAGCTCAACCATAATTACCGAGAATGCGGAAAAACGAAAAACTGCAAAAGCTGCGGGATATTGAATGCTGTGCGGGATATTCTACTATCCGATACTTCGATTAAGGGCAGCGTAATCCAATATTCGTTCCGGATAGAAAAACGCCATGCTGCAAAATGGTTTTATTTAAGTGGCGCAAATGTTGCAACAAGCAGTGGTGACCATTATGCCGCGCTTGTCTTTACGGATATTACCGAACTCAAACAGCAGGAAAAGCGATTGAGAGAAAAACTCACGCTTGACCTCGCTACGGGAACAATGAATAAACACAGTTTAGTGGATGCCTTGCAGAAACTGGTGGAACCCGGTATAACAAGTTGCCGTTTTACCACCTGCATGATTGATTTTGATAATTTTAAGAAAATCAATGATCAGTGTGGCCATCTAATGGGAGACAAGGTATTGAAAGTCTTTTCGGATATTGCCCGAAAACATATTCGCAAAAATGATATTTTGGGCAGGTATGGCGGAGAGGAATTCATCTTTGTTTTTAATGGGACAGACCACATCCAGTCATTGCAAATATTAAAACGAATACATAAGGAGCTGATGGACCGTTTTGCCCAGGAGTTTAACGCTCCAGTCACATTTAGTGCGGGTGTTGTTTATGTTGATAATGCGGCGTGCTTCTTGCCGCAATGCGCTGACTTGCTTGGTGATGTTGATCGAATGTTGTATCAGGCAAAAAATCGTGGCAGAGGCAGAGCTATGAGCAGCACGGGCGAAACCTTGTTTATCAGTTCGGATATATAAAGCAAAAAGAACATGAGCAGGCATGTTCTTTTGCATATTCGGGGATAATCGGTGAAATCTCTGTATAAGAAAAAACGCTCGATTTTACCGTTTTTCGGTATTAGCTATACATAATTATTTGAACATCAGCAGTTGACTTGGATCAACGTCCAG
>MKRK01000075.1:7152-9043 GCA_001896915.1 Clostridiales bacterium 43-6
TGGCTGAGACCTCGTTTTTTCCGAAAAAATTGAATCTTGAATCCTATATTTTTCAGAAATTGATTTTCATCCTCTGAATATGATTTTCTGTTGATTGGGGGCATTCCTCTTCCTCCGTTTATGTAAAATATATTCTTTCGTGAATTTGTATATAATTTTATCTAATATACAATTGCAAACCTACGTAGTATTGAGGTATAATACTGTGGTATAACTACAAGTAAAATTTTGGATGTACTATATGAAAGGTAAAAACGATATATCTGATAAAAAGAATCAAAGAGTGAAGGCAAATGTTATTATCCTGTCGGATCGTCTTGTAGCTCGGGCGAAGGAACTGTCAGACTATATACGCTCCTGCACCGATAGCATTAATGTGATTGGCATTGCTACGAATAGTCAGGAAGTAATGTTTTTAGCGATAAATCAATCTGTTGATTTCCTGATAATAGCCGGCTATTTAAAAAATGAAAGAAGCTATGGTGTTATTAAAGAGCTTTTTGAACAGCAAAAGAATTGTGTTCCCGTACATTGGGCTATACTTGATTCCCTGATCCTTACTTTGTGTCAAAAATACAATATCTCATTAATGTTTGACCGCACTCTGCCCAAATCAGACTTTATTGATTACCTAAAAGAACACAAAGATTACGAATATGAACATGACAAAGAGGCACCAAACACACCTACTTTCTTGGAAAATAAGAAAGCAGGTAAAGCATGGCTCGAATATTTAAGAAAATTTAAAAAGTCTGTTTAAGATGCTGAATTTAATTATGAAGATCAATGAAGCATGCAATAAGTGTTTCAGCGGGGGGCAATCATATTGTTGAATATTGCTTTATGCGATGACATGCCGGTTTTGCGTGATATACTTGAGATGATCATCCATGAGTATGAAACGGAGAATAATGTTCAGTTCCATATTGACCATTTCGGCAGCGGAGAGGAACTTATCGAGAAATACAGAGAAGGTCATAGCAATTTTGACCTTCTCTTTCTCGATAACTATATGAAAAAGCTAACTGGAATAAAAACCGCTTTATTTATCCGGAAATATAACGAATCATGCCCTATCGTGTTTGTAACGGCAAGCGATGCTCAGCACGAATTTATGGCAGCAGCACCGTTAGCAATAATAGGAAAGCCCTTTAAAAAAGAGTGCATATTTGAAGTATTGGATAAGGTTTTGACTGGGAGATATCGGCAATACGGATAATATAAAATGAATATTTCCCTAACAGGAAGGATGTTTTTGGTGATCGTATAATGAAACAGAATCATGATTTCATATTGAAAGAATCAGAATCTTTTTTTTATAGTGTTTTTCTGAATTCTATGGTAGGCCAGGTGATTGTGGACGAAAATTTAAACATTGCATTGGCAAATAACCGAATGTTTGAGTATTTCGATGTTGAGCCTTACAACACCAACGGTCTGCCTTTTGGACGCGCTTTTTTCTGTATGGAACTCGGACGCAATTGCTACGAATGCGGCAAAAGCATGATTGAAAATTTCAAAGGCTGCGGAATTATCAACGCAATGAGGGATATACAAGATGGTAAAACCATAATCAGTGACAGCGTAATCCAATACTCTTTTCATTATAGAAATCATTTGAAATTAAAATGCTTCCAGATAAACGGGTGCAATATTACATATGATGATAAAACTTGCACTGCGCTTGTTTTCTCAGATGTAACAGAATTAAAGCTGCGGGAAAATCAGTTGAAGGAATGGCTTTCGCTTGACCTTGCTACGGGAGCAATGAATAAACACAGTCTTCTGAATGCCATTCAGAAGCTGGCGGAATCCGAAAGATCAGGCAGCCGGCATAGCATCATTAGCATGGTAGATTTTGATAATTTCAAGTTATTGAATTGAACGATCA
>MKRK01000076.1:0-543 GCA_001896915.1 Clostridiales bacterium 43-6
CCGGAGAAACGCCCGTCGGTGATCAGGGCGACCTGTTTGTCCAGACCGATGCCTGCCAAGGAAGAAGTGGGCGCCAGCATTTCCTGCATGCCCGGTCCGCCCTTGGGGCCTTCATAACGGATGACAACCACGTCACCGGCGACGATTTTGCCAGCTAAAATGGCAGCAGAGGCCTCGACTTCGCCGTGATACACCTTGGCAGGACCGCTGTGCTGCATCATTTCCGGGGCGACTGCACCCTGTTTGACCACAGCACCCTCCAAAGCAAGGTTGCCGAATAAAATAGCGATGCCGCCGTCTTTACGGAAGGGGTCTTCCAGCTTGCGAATGACCTCGCCGTCCGCATCGGGCGCATTTTTCAGACGGTCCGCTACGGTGCCGTTCACGGTCAGTGCATCGGTGTGGATGAGATGGTTCCGATCCAGCTCTTTCATGACCGCAGCAATGCCGCCGGCGACGTCCAGATCCTCGATGAAGGTGGTGCTGGCAGGGCTGAGCTTTGAAATCTGAGGCGTTTTTTTGCCGATGACATCAAAATCCGCC
>MKRK01000076.1:567-2233 GCA_001896915.1 Clostridiales bacterium 43-6
TGAGCGACAGCTGTCAGATGAAGCACTGTATTAGAGGAACAGCCGATGGCCATGTCCGTGGTGATGGCATTGTGGAAGGCTTTTTCGGTCAGAATGTCAGAAGGCTTGATGTCCTCCTTGACCAGGTCAATGATACGCTCGCCGGCTTCTTTGGCGAGACGGACTCTGGCCGCCATCACAGCAGGGATGGTGCCGTTGCCGGGCAGAGCAATACCAATGGCTTCACACAGGCAGTTCATGGAGTTTGCGGTGAACATACCGGAACAGGAACCGCAGCTGGGACAGGCTGTTTTTTCCAGACTGTTCAGCTCTTCCTCGCTCATTTTGCCCACAGAATAGCTGCCCACAGCTTCAAAGACCTCGGTGAGACCCACACGCTTGTCGCCGTGCTTGCCTGCCAGCATGGCGCCGCCGCTGATGAAAATGGAGGGAAGATTCAGCCGGCATGCACCCATCAGCATACCGGGCACGATTTTGTCACAGTTGGGGATAAAGACAATGCCGTCCAGAGGATGGGCGGTCAGCATAATTTCGATGGAATCGGCGATCAGCTCTCTGCTGGGCAGAGAATAGCGCATGCCGATATGGTTCATGGCAATCCCGTCACAAACACCGATGGTGTTGAACTCAAAGGGAACACCGCCGGCGTTGCGGATGCCAGCCTTGACAGCGGCTGCAATGGTGTCTAGGTGGGTATGTCCCGGGACATAATCGCTTTGTGCGTTGACAACGGCGATAAAGGGTCGTTTCATTTCGCTTTCGGAAATCCCCAGCGCATTTAAAAGCGAACGATGGGGCGCTCTGGCCGGTCCGGCCTTGATGATATCACTTCTCATTTTGTACTGTCTCCTTTTGTGGGTTCGTGCCCGATATGACCCGTTTCAGAAGCTCTGTGGCTTCGGCTTGGCGTTTGTAGCCCAGCGTGTTATTCGGGTCGCATTTTCGGATGGAAATATAATAGGGTGCCGGAGTGAAGGATTCCCCCTCGGGCAGCCTGATATTTTGCAGCAGTTCTGTTTCAAATTTTGTTCCCTTTGTGGGAAACGCCTTTTGTGCATGGGTGAGAAACGCTTCCGGGATAAATACCTTTTCGGAAATTTCGTTATAAACCGATTCGTCGGTGATGAACAAATACGTACTGCTGTTCATCATTTCGGAATTGAATTTCTGCTGCTGCAACGCACGGTAATTCTGGGGGGAGTTAACGCTGTAGGCAGTGTCGTTTACCCGGACTACCACCTTACCGTCTCCGTTCAGGTCTGTTCCGTAGGCTGCCAGCGTTTGTTCAAAGCCCTCTACCACCTCGGGGATAAAAACAGAATTTGTCCGAAGAATAACATAATAATCCGGTTTTACCCGTGTGAGGGATTGGATGGATGCAACCAGAACGATTATGATCAGACCCGACAGGACAAGTACTTTGAATTTATGATGATACCAGAAATTATCCAGCTTTTTAAAAAGGGCGGTTTCTTTTATACTAATAGGAATTAATCTCTCGGTTTTAATGTGGGGAACAGCAGCACATCACGGATGGAGGCACTGTCTGTCAGCAGCATAACCAAGCGGTCAATGCCGATGCCCAGTCCGCCCGTGGGCGGCATGCCGTATTCCAGCGCAGTGAGAAAATCCTCATCCACTTCGTTGGCTTCTTCATGCCCCATGG
>MKRK01000076.1:2261-2767 GCA_001896915.1 Clostridiales bacterium 43-6
TTCAGCTCGGAAAAAGCATTGGCATGCTCACGGCCGAGAATGAACAGCTCAAACCTCTCGGTATAATCCGGGTCGGTTGGCTTGCGCTTTGCCAGGGGGGAGATTTCGACGGGATGGTCGGTGATGAAGGTGGGCTGAATAAGCTTGTCCTCGCAGTATTTTTCAAACAACAGGTTCAGGATATCTCCCTTTTTGTGACGGGGCAGCACCTCTAAATGATGCTCCTTTGCCAGTGCCTTTGCCTCTTCCAGCGTGGTAATCTGTGTAAAATCAATACCGGCATATTGTTTGACTGCATCCATCATGGTCAGCCGTTCAAAGGGTCTGGACAAATCGATTTCAATGTCGCCGTAGGGGATGCAGAGCCTGCCGAGTACCTTTGTGGCGACGGTGCGGATCAGATCCTCCGTCAGGTCCATAATGCCTTCATAGTCCGTATAGGCTTCGTATAGCTCAAGCAAAGTGAACTCCGGGTTATGGCGGATGGAAATGCCTTCGTTACGAAA
>MKRK01000076.1:3082-9225 GCA_001896915.1 Clostridiales bacterium 43-6
TGATAAAAGCTCCATCTTTTGGGCATGGACGGAGATTTCTCCTCTTCTCGTATGAAACACAAAGCCGGTCACACTGGCCAGATCACCTATGTCCCACTTTTTGAAATCGTTGTATGTTTCCTCGCCTAGATCATCGATTTTTAAGTAAACCTGCATTCTGCCTTCCCGGTCACGAATGTCGATGAAGCTGGCCTTGCCCATATCCCGCCAGCTCATGATTCTGCCGGCAATGGTCACGGTTTTATTTTCTAACTCCTCGAAACGTGATAAAATTTCGGCAGAGCTGATATCTTTTTCGCATTTTGTAATCAAAAACGGGTTTTTGCCCTCTTCCTGTAAAGCCGTCAGCTTGTCCCGTCTGATTTGCAGTATTTCGCTCAGATCCTCCGTGGATTCTTCTTCTCTGATTTCTTTCTCGCTCATTTCCATCATGCCTTTCCTATACAAACACTACAATTGTATATAGCGGGCAGGGAAAAATCTCCTGCCCGCAATCTGATTTTATTCTATTATAACGGTATTATCTTGAGATTTCAAGGATTTTAAATAACACCTGTCCGGAGGGTGCTTCCACCGCAACGGTTTCACCGACCTTGTGTCCGATCAAAGCCTTGCCGATGGGGGATTCGTCTGAAATCCTGCCCTGCTTGGGATCGGCTTCTGCGGAACCCACCAGCTGGTATTCCACCTGCTCGTTGTATTCCACATCAAGCACTGTGATTTTAGAGCCCACATTGACAGTTTCAGTGGAAAGCTCATCCTCATCAATGACTTTGGCATTTTTCAGCATGGCTTCCAGTTCTAAAATGCGGTTTTCCACCTTGGCCTGTTCATTTTTGGCCTCGTCATACTCGCTGTTTTCCGACAGATCGCCAAAGGACAGAGCTACCTTGATTTTTTCCGCAATCTCCTTGCGGGTAACGGTTTTTAATTCGTCCAGCTCTTTTTCGTATTTTTTAAGACCGTCGTCGGTTAAGATAAATTGTTTTGTCAATTCGGTTCATCCTTTCGAAAGATAGCAGTCATATATAAAGCAAATCCATATCTATACTTAATATTATAGATTATAGTGAATGGGCGGTGATATGTCAAGATAATTTTATCTGAAAAACGGGTATTTTTTGTTCATTATGAATTAAATAGGCGGCAGATTTTTCCCCCAAATATGTCAAATGTGCCCGTTCATACAAGGCAGCAGCAAAAACAGAGGAGTCAATATCAGGAGGGACGTTTCGCTCAATCTCATCGGGCAGAGAAATACAGCCGGTGCCGATTGTGTAGGGGCTGGCGGTATTGCCCAGATAGATTGACGGGCTGTCATAGGGCGGAACAGGGCGGTCGCACAAGCCGAAGGGGGCAAGCAGAAGGTGGAACGAGGAGGTCTCCGGGGGTCGGTCGCTGCACAAAAACATAGTGCCCATGGTGTTGAGAGCGGCTATATTATAGCTGCTGTAGATGCTTTTGCTGGCGGTGAAAACCTTTACCGTTCCGGCGTGCCGTAGCATGGAAAGCGCAATTTCAGGGTATTTTGCGTAATAATCATACAAGCAAAGAACAAGCTCCTCTTTGGGCACGCTGCTTCGTCTAATCAGATCAAAAGCCGTATTGATGATAATTTTTTGCAGATATTTTTCGCCTTTATAGGGCTTCACGCCGCTTTTCTGCGGCGGGTTTAAATGCATGGGAATGAGAAGCCGTGACGACTCTCTTCCTGCGGCTTCAAATATTTTGCCCCAGTTTATTGAATTATTCTCTTTTTGTGTAACAATGGTAAAATATGTGGTGCGATCCACCTGTTCTGTCAAAACTCTCGGCAAACTGTTTTTTTGCTTTTTTTTAAAAAATATTCTTCTTTTTTTCGGCTCTTCGATTTTCAATACGGCAAACATAACAATCCCCGTTCTTATTTTCTGTGTAAATGGATAGGGCATTCATTGTTGACTGACAAAGCACGAACTGCCTTTGTTCAGTAATCATTATATATGGGAAAAGACCAAAAAATATAACCCGTTTTCTCATGGAAATCAGGTTATATTTTTGGATGAGAGAACTGAGGAAGGTTGGGTTGTTTCAAAGCAGCTTTATAGAAACAGCCCATTGGGCATCCGGTCATATCATTTCTCTGCCAGCCCCGTAAATTTATATTTCCCCCAGGTTTTTTCTGTGGCGGCGTCCAGCTGCTTGCCGTGCTCGCCAATGATCTGTGACGGTGTTTTGGCGGAGGGACCCACCATTTTATCCGCCATGGTTTTGTAGCACATGTCGCCGGAGGTGGGGAACAACAGCCCAACGGCCTCCACACCTGTTTTGTAGCCGCCCAGTCCGTAAACAAGATTGTAGTATTCATTGTAGGACTTTGAGTTTTTCATAAGATACTTACCCTGCTGTTCCGGATAATCCCCCTTCCAGTAGGTATAGGAAACACGCCACATTTCGTTGCGGAGAAACAGGATTTTGGCTGCATCGTTCTGCATTTTGTTGGGAATAAAACTAATCCAGTTGATATAGGTTTCGTCTGCATAGGTGGTTGCCTTCGGTCCCTTGGGGAACACCACAACACCCACCTCGTCACCGAAATCAGAGGGCAAAAGGTTCTGCCAGTGTCCGGTTGCGTGGAGCATCGCAGTTTTCTTGGTTATAAAATTTTTATAGGCCTGATCCCAGTCACCCGTGGGAAACACGACAGTTTTGTCCTTGGACCAGTCATAAAGCCGCTGCATGCCGTTCCGGGAGGTTTCTGCGTTGTAGTTTGTTTGCAGCTTCCCGGTTTTGTCAACGTGATAGAGCTTTCCGCCGTCGGAGTCAACCAGAGAAATCAAAAAGTCTACCGTCGAGGGTGATTCCAGACCGTTCCGCCCTGAGGTGGTCAGTTTTTTTGAATAATCCTTTAGCTTGTCAAAGGTCCATTGACCGTTCGCCACCAGCTCCACCGGCTCTTTCAGCCCGGAGGATTTCAGCATGGTTTTATTGTAGAGGATGGTATAGGGATCGCCCTTGGCACCGATCCACGCCAGCTGCTTTCCGTCAATGTTAAAAAAGCTCTTGGCGCCTTGATTGTACCACGGCTCTGTAAAGGTTACGCCGGAAGTCTCCATGGGGACGTTCAGGCGGGCGAAATAATTCTTCGTGAAATAATTGTAAAAATCAAAGCCCTGCAGCATCAGTAAATCAGCCAGCGGTCTGCCGGCGGCCAGAGAGCTTGCCACCGCCTGATTGTACTGGGTGGTAAGGCCGGTCTCGTTGATGGTAACGCCGAACCGGCTCTCCACGGTTTGTTCCACTGCATTGGTGGATTTATAAATGGCGGTGCCGGGAGGCGCCCCGTTCCAAGGGTTTTTGATATCCAGCACAAAACCCTTGACGCTTTCGATAAAGCGCAAACGTTTGGAGTCTCCAGGGATTGTAGTAATCTCCGGTTCAGTGATGCGGGTGGTTTTTGAGGTTGTGGGCGTAGTGCTGAGATTGTTCGACTGGGTGGTGGAACTCGTGCCCGCGGCATCCTCGACGGAGGTGGTGCTTTGTCCGCTTTTGTTCTCGTCCTGTTCTATGCTTGTGGTGCCGTTGGGTCGGCAGGAAACAAGCGTAAGAGAAAAGAGAACGGCAAGACCCAGGGAAATTGTTTTATATGCAGCTTTCATTTTCGTTGCCTCCTAACAGAAATTTGAGAAGGGAATAGAACCTGTTCTGTCAGAGAGACAAATAAAACCATTAAAATGTTGGGAAATAAAAAGAAATTATCCGAATCGGATAATTTCTTTTTATTTACTTGCCTGCCAAGCCTGTGAATTTATATTTCTGCCAGGTGTTTTGGATCACACTGTCCAGCTTCGGCCCGTTCTGGCTGAGCACCTGGGAAGGCGGGACAGGGGAAGAACCAACCATCATTTCTGCCATTTTGGAATAGCTCATATCCCTGTCTGAAGGGAACAATAGGCTGACCGCATCCATCCCTGATGGATAGCCGCCTGTTCCGAAAACCAGATTGGAATACATTTGATAAGAGAGTGAATTTTTCACGAGACCCTTGCCGCCATCCTCCGAAAAATCTCCTTGCCAATAGGAATAGTTGTAGCGGTAAAGCTCGTTACGGAGAAAGAGGATCTTCGCTGCGTCGTTCTGGTATGTGTTCGGGATAAAATCGACATACTGAATCTTTGTATGATTGGTATAATTCGCTACGCTCGGTCCTTTTGGAAACACCACAAGACCGACTTCATCGTTGAAGGTACCGGGCATGTAGCTGCGGTAGGAACCTGTCGTATGAAGCATCGCTGTTTTCTTTGCGGCAAAATTCAAATAAGCCTGATCCCGGTTGCCCGTGGGAAAAACGACCGTCTTTTCCTTTGCCCAGTCGTAGAACAGCTGCATACCGCTTTTTGATACGCTGTTGTTATAATTGGTGAACAGCTTTCCGGTGTTATCAATCCGATAAAGCTTCCCGCCGTTGCTGTCAATCAGTGATATCATGAAATCTTCGGGAGAAGGGGATTCCAGTCCGCTCCGGCTTGCACTCTTCAGTTTTATGGAATATTCCTTCAGTTTATCATAGGTCCACTGCTTGGCTGCAACAAGCTCGCAAGGGTCCTTCAGCCCGGCGGCGTTCAGCATGGTTTTATTGTAAACAATCACATAGGGGTCATTTTTCCCTGATAACCAAGCCACTTGCTTATCGTCTATGTTGAAAAGTGCTTTGGCGCCTTGGTTGTACCAGGGTTCCTGAAAGGTAACACGGGAAACCGACATAGGAGCATTCAGCCGGGCAAAATAATTCTTGGTGTAATAATTGTAAAAGTCAAGAGACTGACATTTCAACACATCACCGATGGGCTCGTTCGAAGCAAGGGAGCTGGTAACTGCCTGATTGTAATTTGTGATCAATCCGGTTTGGTTGATGGATACACCGAATTTTTGTTCAACGGTTTTTTCAGCGGAGTATTCCGATGTATAAACTTTTGATCCCGGGACTGCCCCGTTCCAAGGGTTTTTGATGTCCAGCACGAAGCCCTTTATCCCATCCAAAAACTTCTGAAACTGCTTGTCGACCTTGGCGGTGGTTACAACAGCTTGTGTAGCATGCCCAAACTTCGTGGAAGTCTGGCCCTTCCCTATGGTGGTTACCTGTGTAACCGTCGTGCTGTCCTGAAGGTTTTTGGAGGTGCCGGGGCTTGTTACAGGGTCTTCGTTGGCAGAAGTGAGGGAATTTTGGGCGGTGCTCATTGATTTTTTTGTTGATATCATTCCGTTGTTTACGAAAAAAACAGCAACGGAGACCACAATGAAGATCAAACAGGCGCTTGCCAAAAGCTCGGGGCGGCGGAAAAACAAAACAGGCTTGTTCGTTTGTGGCTGCTCTTTGATTAATTTTGGGGTGTTTTCCCGGCTGAAATTCCGGCACAGCTTTTCAAATTCGTTTCGTTTCATTTGTCTGTGCCTCCTTTCTGCTCGCCTGACAGTATTTTTTTCAGTTTTTTTCTTGCATTCATAAACTTCCAACGGACGGAGGAAGCCGGTATCGCCATCATTTTAGCAATTTCCGCATGCTTCAGCCCGCCCAAAACATGGAGTTCAAAAATTTCCCGTTCCTCTTCGGGCAGCTTATGTAATACGTTTCTGATGTATTCCGCCGTCTCCACTTTGGTGAAATTTTCGTGATAAGGAGCGACGACCGTGTCAATGCTTTCGGTTACCTGCTCTTTTGCATTTTTATGAATGAGATTGATACAAAGGTTTTTGGTAACTGTCATCAGCCATGCACCGGGATAGGTGATGACTTCCTCTTCCCGTAGGGATTTTTGAAGACGGATGAAAACCTCCTGCATGATATCCTCTGCCAACGAAAAATCCTTTAGCATCCGTAAGGCAGTATAAAATACAGCTCGGTTGTATTTTTGATAGAACTCAATAAAATCCCGATCCGTTTCCCTGTCAACGTTCATGTGCATCCTCCTGAAAGACAAAATAAGACGCTGAAATGTTTATGGTAAATTGTGAATATTCAATGAATTGCTTCAATTATAATTCGACAGACTTTTACAGTCAATGTATTTCCATTTCTGCTGCCGATATTTTCATCAAAACAATTTTATTTACAAAAAAATGTTGTTTATGGAGTGGAATAAGGTTATAATAAAATATACTATAAT
>MKRK01000076.1:9238-11649 GCA_001896915.1 Clostridiales bacterium 43-6
AGGAGTGTCTTCATGTTTTCAAGAGACATTGGAATAGATTTGGGAACCGCCAATACCCTGGTTTGTATCAAGGGAAAAGGCATTATTATGCGGGAACCTTCCGTGGTTGCGGTGGATGTCAGAAATGACGCAGTCAGAGCGGTTGGCTCCGAAGCAAGAGATATGATCGGCAGAACGCCCGGCTCCATTGTTGCCGTCAGACCGCTCAAGGACGGCGTAATTGCTGACTTTGACGTGACTGCGGCCATGCTGAAGCGTTTTATCAAAATTGCACTGCGGGGCTCCTTTGCCTCCCGGACAAGGGTGCTGATCTGCATTCCCTCCGGGGTGACCGAGGTGGAAAGTCGTGCGGTCTACGATGCGGCCCGCCAGGCGGGCGCCCGTGAGGTTGATCTCATCGAAGAGCCCATGGCGGCTGCCATAGGGGCAGGCTTGCCTGTGTGGGACGCTACCGGCAGCATGGTGGTGGATATCGGCGGCGGCACCTCTGAGGTTGCCGTGATCTCTCTGGGGGATATCGTGACGGCTCAGTCCGTACGAACAGCAGGGGATGATATGGACGAGGCGATTATTTCCTATATCAGAAGAAAGCACAATTTATTGATCGGAGAACGAACCGCAGAGCAGATCAAAATCGGTATCGGCTCCGCTTATGAATACGAAAATGAAGGCTCCATGGAAATCAAGGGCAGAAATCTGGTGGACGGGCTTCCCAAAAATGTTGTCATTACCGCAGAAGAGGTCCGTGACGCATTGATGGACCCCATGTCTCAGATCATCGACGCCATCCGCACCACTCTCGAAAAAACACCGCCGGAGCTGGCCGCCGACATCATTGACCGGGGCATCATGCTCACCGGGGGCGGTGCACTGCTGCGGGGCATAGAAATCCTCATCAGCGAGGAAACAGGGCTGACCGTGAAGGTGGCGGAAAACCCTCTGGACTGCGTGGTGGAAGGCACGGCAAAGCGGCTTGAGATGAACATGCCCTTTACCAGCTACACCAATCGCAGCAAATATTATTAAAGTGATTTTTTCCGGTGGTTTTTCCGGTCATCAATCCCTACCGAAAGGATGAACGAAACCTTGAGGATGTTTTTTAAAAGTACGAGATTTAAAGTGCTTTTAATGATTCTGGTGTGTTTGGCAATCATCAGCGTTGTTTATGGAACGCTGACGAACTGGTCAACACCCCAGACCAATATTGTCGGTGCAATTGTAAAACCCGTACAGAAGTTTTCTAAGGGCGTTTCCGACGGTTTTGACGATTTTTTTAAGAAATTTAAAAAATCGGAAACTTATGAGGCAGAACAAAAACAGCTTCAGTCTCAAATCAACAAGCTAACCTCGGATTTGCTTGATTATCAGGAAATCAAACAGCAAAACGAATTCTACAAGGGTTTTTTTGAAATCAAACAGAAAAATCCCGATTTTAAAATGCTCCCTTCCACCTTAATCGCCAGAGATCCGACGGATCCCTATGGCACCTTCACCCTTGACAAAGGAATTGTAGACGGTGTGGCGGTGTATGACCCTGTCATTACGGCGGAGGGGCTGGTTGGATACATATCCGATGCACAGTCCACACAAAGTGTGGTCACAACCGTGCTGAACCCAAAGCTGAATGTCAGCGCCATTGACAGAAGAACCAGAGACGCAGGCAACATCACAGGGACGCCGGAGCTGGCCGCCAAAGGAAAATGCAAGCTTGCCTATCTGCCCCGCAGCAATTCTGCGGCAGAAAACGATTATATCGTATCCTCCGGTGCCGGCGGCGTTTTTCCGGAAGGGTTATTGATCGGCAACATCGAGGAAATCAAACAGGACACACAAAACATCTCTTTTTATGCGGTTGTGGTTCCTGTGGTTAAATTTGACGAAATCCGGGATGTGATGGTGATCACCTCCTTCAACGGGCAAAGCAGCATTGCGGACAAGAAAGCGGGGAAATAACGCTGATGGGAAAAGGCGAGCGTAAATATCTTCACTATACAGCATTCGGCATTGTTCTTTTTGTTGCGTTTATCCTTCAATACTCTTTTCCGATGATTAAAATATTCGGCATCAGCCCTCTTCCGGTGATCCCTGTTTTTGTTTGTGCCGCCATGATTGACGGCGATCTGGCCGGCAGCATGTTCGGGCTGTTTGCAGGCATACTGTGCGACACCAATTCGGCATACGGCGCTTGCTACCATGCAATTTTATACCTGATCACAGGGCTTGTCTGCGGGCTTTTGATCACTCATTTGATGCAGAATAATCTGATTTCCGCCATTGTTTTGAATTTTGGTGCAATCACCTTCAACCTTCTGTTCAACTGGATGGTTTCCGTGGTGTTCATCGGGAGAGGAAATCCTTTTCCTATGCTCGTGACAGACCTTCTGCCGATGCTTGCCTATACAATGGTGCTA
>MKRK01000076.1:11734-13604 GCA_001896915.1 Clostridiales bacterium 43-6
CCGGACTTTTTGTTTTGATTTTTCTGATTTTTGCAGGAAGGCTTATTTCCATGCAGCTCATTCATTCCGCCGAATATAAAAAGGATGCGGATGTGCTGTCTGCCAAGACCACAGTCATCAAAGCGGCAAGAGGAGAAATCCTGGACCGCTACGGTCGACCCCTGGCGGTGAACCGGGAAGGCTATCATATCGTATTCGACGCAGCCTATCTGAAAATGGACAGAGCAAACGATACCATCGGAAAACTGGTTAACTTATTAAAAACCGAAAAAGAAATCTGGCGGGACAATCTTCCCATGACCAGCGTGAAGCCGTATTCCTTTCTGCCGGACAAAACCAATGAAGTCGCTTTGTTAAAAAAGAAGCTGAATCTGAACACCTATGCCACCGTACAAAACTGCTACGACGCTATGGTGGAAAAATACAAGCTTGAGAATTATTCAGAAGAGATGAAACGGATCCTGATGGGTGTCCGCTATAGCATGGACGACCTTGACTTTTCGGTCACCTTTCCCTATACCTTCGCAGAGGACATCTCCCAAGCAACCCGTTCCAAAATAATGGAGGCATCCTCTGATATTTCCGGCGTTCGGGTGGATGTTGTACCCATTCGGGAATATACCGCCCCCGATGTGGCGCCCCATATTTTAGGCACGGTAGGTCCCATCTATGCCGAGGATTTCAAAACCCTGAAGGACAAGGGCTATTCCTACAACGATTATCTGGGTCGAAGCGGCGTGGAAAAGGCGTTTGAATCCTATCTGCGGGGAAAAGACGGAGAGAAAAAAACCGTGCTGAACAGTGCGGGAAAAATCGTTTCCGAAACCGTGCAGGAACCTGTCGCGGGCAATACAGTCATGCTGACCATTGACAAAAACCTGCAGCAGGTCGCTCAAAACTCATTGAACAAAATGATCAAAACCCTGAATAGCGACAATATTCCTGCAACGGCAGGTTCGGTTGTGGTCATCAATGTCAACAATGGTGAAATCCTTGCCTCTGCCAATTACCCTACTTATGATATGAATACCTACAAAAAGGATTATGCCAAATTAAGCACCGACACCACAAGACCGCTCTTTGACCGTGCTTTTAACGGCACCTATCCCCCCGGCTCCACCTTCAAACCCGCCATGGCGTCCATCGGGCTTCAAACCGGTGTGATCACCAAGGATTCGGTGGTCAACTGCACGAGATACTATCGATATTATGAACCGACGATTTTTAAATGCCTCGGCTATCACCACAACCTGAATGTGGTGACGGCTTTGTCAAAATCCTGTAATTTCTTTTTCTATGACACCGCAAGAAAAACCGGCATTGAAAACATGAACCGTTATTGTAAGCTGTATGGTTTGGGCGTCACCACCGGTGTGGAGGTTCCCGAAGCAAAAGGTCTGCTGGCTGGACCGGAATACAGGAAAACGATCAATTCTGTCTGGCATCCCGGTGATACCCTCCAAGCCGCCATCGGTCAGTCTGACAATGCATTCACCCCCTTGCAGCTGGCGTCCTACACTGCAACGGTTGCCAACGGAGGAACAAGATATCAGGCACATTTGCTCAAGGAAGTCAAAAGCTACGGACTGAATGAAAATGTGGTTGACCCCACCGCCAAGGTTCTGAACACCACGGGCATTTCCGCCGCCGTATATGACACGGTAAAAAAGGGCATGCTTTCGGTTACCTCCGACGGAACAGCCTCGGCCGTATTCCGCAATTATCCCATTAAGGTTGGCGGAAAAACGGGAACAGCACAGGTTCCGAAAGGGGAAGACAACGGCGTGTTCATCGCTTTTGCTCCCTATGACAAGCCGGAAATCGCCGTTGCCCTTGTTGTGGAACACGGTTATCATGGTTCTTCCAGCGC
>MKRK01000076.1:13683-15696 GCA_001896915.1 Clostridiales bacterium 43-6
GAAATCAACCACAACATCAGAAATGATTTACAAGAAGCTTGAAAGGATGTGAAACTGTGGGTTCTGTGATTGCAGTATCCTCCGGAAAAGGGGGAACAGGGAAATCAACCGTAACAGCCGGACTGGGCGCCGCTTTGTGCCGTCTTGGCAAAAAGGTGCTGCTGATGGATATGGACGAGGGACTTCGATGCCTGGATCTTTTGCTGGGTGTTTCCCAAAAGTCCTTGTTTGATGTCAGTGATATTTTAAACGGCAACTGCAATGCGGCACAGGCGGTTTTGCAGGTTTCGGGTTATAGCGGTCTATATGTCCTGACCGCACCGGTGAAGATCGGCACCCTTGACAGCGTGGAAGCCATGCGGTTTTTATGTGAAAAATTTTCTGATATTTTTGATTTTGTCATCATTGATTGCCCGGCGGGAATTGACCGGGGGTTTTACATGGCTGCCTCCACTGCCAAAAATGCGCTGGTGGTTGCAACCCCCGACCCGGTAAGCATGCGGGATGCGGCCATTATTGACGGACTGTTAGAAAAAAGCGGTGTGACCAAGCGAAGACTGGTGCTCAATAAAATTTTAACAAGACCCATGATAGACGGAACCCTTCCCAATATTGACGAGATGATAGACGGCACGGGTATTCAGCTGATTGCGGCGATCCCCACTGACAATTCTGTGGTGCTTGCCGGCGCACAAGGCAAGGTGATTGAGCATTCCATCGCCGCTGATGCTTTTGACAGGCTGGCGATGCGCCTGCTTAATATTCATGTTCCCCTGCCGAACTTACGAAAAATAACATAATATCGGGTGGATGTATGAAACAAGATATGAATGAAAAATCCCCTTTTTAGTCACCATAGTGACTGACAACCCGGAAACATTCCAAGCTTATATTGAAATAATGATGATTTTATAAAAAGTGTATTGAAAAATAATGAAATAGAGCCTATAATAAAGAGTACGATACTAAAAGGGATCGTTGTCTCCCTACAGCGAGATCATAACAAAGTATATATTTGTCATAAATTTTACCACGGAGGAAAAACGGTAAAACTTGATGATCATAAATATAGAGACTTATTAACCGACGGCATAGTTACAACGGCATTACACATGAAACCTTATGGGGTAGCGGTTTTAAAGAAGGTCTGAAATATTTTAGAAAAGGATTGGAACGAATGAACATAGCTTTGATCGCTCATGACGCAAAGAAAGAATTGATGGTACAATTCTGCATCGCTTACTGCGGAATTTTAAGCAGACACAATATCTGCGCAACGGGCACAACGGGAAAAATGGTGGCAGAGGCAACCGGTCTGGAAATCCAGCGTTTTTTAAGCGGCACCCAAGGCGGTGACCAACAAATCGCAGCCCGCATCGGCTGTGATGAAATCGATCTGCTGCTTTTCTTCCGCGATCCGCTGACAGCAAAAACAACAGAACCCAACGAAATGAATATGCTGCGTCTTTGCGATGTCCACAATATCCCGGTTGCAACAAACATTGCCACCGGAGAGGTACTCATCCACGGTCTGGAACGGGGCGACCTTGATTGGCGCAACATCGTAAACCCCCACAGATAAACAGGGCAAAAAGGGAAGAAGACTCGTGTCCCTTCAAAAATCCGTTGACGGTGTCTTGCCGCCGGAAGCGGATTTGGGATATGAGTCTTTTTATTCAGATGAAATAAGGAGAAGCTTATGGCACTTTTAACAAATGCGATCCGCGGCACACAGGATGTGCTGCCCTCGGAGAGCTACCAATGGCAATATGTTGAGTCGGTCATGCGTGACGTTGCGGCTCTTTACGGCTATAAAGAAATCAGAACCCCGGTGTTTGAACACACGGAGCTGTTCCAACGCTCGGTGGGAGATACCACCGATGTGGTTCAAAAAGAAATGTACACCTTTCTTGATAAAGGCGACCGTTCCGTCACACTGCGCCCCGAAGGCACGGCGGGTGTGGTTCGCTCCATGCTGGAGCATGGTCTATACAATGACGCACTGCCGGTCAA
>MKRK01000076.1:15732-16142 GCA_001896915.1 Clostridiales bacterium 43-6
GCCTCAGGCAGGGAGGCTTCGGGAATTTCACCAGTTCGGCATCGAATGCTTCGGGGCGGCAATGCCCACAGCGGATGCCGAGGTTATCGCTCTTGCAAAAACCTTGCTTGTGAAACTGGGGGTTAAAAACCTGTCCTTAGAGCTGAACTCCATCGGCTGCCCGGAATGCAGAACAAAATATCAAGAAATACTGGAAGAATACTTCCGCAAAAACAGTCCTGATTTGTGCACCACCTGCAACGACAGATTGGAACGGAACCCCATGCGGATTTTGGACTGCAAATCACCGGTATGCAGCGGCATTGCGGAAAAAGCACCGAAAATGTTGGATTATATTTGTGAGAACTGTGCTTCTCACTTTGAAAAAGTAAAAGCAGGATTGGGGGCTATGGGAATTTCCTATCAGATCA
>MKRK01000076.1:16217-19399 GCA_001896915.1 Clostridiales bacterium 43-6
GTCTCTGCCTTCTCTCGGGTTTGGGATGGGCATTGAGCGTCTGCTTATGGTGATGAACAAGCAAGGATGTTTGTTCCCCCAGCTGAAAACACCGGATGTCTACATTGCACCCATGGGGGAAAAAGCCATGACGGAAGCACTGCGGCTCTGCGCTGAAATCAGGGATGAGGGTTTTGTCGCCATAACGGATGTGACCGGCAGAAGCCTTAAGGCGCAAATGAAATATGCCGATAAAATCAAAGCGAAAAACTCCATCGTGATCGGTGACAACGAGCTGGAGACAGGCATCGCCAAGCTGAAGGTGATGACCACCGGGGAGCAGACAGAAGTGAATTTGCGGGAAGGGCTGGTATCGGCAATCTATGACCAGACGCTGGCACAGACGCTGAATGAGCTGGAGCTGTCCATGGAAAAACTGAAATAATGCACTTGTTAAGAGGAAAGTTAAATCACGTGGGAGTTTTGTTTGCACAGGAAGGAAGAAGCAAATTTGCGTCTTCCGGTCAAAACGCCCCGGCCTCATGGAAAGGATGGTCAACAAATGTTAGATAAAATGGGAAGCATGCGTCGCACACGTTTTTGCGGAGAGGTGACAAAGGCTGATTTGGACACAGAAGTGATTGTCTGTGGTTTCGTGGCAAAGCAGCGTGATTTGGGCAGCTTGATATTTATTGATTTGCGGGACAGAACCGGTATCGTTCAGCTGGCCTTTGACGACACCACAGCGAAAGAAATTTTTGAAAAAGCTTTTGTTGTCCGCAGTGAATATGTTTTGATGGCAAAGGGAACTGTCCGTCTGCGTGCTTCTGTCAACAAGGACATCAAAACGGGAGAGCTTGAAATTTTCGTCACGGAGCTGAAATTAATTTCAAAAGCAGAAACACCCCCCTTTGAAATTGTGGAAGGTTCAAACGTAAAGGAAGAGCTGCGGTTAAAATACCGTTTTCTGGACTTGCGCAGACCCGATTTACAAAAAAATATTTTAATGCGTCACAAAATCACCAAGCTGATTCGGGACTATTATGACGAAAAGGGCTTTCTCGAAATCGAAACACCGATGCTGATCAAATCAACGCCCGAAGGCGCCCGGGACTATCTTGTTCCCAGCCGCTTATATCATGGCGAGTTTTATGCATTGCCCCAGTCTCCCCAGATTTATAAGCAGCTTCTTATGGTTTCGGGCTTTGACCGCTATATGCAGATTGCCCGCTGCTTCCGTGATGAGGATTTACGTGCTGACCGTCAGCCGGAATTCACCCAGATCGATTTGGAAATGTCCTATGTGGACATGGATGATGTGCTGGAGGTCAACGAAGGCTTTGCCCGGCGCTTGTTCAAGGAAATTCTTGATGTGGATATTGCGCTGCCCCTGCCGAGACTCACTTATCACGAAGCTGTAACCAAATACGGCTCCGACAAGCCGGATACCCGTTATGATATGCATATTATTGACCTGAGTGACCTTGTGAAGGACAGCGGATTTTCTGTTTTTTCCGGTGCGGTTGCTGCCGGCGGCTCCGTTCGTGCAGTCTGTGCCAAAAACGCTGTTACAGTGTATACCAGAAAAGAAATCGACAAGCTCACGGAAACCGCCAAGGGCATTGGGGCGAAAGGGCTTGCCTGGATCCGTTTTTCGGAAGAAGGCACGACGTCATCCTTTGCAAAGTTCATGACAGAGCCTGAAATGGTCGCCATCACACAGCGGCTGGACGCACAAACAGGAGATGTGGTCTTCATTGTGGCAGACAGAGATAAAGTCACTTTGCCCGTTCTCGGTGCAATCCGGACGGAAGCTGCCAAGAAGCTGGATATTATCCCGAAAGATCAGTATAATCTGTTGTGGATTACGGAATTTCCGTTTTTTGAATACAATGAGGAAACCGGCGGATGGGACGCCATGCACCATCCTTTCACCTCTCCTCTGGATGAATGCCTTGATCTGTTGGACAGTGATCCTGCAAATGTTCGTGCCAAGGCCTATGACCTTGTCCTGAACGGCACGGAGCTGTCCAGCGGTTCCATCCGGATCACCGACCCGGTGCTGCAGAAAAAGATGTTCACCGCACTTGGTTTGTCTGACGAAGAAGCCCAGTTTAAATTCGGTTTCTTGACAGATGCATACCGTTATGGTTCACCGCCCCACGGCGGCATGGGCATCGGGCTGGACAGACTGTGCATGGTGATGCTACACTGTGAAAGCTTACGGGATGTTCTGGCTTTTCCCAAGGTACAGACGGCCAGAGAGCTGATGAGCAACGCCCCCTCTACGGTGGATGAAAAGCAGCTGTCAGAGCTTGGCTTGCAGCTAAAAAAGTAAAATAAAAAAAGCTGTCAGCAATGATTGACAGCTTTTTTTAATAGGGGAGAAATATATGAAAACGAATTGTTCACTCGTTTTTCTATGTCTCTATTATACCCTTTAAATATGATGAAATTATGATTATAAAATGAATATTCTATGAATTCCCCACTGGTTTTATGAATATTCTATGAATAGACCAGACACTGAAGTAAAATTCATTGCCTGGTCCTTTATCTGGTTCAATTTGATAGCTTTGTCAGCATAAGAATGACTGGGATGGTAAGGATGGAAATCAGGGTGCACAGAGAAACTAGCTGAGAAGCGGTGGTGGAATCGTCTCCGTATTTTGCGGTCATGACCACAGTATTTACGGCACAGGGAGCACTGGCAGGAATCATAACAGCCAGCAAAACACTGTCCTGTATCTGAAACACAAAGCGGAACAATAACAATAGCAGCAGCGGTATCAGAAGAAGCCGGCACAGTGAAGCAGTATACAGGGAGAAATCCCGAAGACCTTTTGTGATTTTGGAGGAATATAAAAAATATCCCGTGATAATCATAGCCACCGGCGTGTTCAACGCCGCAATATAATTGATGGATTGCTTTGAGATGGATTTGATATACTGGATGATTTCATAAAACGGAGTAATCTGCAAGGAACGAACGCTTTCGGGCACCAGAGGGAACAAAAACAGCAAAAAGCCTACGATCACACTGACGATTCCCGGATTCAGCAATATCTGATACCAAGGCTTTTTCTCCATGGAGCTGAACAGGCTGATACCGTAGGTCCAGACAAAGATGCTGAATACCATCACATAGGTAGAAACAAAGAAAACGCCCATATCGCCCACCAATGCTTTTGCCAGCGGCAGGG
>MKRK01000077.1:0-1487 GCA_001896915.1 Clostridiales bacterium 43-6
ACTAAGAGCAGCCTGCCCGCCAATCCAACCCAAGCGGCGGAGCTGAAAAACACTCTGATGGACTCGGGATCACCGCTGCCACTTCTTCAAAACAAAACAGTCAGCGGAAAAAAGATGAATCTATACAAAGCAGTCAATAAGCTGTCTTCGGCTCCCGACTATGTGTTTGATTCTTCAACAGGAACCATATTAAAATATTTCGGCAATGCACTGGAAATTAATATACCGTCTCAAATCAACAATGTGCCTGTAACCGGGATTGGACAAGGTGCTTTTTCAAAAAGCAGTATCATCAGTGCTGTGATTCCGGCGGGTGTAACCCATATTGACAATAGTGCATTTGAGGGGTGCACACAGTTAAGGTATATTACAATTCCCTCTACAGTGACAACCATAGCGGCATCCGCCTTTGAGAATTGCTATCCGGGTCTTTTGGCTTATGGCGGAAATAATACAACAGCAGAAGTCTTCTGTGGAAATCATAATATCCTGTTTCAGGATACGGATGAGTTCCAGGTAAGCACGAATGCCATTACCGGTTATACCGGATCGGCATCACATATTTACATCCCTCCGGTCATCAACGGCCAAGCGATAACAGCAATATCCAACAACGCTTTCACAGGGAAGCAGATGCAAGCGGTTACTGTTCCCAAGACAGTCACATCCATCGGAACCGGTGCATTCAGCAATTGTGTTTCTCTGGAAAGAGTTGTGATCAACAAAGGAGAGAGCGGGCTGACCATAGGCGCCAGTGCTTTTTCGGGTTGCACGGCGCTGCTTCATATTGAACTGCCCAATAACATAACAGCCATCGGCAACGGAACTTTTTCCGGTTGTCCTGCCGCGCTTATCCTTTATGAAGGAGGCAGCAGCACAATAAAGTCCTATGCGGCGGCAAACCAGCTCAACAGTGTGGATACCGGATTGTTGGAGTTTGATGCGATCACCGGAACAATCGTCAGCTACAAGGGAACAGCAGCATCCTATCGGATCGCCGACAGCCTTGATGACAAGACAATTGTTTTTTTGGAGGATATGGCATTTTCCTATAATAAAACAATCGCGAATCTTATTTTGCCGGATTCTATAACCTCGATTGGTGAAATGGCGTTTGCATATTGCGATTTGTTAAGCGAAATTCAAATACCAAATACAATTGAATTCATCGGTTACGGAGCGTTTGCACTTTGCTATGAACTGGATAACGTGGTTCTTCCCGGCACATTATCTGAGATTGGGGAATACGCATTTTACTTATGCAGTAGTCTTTCTGAAATACACATACCCTCATCCGTATCCATAATCGGGGAGTGTACATTTGCAGGATGCCAAAGTCTTACTGATTTGGCAATAGCCAATGGAGTTGAGACCATTGGTGTTTGGGCCTTTGCTGGATGCTATCGCTTGACAGATATTGATATTCCAGCCAGTGTTGTGGAGTTAAGTTTTGATTTTGTTGAAGACTGCTATAATTTGGAATCTAT
>MKRK01000077.1:1630-9953 GCA_001896915.1 Clostridiales bacterium 43-6
CAATAAGATATTAAATGTGGTGATCCCACAAGGGACGCAAACAATCGGGCAACAGGCTTTTTTTGAATGCAGGTCCATAAAAACCATCCAAATCCCCCAAAGCGTTACAACGATTTCGCCCGGATCGTTTGTATACTGCACATCATTGGAAAGCCTTGTGATTCCCAATGGGGTAACGCAGATTAACAGTATGTTCTTTGGATGCAATAGTCTGAAGAACTTAACGGTTCCGGCAAGTGTTACAAATTGCATCGATACCTTTGACACAGTACCGGACGATTTTGTCCTGTTTGGATATGACAATACCTATGCAGAGACCATTGCCCAGGATTACGATCTTCTGTTCCAACCGCTGGATGATTTCTTGGTTGATGCACAAACCGGATCCATCACAAGCTATACCGGGGGAGCAAATACGATTTATATTCCGGTAAGCATAAACGGAATTGCTATTACGGGAATTTCCGATTTCGCTTTTTCATATAAGAATTTTATTACGTCGGTAATCATTCCGAAAGGCATCTTATCCATAGGAGAAAACGCTTTTACGTATTGCACAGGAATGCAAAGCATCTTTATTCCCAAGAGTGTACAAACCATCGGGTGTGATGCGTTTTATGGATGCATGTCTATGACAGAAATCAATGTGGACCCTGACAATGTTTCTTTTTCCAGTATTGACGGTGTATTATACAATGCAGACAATACCATATTGATTAAATATCCCAATGGAAGAACCGGTGATTTTACAGTTCCGTCATCTGTGACTGCCATTGCAGACAAAGCCTTTTCATTCAGTATTTTTCTGACATCAATTACAATGCCGGACAATGTTTTAATCCTTGGTACAGGTGTGTTTGAATATTGTCAGGAACTTACACAGGTTAATCTTTCTTCCAATCTTATGGACATCGGGCCGGGTGCATTTTATTACTGCACCGGCTTAACCAGCATCACAATACCGGGAAGTGTAGATCAAATAGGTGCATATGCATTTTCTGCGTGTTCACAACTTTGGTTGGTCAACATAGAAGATGGTGTGGAGATGATTGGTGATGGAGCGTTTTCCAGTTGCGAGAATCTTCAGTTTGTCACTGTTCCGGTCAGTGTAACCAACATCGGATATCAAGCATTTTACAATGACCCGGAATCAATGATGATGAACGGCTATAGTGGCTCTTGTGCACAAATCTATGCCGCGAACAACGGGATCACATTCCAACCACTGGACGATTTCACATTCAACGCACAAACCGGAACCATTACCAATTACACCGGCAATGCAAGTGTGGTGGTTATTCCAGAACGAATCAACGGCGTTTTGGTGACAGCCATTGGTGATGATGCCTTTGCCTATCAATCGTATGTCACATCCATTACAATACCCGATAGTGTCACATCAATTGGCGAAGGTGCCTTCCAGTATTCCTCCCTTACAACAATTGATATTCCGGCAAGTGTACAGAACATAGGAAACAATGCGTTTTATTATTGCATGTACCTGGAAGAGATCAATGTGAATGGTGAGAACCCTTGTTATTCCAGCCAAGACGGTGTGCTGTACAATGTGGACAAAACAACTTTACTTAAATATCCCCCTGCAAAAACAGGAAGCTTTGTGATTCCTGACGGCGTTATCACGGTTGAGAGCAGCGCATTTTATCACAGCCGTTTTCTGACGTCGCTGACCATGCCGGACAGTGTGACGACAATCGGAGTAAGTGCATTCTACAATTGTGTTGAACTGGAAAGTGTGAGACTGTCCGATAACCTGACAGAAATAGGTCCGCAGTCATTCGGTTATTGCAGTCAGCTTACGGAAATTACAATACCGGGCGGAGTGACCGAAATTCCAGTCGCTGCTTTTGTTCATTGCACGGGTCTTGAAACGGTTGTCATTCAAGACGGGGTTACAACGATTGAAGGTTATGCGTTTTATAACAGCAGCTCGCTGCAATCCATTACCATACCGGCTAGTGTAACAAGCATTCAGGTTGCAAATTTTACAAATCATCCATCCACAATGATGATGTATGGATACGTAGGTTCCTATGCACAAACCTATGCGGCAACCAACGGAATTTCCTTCTATGAATTAGATGCCTTTCTATTTGATTCATCCACAGGAACCATCACCGGATTTAATGGTACTGCCAGTGAGGTAACAATTCCCGAGCAAATCAATGGTGTGACTGTGACCGCAATTGGATACGGTGCGTTCGCGTATAAGGATTTTATTACGTCCATCACAATTCCGGACACCATTACATCCATCGGGGAAAATGCGTTTTTGTATTGTACCGGTCTGCAAAGTATTACAATTCCGGAGAGTGTTGAAACAATAGATTATTGTGCACTGTACGGCTGCATGTATATGACAGAAATCAATGTAGCGCAGAGCAATCCTTACTTTTCCAGTCAAGACGGCGTATTATATGATAAGGATAAAACTACGCTTATCAAGTTCCCCAACGGAAAGTCCGGCAGCTTTGCGGTGCCGGAGGGTGTGGAGGTAATTGCTGTTGGTGCCTTTGATACCTGTTATTTGCTGACATCTGTGACCTTGCCCGACAGTGTATGGGCGATAGGAACCTATGGATTTTATAATTGCTACATGTTGGAAAACGTGGAGCTTTCTGACAATCTTACCTATCTCGGATCGTGTGCATTTGGTTATTGCAGTTTATTGAAAAGCATTACAATACCGGGCAGCTTGAATTATGTTCAGTCAGCAGCTTTTGTTAACTGTTCAGGGCTGGAGACCATTGTTTTTGAAAATGGGGTGACCACAATAGCGGACTACGCCTTTGGCGTTTGTGAAAGTCTGAAGTCTGTTTATATTCCGGCCAGTGTGACCAACATAGATCAAAACAGCTTCTACTATCATCCTTCCTCTATGATCATTTATGGATACGACAGTTCCTATGCAGCAACCTATGCGGCAAACAACGAAATCACATTCCAATCACTCAATGACTTTTCGTTCGATGCCCAGTCCGGCACCATAACGGGTTACACAGGCAACGGAGGCACGGTTTATATTCCGTCAAGCATTGGCGGTGTGGCGGTAGTGACCATTGGCGACGATGCATTCGGCTACAAGGGGGATATCTTGTCCATTGTCATACCCGACAGTGTTACATCTATAGGCAATTATTCATTTGAGTATTGCACGGGATTGACCACGATCACAGTGCCTAAGAGCGTATTGAACATTGGCAACGGCGCATTCTACAACTGCATGTATATGACAGAAATCAATGTAGATTTCGACAATCCCAACTATTCTTCCGAGGACGGAGTTTTATACAACAATAACAAAACAACGCTGATTAAGTTTCCCAATGCGAAAGGAGGAAGCTTTTCCATTCCTGACGGAGTGACATCCATAGAAGAAAATGCGTTTTATTACAATCGGTTTATGACATCAGTAACCATGCCCGACAGCCTGTTGACCATTGGTATCAGTGCTTTCTCGGCTTGCATGGAGCTGGAAAGCGTCGTGTTCTCTGACAATTTGGTTGATATCGGGATTCATTCCTTTGGCAATTGCAATGAGTTGACAAGCGTAACCATTCCAGCCAGTGCAACGGCAGTGTCAGAAGCAGCATTTCTAATGTGCTCGGGGCTTGAGACTGTTGTTATAGAGGATGGGGTCACGGCAATTAACGACTATTCCTTTTATTATTGCAGCTCCTTGCAATCCGTTACCATTCCGGCCAGTGTAACCAGTATAGGAGAAAATGTGTTTGACAATCATCCTTCCTCAATGGTTATTTATGGTTATGCAGGGTCCTATGCCCAGACCTATGCAGCAAACAACGGGATTATATTCCAGCAGATAAGTTGATATCTATAACATCACAGGCATAAAATAAGCGGGGTAAGATTTTCTTACCCCGCTTTCTTATTTCGATCAAACCTTATACAGACCGCTTTCCGTATGTATGATTTCGTGTCCGTTGATCATGGCGTATTGATGGACAGCCTCTTCGCCGGTTAAATAGTCCTCAATGGCATAGGAACTGACATTGAGCTTTTTCACAGAATTTGAACCGGAGGAAGCAATATAGAGGGTATCGTTTTGGAAAAACAGTCCTTCCGGTTCTGCCAGTGCTTTGGAGGAACCGCCACCGACACGAATTTCATCCCGCATGGTGTTGAGGCTGTAGCGGATGATGGCATCGCTGTCGGGATAGGAGCACCAGAAGGTTTTGTCACACACGGCGATGTCGGCAGGACCGTGGTCCCTGTAGGTAAGATACCCCTCCCATTTTAAAACGCAGTCATTGTCAAAAATATAGCCCTTGCCGGTGGGATAAACAATCATGATCCGATGATCCGGCAAAAAAGCAGTGATGCAGTTGATATAATCCTCCAAGGTTTTTTCAAAAAATTCAAAATTGTTTCCAAACTTGGCGAGCAGATACACGCTTCTTGTGATTAAGGATACTTTGTTGTCGCTGAAAGAATACATTTTATAAGAGACAACGGATTTGTCTTCTTTCATCCCCTGCAGTGCAATAAAAATAAAGCCGTTTCCCGTGGGTAACAGCGAAAGTGCGCCTTTGCCGTATAGCTTCCTCATACAATGCCCCATTCCGTTTACAAATGACCGTTATGGATACGGTCTACATATGGTAATATGATATCAAATAGAATGAAAATAATCAATATATATTGTGCAAAAAAGTGAAATTTCTATCTCGGGCAGGGAAATAGGCAAAAATAGAGGAAATACTATTGACAATAATCTTATAAATGCTTATTATGATAGTGGTTATCAATAAGGAGGGGTAGTATGAAGGTGAAACTCAAAGAAGGAAGCAAAGCAAGAATCCTTAGTATCAACTATGACCACAAGGCCGGTAAGAAGCTGATTGACATGGGGATTACACCGGAAACAACGATAGAAATCAAGCGTGTTGCGCCCATGGGCGACCCCTTTATCATTGAAATCAGAAATTATCTGCTGGCAGTCAGGAAAAAGGATCTGGCGGCTGCGGAGCTGGAAATTGTTAAAAATTGTTAATGATACCGTTTATCAAAAACTTCGGGGTATCATGCAAGCAATTTTATCACATCGTATTGAAAGAAAAACTCAACTACTTTGGCTGTAGTTGAGTTTCTTATAGGGGGATATCCATGCAGATTGTACTGGTCGGAAATCCGAACAGCGGAAAAACATCGCTATTTAACCTGCTGACAGGAGCCAGACAGCATGTTGGAAATTGGCCCGGAGTAACGGTGGAGAAGAAGCAAGGGCTTCTTACCGTAGGTGACAAGCAGATTGAAATCATTGATTTGCCGGGAATCTATTCCCTTGACCCGGATTCGGTGGAGCAAAAGCTGACCCGGGATTACATATACAACGAAAAGCCCGATGTGATCATCAATATTTTAGACAGCGTGAATTTGGAACGCAACCTGTTTCTTACCCTGCAGCTGCGGGAGTCCGGAATCCCCATGGTGGTTTTGCTGAACATGGCGGATGAAATCAAAAAAGCAGGAATTCAGATTGATACGGAAAAACTGTCCCGCATGCTGGGCGTTCCGGCAAGCTTCATCTCCGCCTCCAAGGGGACGGGTATGGACGAATTTCATGCAATTTTAAAGGATCTTTTAGTCAAAAAAATTGATTTCCTCCCTTTTTGCGGTGGATGCAGCAGCTGCACCAAATGCAGTGCGGGTGAGTTTCGCTACCAGTTCATTGATACCATCATTGCAGGATGTGTCACCAAAACTCAGGGAGAGAACAAAACCTTTCAACCTGATCGGATTTTGCTGAACCGGTTTTTGGCGCTGCCCATTTTCCTTCTTATTATGTTCGGGATTTTCACATTTACCTTTGGTGAGCCGATACAGTTCATTTCGGGGCAGATCGAAACCTTGCTTGAGTGGCTGAGCGGTTCTGTTCATAGTGCAATGACTTCTGCCGGTGCCCCTGCGCCGCTGATTTCGCTGGTCTGTGACGGAATGATTGCGGGTATCGGTACGGTGCTGATTTTCCTGCCGCAGATCACAGTGCTGTTTTTATTGATGTCCTTGCTGGAGGACAGCGGGTACATGTCCCGCGCCGCATTTATTATGGATAAGCTTTTTTCCATGCTGGGGCTGACGGGCAGTTCTTTTATTCCCCTGTTGATGGGCTTTGGCTGTGGTGTGCCGGCGTTGATGGCATGCCGGATTCTGCCCAGTGAAAAGGACAGAAAGCTGACGATGATGCTGACCACCTTTATGTCCTGCAGCGCAAGATTGCCCATGTATTTATTGCTGGTTGGTGTTTTCTTTCAAAAAAACCAGGGCTTCATTATATTTGTTCTTTATTTTCTGGGCATTTTTGTTGCGATGCTATCCGCCTTTATTTTAAGCAAAACCGTGTTCAAGAAGGAAAACAGTGCATTTGTCATCGAAATCCCCCCCTATCGGTTGCCGAAAGGGAAAAACCTGTTGCTGCATGCCTTTGAGAACGTCAAGGAATTTGTCATACGGGCGGGGACCATGCTGTTTGTTGCTTCTATCATTCTGTGGGTGATGAATTCCTTCACTTCCGGTTTTGTGTACACAACAGACGCCGATAAAAGCCTGCTGGCGTCCTTCGGTAGTATCATTGCCCCGATTTTTGCACCCCTGGGCTTTGGTTCCTGGCAAGCGGCAACGGCCTTGCTGACGGGTGTGGCTGCAAAGGAAATGGTGGTGTCCACCTTTTCTGTGCTGTCCGGAACAAGCGGGCAGACAGAGGGCTTGAACAGTTTTATTGCCGGGCACTTTACCTCCTTGACTGCTTTTGTATTTATGTGCTTCGCCCTTCTTTATATGCCCTGTCTGTCCGCCATCGTTACCATGCGACGGGAATTCAATTCTTGGAAATGGACGGCAGGATCCCTGATTTTCAGTTTCGGTGTTGCATATTTGGTCAGTTTTATTATATACTTAGGTGGAAGAATGCTCGGTTTCTGAGGAGAGTGATTGTTTGACGGAACCCAAAAAGGAAACAAGAAACACAAAACAAAGGAATCTTCTGATTGCATGCATGAAGGAAAACAGTAATCGGCATATCACGGCGGAAGAATTGTATGGACTTTTAAAAGAAAAAGACAGCCGCATCGGAATTGCGACTGTCTATCGAAATTTAAAAATGCTGGAAGCCGACGGTCTCATAGAAAAGCTCTATGTTTTTGACGGGGTGGCTCCTTGCTATAAGATGTTACATAACAGCTGCGAGCATGCCCACCACCATCTGATTTGTAAAAGCTGCCACGAAATCATTGATTTTGAAGATGACCTGCTGGAAACCATCGAAAAAATCATTGAGCTGACGAAGGGCTTCACCATTACCGATCACAGACTGGTGTTTTACGGCATATGCAAAGACTGTAAAGAAAAGCTAAAACATCAGTCTGACGATGCTGAGTAAAACAAGCAGCACGCCGGGCAATATTTCGGCAAGACGTTTGTTTTTTGCAAAAAATCTGATATTTTTCATCAGGTACTGACCAATGTTCAAAAAGCACAGCTGAAACAAACCGATGAACAGCGGGATATACCATCCGTGAAGCCCGGACATGGCACTGCCGATCCCGACCCCCACTGAGTCGATGGAAAGCGCTGTTCCGATGAACAGCGCTTCTTTTATATCAACGGTTCCCGAATTGTCGATATCGGCAGTGTCGGGATTTTTTAATATCTGTATGGTAATTTCAATGGATTTAATTACGATTTTAACAGGCTTTTTTTCCTTTTGCGGTGGTTTTACTGGTTGGGGAGCCTGCTCTTTTGGAAAAATTGCTTTGAGCAGATAGGAAACGCCGATGAGGGCAAGCAGCACAGCACCGATAATTTTTGCTATGTAAACAGGGAAAAGCAAGAGCAGATATCTGCCGGCAACAATAGAAATACCGGCATAGAAGACGGAACAGAGACAGATGGCGAGCTTTGAAGAGAGCGGGATACGCTTTTGGTTTATGCCAAAGGCGAGACCGAGAAACAAAGCATCAAAGCTCAGCGTGACGGAAAGTAAGATGAGACTGAATAACATTGGTACACCCCCGATTATCATAATATGACAGCGGGTGGGGGTGTGTGCCATGCTTACATGGGGGAAAGATAGCGATCTGCCCGGTTGCGGTTGTTGATGGCTTTCTGAAATTCCATGATAAGCAAGGGCAGCAACGAAAGCAAAGCGACGATCTGCCACTGTAGTACATTGAGGGGAACGGTTTTGAAAATAACAGACAGGAAGGGCACAGAAACCACCGTAATCTGCATTGCGCTGCAGATAAAAAAAGCCCAGAGCATGGAGCGGTTGGAGATCAGCCCGATT
>MKRK01000078.1:0-192 GCA_001896915.1 Clostridiales bacterium 43-6
TGTTCCATGTTGAGGTATCGCCGTTGTTTAAGCCGGCAATGTTCTTGCCCGTATTTCCGTTTTGGGTTTCCCAATCATAAAGAACCCTTGTGGAAGCCGATGTGGTAGTTGTCGCTGAAGCATTGGTCGTGGTGGTCACGGTCGGGGCTGTTGTTGTAGTTGAAGTTGGGGTTACCGTAGGTATGGTTGTTG
>MKRK01000078.1:252-1885 GCA_001896915.1 Clostridiales bacterium 43-6
TCAGGTTGGCAAGAATATCATCAAAGTACATGACACAGCCTGGGTTTGCCTGGTAATACCATAAAGTTACCGTGGTTGCAGAGGAGAGTGTGGTTGCTGTTTTGTTCTTGTCGGCCCAATTGATGGTATACCATCCGCCTGTGGAGGTCACGTTCACGGTGTAAATGACACCGTTGCTAAATCTGATCTCAACGGATTGGGAAGCCTTGCTGGTTCCCAACCACAATTTTAGTCCGGTGGTTCCCGATGCCCAGCCGGAAGGCAAAGTAATCTGCACCTGGGATTTATCGGTGTTTGTCGCTGTCCAGGTTCCTTGCACACCGACAGAGCTGCCCGGCGCTCGATTGGGAATGGCGGTGGCTAAGAAGCCGGTGTTCCAAATGGAAGTATCGCCGTTGTTGATTCCCACAATATTTCTGCCGGTATTTCCGTTTTGATTTTCCCAGTTTTGGATCACCCTTGTCTGACCGGAACTGACAGGTGCTGTGGTTGTGGTTGGAGGCGATGTAGTGGTCGTTGCTGTCGTGGAGCCCGAACCGGAGGTGGTAACTGCCAAGCCCTGGCTGATGGCACTTCTGGGAAACAGGTCGGTTGCTGATTTACGCTGATACACGGTATAAACGGTTGAACTGTTGAGACCCGAAAACACATTGCTTGCTTGCCACGTGTTTTTGTCAAGGGAATATTCATAGCCGGTCCGTGGGGTTACAGTAATAGAATTGTTTGTTTTAGAAGCGAGCTGTGGCGTGGTAGTTTGATACACCCTGACATAGTCCACATAGTATTTCGAAGGGAAAACAGTGGAGCTGTTGGGGCTGCCGGGCCAGGTGCCGCCCACTGCAAGATTCAGCAGTAGATAAAAATAGTTCTGATCAAAAACAGAAAATTCTTCATCTGTTTCGGTGGTATAATACACAGTGTTATCCATATACCATGTGATTGTTTCTTCGTTCCACATGACGCCGTAGGTGTGGTAATCCGTTGCCAAGCTGGTGGGATGGTTATAATACCAGCTTTCAGAAATTGGCTGATTGGAGGAATTTGCGGCATGGATGGTTCCGTAAATCTTTGACGGTTCACTGCCGATGTTTTCCATAATGTCTAATTCGCCGGTGTTCGGCCAGATCTTATTGCCGTTTGCGTCCACGCCAAGCATCCAGAACGCAGGCCATAGCCCTTTGCCGGAAGGAATTTTTGCGCGCATTTCAATGGCACCGTATCGGAAGGTTTTCAGATCCTTTGAGCAAATGGATCCGCTGGTATAGTCATAACCGCTCCGTGTTTCCTTCCGTGCTTCAATAACCAGGCTGCCGTCTTGCAGATAAACATTACCTTCTGCATCCGTGTCACAATAAACCTGAAGCTCATTGTTGCGGTGTGTGCCGCTGCCTTCGTATTTCCAAACGGATTTATCCAGGGCAGTGCCGTTGAATTCATCTGACCAAGCGAGAGATAAGGTGTTTTTGTAGTCGTTGATGGTTAAGACATCCGCTTGAACCCTTGTGGGGACAGGAAAGCCAAAAGCAATCAATGCGATTAGAATAGAACTGATGAGAAGCGCCGATACTTTACAGGTAGTGCGTAACATGATATTCTCCTCTTTCTCTTTCTTTTTGTGCAAAATTTACACAAA
>MKRK01000078.1:1939-10505 GCA_001896915.1 Clostridiales bacterium 43-6
CGGATATATCCATAATTGTCAACATATTTAGTGGTCATTTATGTTTATCAGCAATTAACGCAATTAAAGTAGATGCCACGTAGCAACAATAATAATCATTATGCATGATATTTCTGTTTTGCTCCTTTTTATTTTCAATTTCGGTGTGTTAGCAGTGTGTTTTTTGCCGTTGGCAAATAAAAAACAGCAGCCACAAAAGGGCTGCTGTCTGATTATAGCTTTGTGTCATCTGTGGATGATTTACGGGTTGGTGGCGGTGGTGGCTTTTTCGATATCAATGAAGGGCAGGGCTCCGCCGGAATATGCCGGTAATTTGCCGTCCCATTTGTTGATAGCTGAAATTTGTGCTTCGATTTTTCTGAGCTCCAGCAATTCCGGTGTGATTTCCTGTTTTTGCAGCTTTAAAGAATCCGCTTCTGCCTGTGCCTGCACGACCTTTTGTTGGGCTTCGATTTTTATTCTGCCCAAATCCTGTTCTGCTTTCAGCTTTTGCTGTTGGGCAATTTGCTTTTGTTCAATGGCTTTATTGAATTCAGCGGTGAATTCAAAATTAATTACATTGAAATCATACACAAGTACGCCTCTGCTGGAAATCTTATCAGACAAGAGTTTGGTCATTTTGCTGGAAACCTCACCCCGCTTACCAATCAGTTCTTCTGCGGTATACTGCGCTGTGATACTTTTCACAACCTCCTGAACCGCCGGGGAAATGATAACCTCGGCATAATTCACACCGATTTCTTTGAACAGAGTTGTGGCTTTTGAGGAATCAATGGCGAAATTGACAGCGATTTTGCTGGTGACCACCTGCATATCCTTACTGGCTGCGTTGGCGTCTGCTGCAAATTTTTGAATTCTGCAGTCTACTTTTTGGATGTCTTGGATGTATGGAATTTTCAATGCAAGACCGGGTTGTACTGCACTTCCTGTTACAGCGCCAAACTGGGTTTTCACCCCCACAAAGCCTGACGGAACCGTACTCATTGCACTAATAAAAGAAACAATGAGAAACAAAACGACAATGCCGACCAAAATCAGCGTTATGTATTTACCTGCCTTTTTTCCATTCATGTTTACGACGTTATTCAACTTAAACACTCCCTTAAATATTTCTATTTTCATGCTATCATAAAGGACAATGAAAGTCAATTTACTTTTGCTTTCTGTATGGATCAGAAATATCCAAATGATAAAAATTCATAATTTAGACACATAAAACTGTTGACAGAAAAAAGATATCATGTTATATTAATATCAGTAAATTAGTAATTTATTAATTTAGTAAAACAGTAAAGAAAGGTGATGGAACGGGCTGCTGTTATGGCTTTCTGTTGTATCATTACGCAGCAGGGAAGCAGTAATATACCCATGTTTATGAATATTCCTACCAACTTAAAACACAAACCTGTGATTGTTTCCGATAATTATGAAAATGTGGATGGTCGCAGAGCGTATGAGTCTGATGCCAAAGGGCTTACCCTTGGCCTAGCCCAGTGGAACGATCGCGGCAGTGTCGAAATATCCGCAAAGGTCTGGCGCTATACCGGAGAAAAATGGTCCCGTCAGTCAGAAGAGCTTCCCTTACATCGGGTGCTGGATCTAGCGTTGCTGATTTGCCGGGCAAAGCTTCATTTCAAAGAAGCCTATCGGTTCCCCAAATTATACGATGAATCAGAAACACAACTTGGCAGAATTCCTTTGCAGGGGGATGCCATGAACGTTGCTGTTTGTACAGACAATGAGTTGATCGACAAAGACATAAAGCTGTTTGCCCAGTGTTTATCCGAAGATGATGAATTGATCAGTGAACGGCTGCATGCCCTGTCCCGTGTATTAAAGGAGCTGCAATATTAAATGAATGACAGACAAAAGCAATTGAAGGAAGAATACAAGCAGACAAAGCTTCCTATGGGAATCGTCATGATCAAGAATATTAATGAAAACAAATGCAGCTTGGTAGCTACCGGGAACGTGAAGGGCACCATAAACAAAATCGGTTTTGAGCTGGAGCTGGGCGGACACAAGAACAAAGAACTGCAAAAAGCATATAACGACAATGGCAAGGATAGCTTTGTCATTGAAGTTTTAGATATCTTGGAATATGAGGAAAATAAAGATGACTACAAGGATGAACTTTTGTTGCTCAAGGAAATTTGGGCAGAAAAGCTCAGAACCGAACAGGGAGCGGAATTTTATTGACGCATGATGCGACACCATAAAATCAGTCAAGATTGCGTCAAGAAAAAGAGCCGAAACGGCTCTTTTTCTTGTAAATGGAACTCGAATGTGCTATTCTTATGGTGTTGCAGGTACAATGAAAAGGGTGGCTTCGGCGCCGACCGTAAAGACGTGCTTTTGCTGTCAGTTTGGTTTTCGAAACGAAAAAGTTTATCAATCAGGAGGGTATCTATGAAGAAAATACTGTTTTTTGTTATAATCACCATCTTGTTGTTCAGCGGGTGCAGCATCAACCCGGTAAAATACGAATCTGTCAGCAATGAAACTGCTGTGTATTATGACGGGTATATCTATTTTCAGAATTATAATGTGAAGCTGAATACAGGAACCTATGGAGCTCCTGTGTTTCGCCAAAAGCCAAACGGCAAGGACACCGAGCAGGTCACAGAGGATATGGGGCAGAACATTACGATTTATGACAACCGACTTTATTATTCCAACGAAGCCGACAACAATATCTACAGCGTGAAGCTTGACGGCAGTGACAAGAAAATGCACACGGATACCTATAGCAGGCAGCCGATTTTGCATAACGGCTTGTTGTATATTGTCCGCTCTTATGAAGAAACCTACAGCTTGTTTACGCTGGACAAAGAGGGGAAATTCACCCTTGTCAAGGAAGGTGGATTTAATGACCCACTGTTTGACGGCAACAAGCTGTATTTCAAGAAAAGCAGTGCAGATACCAAAACAGGATCGTTGAGCTGCCTTGATTTAACAACCCTCAAGGAAACGGTTATTTATAACAAACCCGGAAAGCCTCTGGGCATCAAGGGGGATTCTCTTTATTTTTCAAGCCTGTCAGAGCAGCAGGTGCTGTATAAGATAAAAAAGGCCGGGGGTACAGCGGAGAAGATGACCGATTACGGCGTAAGCGACCTTATTTTCTATGATAAGAAAATGTATTTTGTTTCAGAGGATAACGGGGTTAAGGTAAACGGGGGCGGCGAGCTGTATGTCAGCGACGAAAACGGACAAAACAGGAAACGGCTTAGCGAAGACAATTCCTGTACCAATATCAGCATAGTGGACAAATGGATTTATTATACATCATGGAAACGGACCACAACGCAGCAAGGGCAGACCTCCCCGTTCGAGGTTACCAGCTACCGTGTGCCGCTGAAAGGCGGAACCCGGGAAAAGGTGTTATCATAAGCCTGTGAAAAATAAAAGCACCCCATAGAATTGACAATGTAGTATCTTGTCTCTCCTATGGGGTGCTTTTTTACAGTGAGAAATCCTCCGTTGTGAATTCCAATAAAGCCGGCGCTTTTTTGGGAACCCGCTTCAGCGGATCGTACTGAAATCGGCGGCAGTGAAAGGATGGCGGAACAATACCCTTTTTGCGGCAAAGGATGGCCGTTTCATCCTCTGACAAAACGCCAATCAGACAGTATTCACATTTGGGTGGAATATTGTTGCCGTACAGTCGCCGTCTCATTGTATTTCACCTCATTCAAACCGTTGGTTTTTAAAATCATTTTATCATAAATGCTTAAAAAAATCCAGCGGTGTTTTTTTGTTTTTGGCATGGATGGAAAAAAGAAATACCACGCACATCAATAACAGCGCTACAGAGGAGGGCAGTGAGTAGCTTAAAAATACCGGCATGGGCTTTACATCATTGGAAAATACCTCTTTGGCGACGGGGAACAAGGACTCTATCGGAATGATGATGATAAAGGACACGGCTGCACAAACGAGCCGGGCAAACAAAAATTTCAAATAGGAGGGGCGAATTTCACGGGCGGCCACAAATACCTGACAATGGACAGAAACCCCGCCAAAGCCGAGGATAGCCGCCATCAGCGGCAGATAAAAATGCGAAGCGGCAAAGCTGCACCCGTTGGTGACCTCAAGAACGCTTCGGAGGATTTCCTTTGCGGCCGGTGCGAAGGGGAAAGAATTGATGACGCCGATGAGGGAGGAGAACAAAACCGTGAAGCCACAGATGATTAAGATGGTTTGAGAGCTTTCGGCGGTGGACTCCACGAATGCATCCATGATATTAGCTTGCGGCATTGTTTTTCTCTCCCGTTTGGTTTTTGCTTCTTTTTTTACGAACAGGTTACAGAAAATACCAAGCAGAAAGGAAGCGAGGATATGCGTAACCAACAAAAGAATGCCCGCCCGAAAGCTGTGGAGCATTCCTACACCCACCGCAAGCACAATAAAGGCGGGACCGGAGTTGACACAGAAATAAAGCATTTTCTGCGCTTCCGTTTTGGTGATTTCACCGCTTTTATATAGACTGTAAGCGGATACCGCACCCACGGGATACCCGCCGATGAATGCCATCAAAATTGCGGTTCCCGTGCTTTTGGGCAGTCCGAACAGATACTTGGTAAAAGGGGTGAATACGAAGGAAAGAATGTTTGAAACGCCCGACTTGATCATGAACGAGGAAAGCACCATGAAGGGAAACAGAGCGGGTATGATGACAGAGGAGCACAGCATCAATCCGGTCTCTGCGCTTTTCATGGAGGCTTCGTTTTTATAGAAAATGAGAAAAATCACAAGAAAACACAATAAAACAAGGAAAATGTGCTTTAATTTCAGTTTTAACATCAAATACAGTTCTCCTTTGGCATTTTTCACTTATTTCATACATAGTTTAATTATATATGAGGAGTGAAAATATATGCCTAAAAGAGACAAAAGGGTTGTGGATAAAATCAGTTCAGCGCTTGAGTTTCCGCCGGGAATTATGGGGGGCGCGCACATAGAGCTTTCTTCCAACAGGGAAGCGGTCATTGACGGCACGTGCTCGGTCATGGAATTCGACGATACCAATATAAAAATAAATACGGGTGAATGCATGGTTACGTTCATCGGAAGAGGGATGGAAATCAAATCCTTAAGCTCTTCCGGTGCTGTAATTAAGGGATTTATTGTGACCATTGAATTTTCAAATTAAAGGGTGGGAACGCTGTGTTTATTTTGATATTATATCGTTATCTCTTTGGCTATGTGAAGTTTACCGCCAGGAACGGGTTCTCCACAAGGTTTTTGAACCTGTGTTCCCGGGGGGGGATTACGGTATGGAAAACCTCTTGCGTGAACAAAAATTTATTTGGATACATATTGGCTAAGGATTATAAAAAGCTAAGACCCTATGCCCGCAGCTCCGGGGTGAGGCTTCATGTGCTGGAGCGGCACGGACTTGCGTTCATTCTGCACCGGTACAGAAGACGAAAAGGAATTCTGGTGGGTGCTTTTTTATTCTTTGGTGTACTGCAGTTTTTGTCTTTATTCATCTGGAACATACAGGTGGCAGGAAATCAAAAGGTAGACAGCGTAAAAATACTGGAAAACCTGCGATCCTTCGGGGTGTATGAAGGAACCGTCAGGAGCGGTATCAACGAAGGAGCGGTGCGCCAACAGCTTCTTATGAAAATGCCGGAGCTATCCTGGGCGGCGGTCAACATCAACGGATCCTTCATCACCGTGGATGTGCGGGAAACCATCAAGCCGCCGCCCGGTGTCGAAAGCGAAGTACCCTGTAACATCAAAGCGACCAGGGACGGTAGGATTGTCAGCATGAAGGTGATACAGGGGACATCGATGTTTCAGGTTGGCGAAGCGGTCGTAAAGGGAGATTTGCTGGTCTCCGGCGCCATTGAGCATAAAACGGGGGTAACGGTTTTTAAGCATGCCAAGGCAGAGGTTATTGCCGAAACAAACAGAGAATTAAAGGTGTTTGTGCCGTTTTCTCAAAAAGAAGTGAGAAGAACCGGAAAAGCAGAGCAAAGAAAGGTTATCACGGTATTCGGAATGAAAATTCCGTTGTTTGTGGGCAGTGTAAAGGAACCCTATGAGCGGAAGAGGGAGGTTTGGGATTTGAGGATCAGCGAGGTCAGGCTGCCTTGGTCTGTCACCACCGCCACTTTTTATGAAACCGGGGAATACGAGGTTATGCTGAATGAAACAGAGGCGAAGCAGAAAGCACAGAAGGAGATCGCAAACATTGAGAAAACTGAGTTTTCAGGAGTTAAAATTCTTAAAGTCAATCAGGCATATACAAACACGGGAAAAGGCGTTGCATTAAAGGTGAATTATCTGTGCAATGAGAATATTGCCGTTGAAGAAAATATGTTAATAAATAAGTGACAATTTGTTAAAAATATGTTATAATAAATCCCAGTGAATTTGTTAGAATGGAGAAAAGCTCCATTTAACACTTTACTTGTCCCAAAACCGCAAAAAATAGGCAGAAATAGCGTAAATACGGTGTGTTTGTGCCGCCGAACAGCAAGTGCTGCGATTGTCTACTGGCACGGGTGTGCGGCTTCTTGAACCCGTGGTTCCCTGTCCGGCAATTCCTTCGTATGAATGTATTAATGAAATAAGGATGAAAATGATTGTTTGAGCAGACCGTCAGTCTAGAAAGAATGGAACAAATCATATCCCTTTTCGGCAGTTTTGATGAAAACATCAAGCTGATTGAAAAGAGTTTTCAGGTTACCATCAGTTTACGGGGCAGTGATTTGAAAATATCCGGAGAACCGGACAAAGTGTCTTTGGCTGTAAAAGCGATAGACGGTCTTGTTCTGCTGATTACCCATGGGGAACCGATCAACGAGCAGAATATCCGCTATGTGAATTCTTTGGTTCTGGACGGTGATGAAACCAACATCAAGCAGCTTGCCGACAACGAGGGGATCTGTATCACCTCAAAGGGTAAGACGGTGAAACCAAAAACCTTGGGGCAGAAAAAATACATCGAAGCCATCGGCCAAAACACAATTGTCGTCGGCTATGGACCTGCCGGTACCGGCAAAACCTACCTTGCCGTGGCCAAGGCCGTTACTGCCTTCCGGGCCAAGGAAGTCAACCGGATTATTCTGACCCGCCCTGCCGTCGAGGCCGGAGAAAAGCTCGGCTTTTTGCCGGGAGATTTGCAACAAAAGGTCGACCCATACTTACGACCTTTGTATGACGCACTGTTCGATATGCTGGGAGCAGAAAACTTTCAGAAATATCAAGAACGGGGAAACATTGAGGTTGCACCTCTCGCTTATATGAGAGGACGCACTCTGGACGACAGCTTCATCATTCTGGATGAGGCACAAAATACCACGCCCGAACAAATGAAAATGTTTCTGACACGACTCGGCTTTAATTCAAAGATGATCGTTACCGGTGATGTTACACAAATCGATTTGCCGGACGGCCGACGCTCAGGACTAGTCGATGTGATCAATGTTCTAAAAAATATTGAAGATATTGCTATCGTAAAATTCACAGAAAAAGATGTTGTACGCCATAAACTTGTTCAGGATATCATAAAAGCTTATGAAAAAAATGAGGAGGCGAAAAAACATAAAAACTACGGATAAAATAAAGGTGATTATTGAAAACCGGCAAAAAGCGGTCAAAATCCCCACCGGAATCAGAATGTTGCTTCGTCGCTGCTGCAATGCGGTTCTGACACTGGAGGGCTTTGAAGGCGACGCTGAGGTTAATATACTGTTCGTTGATGACGAAACCATGAAAAAGCTGAATCATAAACACCGTAATATCAACAAAACCACTGATGTCTTATCATTTCCGCTGGGGGAAAACGACATATATGACATCAACCCGGAAACAGGCTCGAAAATGCTGGGGGATATCGTGTTGTCCATTCCGCGTGCAGTGAAGCAGGCGGAGGAATATGAACATTCGCTTCAGAGAGAAATGGGTTATTTGACCGCCCACTCCATGCTGCATTTATTGGGTTACGACCATGAAAACGGCGGTCTGGACGGAGTTTATATGCGTGAAAAAGAAGAAAAAGTGATGCAGATGCTGGGATATCCGAAAACCTCCAGCTATGTATATGAGGAATAGAAATATCCCTACTCTATTTAGGGGATGAATTAATATGTATTTCTTATTGGGCTTCAAAAATGCCTTCAAAGGAATTTATGTCAGCATCAAATCAGGCCATAATCTGCGGCTGCAGTTTGTAGCCGGGGCGTATTGTATGATGCTTGCTCCTTTTTTTGCGAAAAGCCGGAGCGAGTGGGCGATTCTTATTTTGACCATATCATCTGTGCTTGCTCTCGAGGTGGTCAACACTGCTTTGGAACGCATGTGTGATATCATCGAGCCGTCCTTCAATAAAATTATCAAAGCGGCGAAAGATATGGCTGCCGGCGCAGTTCTGATTTGCTCTGTTGCCAGTATCGCTGTCGCAGGGCTGATCTTTTTCAGATGGGACAGTCTTCAGCAATTGCTGGAATTTTGCCGTCAAGAGCGGTGGTATCCTCTTTTACTGGGAATTCTTATGATTCCCAGCGCTATTTTTATGAAAAACGGAAAAAAATGCAGAAACACTAAATTT
>MKRK01000079.1:0-7836 GCA_001896915.1 Clostridiales bacterium 43-6
CTGATATTTATCATTGGAATTGTGGGAATCCTACTCATTTTTCTTTCGACCCTTTTGCCCAAGAGCGTGAAATCAAGCACAACCAACGGGTTGATTTCTTCTGAGGATTATGTGGCTTCACTGGAAAAGAAAATCGGCGGTATGGTCTCCGATATAGTCGGTACAAAAAAAGTCAAGGTCTTAATAACATTGAATTCCGGAGTTGAATATGTGTATGCAAATGAAGTTAAACAAGATACTGATAAGATGGAGAATTCGCAGGGCAATGATAAAAAAGATACGCAACAAAAGGATAGCAGCGAAAAAAAGTATGTCCTTGTAAATGCACCCAGCGGAGGTCAAGTTGCATTGCTTCTGACAGAATTAACACCGAAAATTAGAGGAGTGGTCGTTGTTTGCGAGGGGGGTGAAAACGAGACTATCTCCGATAACATAAAAGCGGCGGTGACCACTGCTCTTGACATACCTTCCACCAGTGTGTGTGTAACGGGAATTTCACCCTAAGCTGATTCGTCATGAATTTATATAAAGTAATAATTTGGAGGATATTTTATGAAAAAAAGTGTTATCTTCGGAAAAAGACAAATCGTTCTTGCAATGCTGATTTTGGCATTGGGTGCAGCAGTGTTTTTGAACTGGAAGTTTTCAGGCATCGACGGGAATCTTGATTTAACCGGTGCTTTGAACTCATCTAAATACATAGGCGACGCTCAATATGTCAACAATCCGAGTACAACGGTCGTCAAGTCAGAGGACGATTATTTTGCCAAAACCCGTTCAGATAGAGCAAAAGCAAGAGCGGATGCCCTGGCCATGCTGAAAGAAGTTATGGATGATGTGAAAGCGGATGCCAACAGCAAAGCCAATGTATCTGCAGAAGCAACAAAGCTTGCCAAAAACGTGGAATCGGAAAACGCTGTCGAAACCCTCATCAAAGCAAAAGGCTTTAAGGACTGTGTGGCAATCATCAGCGGCGAAAACATCAATGTTGTTGTCAAAACCAATGGATTGCTGGCCAGTGAAAGTCTGCAGATTCAGGATATCGTCACCACCCAAACAAAGATATTACCAAAAAATATTAAGATTATTGAATCAAAATAGTTGTTAACTTGAAAGTTTGTGGTATAATAGGGTAAAAAGGAGGTTCTGGTTTGAAGATTTTTTCAAACTCCCTTCCAATGGAGGTTCAAAGATGAGCGAAAACAATAAAGACAGTGTTGGTAATGTTTTAATATCCGATGATGTGATTGCGAAAATTGCTGCTACTGCGGCTCTTGATGTGGACGGCGTAGCCGGTATTATTGCAAAACCTTCTGATTTGCGAAAATTCGTAAATAAAGAAAACTCAAGTAAATCTGTTTCAGTAATCAACAATGAAACAGGAATATCCATTGATATATACCTTAAACTGAAAACAGGTATTCGCATACAGGATGTGGCTCTCACCGTTCAGGGCGTCATCAAGGAAGCGGTTCAGAATATGACCGGCCGTGTTGTCACAAAGGTCAATGTCAACTTCGCCGATATTCTTCTGAAAGCACCGGCAAAAGCATAATTTGAATTTGTTAGCCCTCATTTTATGAGGGCTATCATACTATGGAGCAAAAATAATGAACAGAAAAAAGCAAAGAAACCAAATCCTTCTGCTAAGCTACGAAAAAACCTTCCATGACGACCCTGTTCCGGAAATAATCAATCTGGCCTGTGAAGCCAGAGATATGGAAACCGATGAATTTATCAATTCATCGGTTAACGGTATTTTTGATCACCTTTCGGTCATTGATGAAAAAATCAATGAAAACCTCATCGGCTGGAAAATCAACCGTGTTTCAAGAGTGTCTTTGTCTATCCTGCGCATTGCGGTTTATGAAATGCTGTTTTGCGAAGACATTCCTGTCAGTGTTTCCATCAACGAAGCCGTAGAGCTGGCAAAGGAATACTGCGGTGATGAAGATCCTTCCTATATCAACGGTGTGCTGGGGTCCATATCAAAATCTATCAATCAGAACGGATGAATGCTTTGGAAGCTGCAAGAGTTTTAACGGTAACACAACTGAATTTGTATGTTAAATCCCTGCTGGAATCCAGTACTTATCTGAAAAACATATACATTTCCGGTGAGATTTCCAATTTTACCAACCACTACAGAACCGGTCATTTATACTTTTCCCTGAAGGACAATACCGGCATCATCAAGGCCGTGATGTTTAAAAGCAGTGCTGTTAAGCTGAAATTCAACCTGCAAAACGGCATGAAGGTCATTTGCCGGGGCCGAGTCTCCCTCTATGAACGGGACGGGCAGTATCAGCTTTATGTAGAAGAAATGCAGCCCGACGGCGTCGGTGCTCTCAATCTTGCTTTTGAACAGCTGACGGAAAAGCTGCGCACAGAAGGCTTGTTTGACGAAGCCAAAAAACGAAAAATCCCGTCAGTGCCGTCCAGAATTGCAGTGATCACCTCACCCACGGGTGCTGCTGTCAGAGACATTCTAAGTATTCTCAAAAGGCGGTTTCCCATAGCCCGTGTGATTATGTGTCCCGTTTTGGTTCAGGGTGACGGCGCACCGCCCCAATTGATCGTAGCAATCGAGGATGTAAACCGCTATCACTGTGCGGACGTGATCATCATCGGCAGAGGCGGCGGGTCACTGGAAGAATTGTGGGCGTTTAATGATGAAGGACTGGCCAGAGCCATCAGAAGCTCCTCTGTCCCTGTCATATCCGCCGTGGGTCATGAAACCGACTTTACCATCTGCGATTTTGCGTCGGACCTTCGCGCTCCGACCCCTTCTGCTGCTGCGGAGCTTTGCGTGCCCGACCAAATTGAGATTTTGAATTTTATCACAAACAGAAAAACAATGCTATACAGAAGTCTGAAACGACAATATGAAATTAAGCGCCTGCATCTGAAGTCGATCATGGACAGACCGGCTCTGAAATCTCCCATGTATTTGGTAGACAACGCCCGCCAGAGACTGGACAAAACCATGGCCACTATGACGGCAGTTTATGTGGATTCAGTAAAGGAATACAGAAACCAGCTTTCTGTATTATCCGGAACGCTGGATGCACTCAGCCCCTTGAAGGTCTTATCCAGGGGTTATGCCATTCCGTATCATGACGGAAAGCTTGTCAGATCCCTCAGAGAAATTGACAGGGGCGACACGTTAACTGTAATGATTTCGGACGGAGAGATAAAAGCGGTGGTCAGTGAAACAATAACGAACGGAAACGGAGAACGGTATGAGCGATAAAACCTTTGAAGAGGCCATCAAAAGACTGGATGAAATCACCCGTCTTCTGGAAAGCGGTGAAATGCCGCTGGACTCCTCCATGAAGCTTTTTGAAGAGGGGACAAGCCTGGCTGATTTCTGCAACAAAGCCCTCAGCGAGGCAGAGCAGAAAATCATCGAACTGACCGATATAAAAAAGGATGAAACAAATGAAACCCAATGATATGCTCATTGAATACGCTCCCATCATTGAAGAAGCATTGCAGACTTTTATGCCTGACGATACCTGTCTGCACGGTGAGGTCATCCGGGCAATGAAATACAGCCTCTTGGGAGGCGGCAAGCGGTTAAGACCGGCTTTGGTGCTGGAGTTTTACCGTCTTTGCGGCGGTGATATTGAGGAGGTTCTTCCTTTTGCCTGTGCCGTTGAGATGATCCATACCTATTCGCTGATCCATGATGATTTGCCCTGTATGGATGACGATAGCTTTCGTCGGGGACAACCCACTTGCCACAAGGCATTTTCAGAGGAAATCGCACTGTTGGCGGGAGACGCATTGCTGACACTGGCCTTCAAGACAGCCGCCGGTACTGACAACCCGGCGATCAAACCGGGAAACATTGTCAAAGCAATTGCGGTGCTGGCGGATGCCGCCGGAGTAAACGGTATGATCGGCGGACAAGTGATTGATCTGAAAAGTGAAAACGAATCGGTTTCTCTTTCCGTATTAGAAGAAATCCACAGCAAGAAAACAGGACGCATGTTCAATGTCTGTGCAGAAATCGGATGCCTTCTGGCAGACGCAGAATTTGATAAAAAGCTGAAAGCGGTAGAATATACAAGTAAATTGGGACTTGCTTTTCAGATTAGAGATGATATACTTGATGTAATTGGCGATAAAGCGAAACTGGGCAAAGATATCAACAGTGATATTGAGAACCAAAAAAGCACCTATGTCTCGCTGCTCGGGCTGAAAAAATCCGAAGAGATTGTGAACCGTTTGTCCTCAGAAGCAAAATTCGCGATCGGAGCATTTTCATCTGACAGTATAAGGCTACAAAATTTAGCAGACCGTTTGGCATACAGAGAGGTATAAAGGAAAGGTTTACTATGACTACAATCAGTAATTTGTTTACGAATTATGTTTTGATTTGTGCAGTTTCCGGCTGGTTTTCGGCACAGATACTGAAGGCCGTAATTGTCTATTTCCGTACAAAGAAATTTGAAAAGGAACGGCTGATTGGCTCCGGTGGAATGCCCAGTGCCCACTCCGCCATGGTATGTGCAATGACCATCGCGGTTTCAAGAGTGGAGTCAGGCGGTATGAATTCATCGGCCTTTGCGATTTCTTTCATTCTTGCGTGTATTGTGATGTATGATGCCATGGGCGTCCGCCGTTCGGCAGGGGAACAGGCAAAAGCGCTGAACCAGTTTGCTGAAACGTTGGAAGCGGACGATGACGAGGATGAATTTGAATTCAAGGAGCTGAAGGTACGGTTGGGACATACGCCCCTGGAGGTTTTGGGCGGTGCCTTGCTGGGAATCTTGATCCCCCTCTTCTTAGGTTTCTTCTATTCCTAACAAATGGTCAGAAGCTTATGCTTCTGACTTTTTTATGCAAAAAAGATTGTATATCCATGCATACTTATGGTATAATGATGGCTATAGTCTTGTCAATGTATCATTACTCCTTTTTTAAGAACCTTCTGGTTTTACATATTGTTTTAGAAAACCATAACAGATAGAGAATAATTTAATATGATAGAATATAAAGAAACAAAAGGGATGCTAACAGAATGCCTGACAACATGCTGGACCGAATAAATTCACCTGATGATATGAAACAACTGAACAGAAAAGAAATTAAACTGCTTTGTGAGGAAATCCGCACAGAGCTTATTGAAACAGTAGCCAAAAACGGCGGACATCTGGCGTCCAATCTGGGCGTGGTGGAACTGACTGTTGCCATTCATAAAGCGTTTGATTCACCCAAGGATAAAATCGTGTTTGATGTGGGACATCAATGCTACACCCACAAAATCCTTACCGGCAGAAGAGAAGCCTTCAAAACCCTGCGAACCGAGGGTGGACTGGCCGGTTTTCCGAGACCCTCCGAAAGTGTGCACGATTCCTTTGTAGCAGGACACAGCAGCACCTCTATTTCTGCAGGCTTCGGTATTTCACAAGCCAAGCAGATCAAAAAGGAAGAGGGCTATGTGATTATCGTCATCGGTGACGGTGCACTGACCGGGGGACTGGCCTATGAAGCGCTGAACAATGCAGGAAGAACCCAAGACAAAATCATTGTTATTTTAAACGACAACAAAATGTCGATTTCTCAAAATGTCGGTGCCATGGCAAAATATTTGGCACGTATTCGTTCCAAGCCGACCTATTATAAATTTAAAAGCACGGTAGAGCGTGGCATCCGCCATATTCCGTTCATCGGCAAGAAGCTTCGTGATATGATTTTCTTTTCCAAATCCATATTAAAAAATGCGATTTACCATAGCACCATTTTTGAAGATATGGGCTTTTCCTATCTCGGTCCTGTGGACGGTCATGACATAAATACCTTGCTATCTGTTCTTGACATTGCCAAACGGCAGGAAAGACCTGTTCTGCTGCATGTTGACACCATAAAAGGAAAGGGCTATTCCTTTGCGGAGGAAAACCCCAAGGATTTTCACGGCGTTAACGGCTTTGACATTCAAACAGGTGATTATTTTTCCAGCGTCAATAGCTTTTCTTATATTTTTGGTGATTATTTATGCGAAATGGCAAAAAGGGACGACCGCATCTGTGCCATTACCGCTGCCATGAAATCCAGCACAGGTCTGAAGAAGTTCAGCATGGATTATCCCAGCCGTTTTTTCGATGTGGGAATCGCGGAACAACATGCGGTTACCTTTGCCGGCGGTCTGGCCATCAGTGGTCTGGTTCCTTTTTTTGCGGTATATTCTTCGTTTTTGCAGAGAAGCTACGATCAACTCATTCATGACATTGCAATTCAAAACCTGAAATGTGTGATCGGCATTGACCGTGCCGGTCTGGTGGGGTAAGACGGAGAAACCCATCAGGGCTTGTTTGATGTTGCCTTCTTAAACTCCATACCCAATATATCGGTGTATTCCCCTTGTACCTATGACGAGCTGATGTATGACATTAAAGCCGCCATTTACAAAGACAGCGGTCCTGTTGCCATCCGTTATCCCAGAGGGTCGCAGCCCTGCTTGCCGAAGGATTATACCTCTTATGATTTGCCTTATATTGTTTACGGTGACGAAACAGCAAAGATTACCATCGTTACCTACGGGCGTCTGTTCAGCAGTGCTGTTAAGGCAATGAAACGTTTGGAAGAGCAAAATATAACGGTAAACATACTGAAGCTGAACAAAATCAAACCCGTCGATCAGGATGCTGTAAACCAAATCCTGTCCTCCTCCCATATTTTCTTTTTTGAAGAGGGCATGGCAATCGGCGGTGTTTCTGAGCATTTCACAGCTCTTCTTGCACAAAAGCGATACAAAGGTGCCGTCAGCATAACAGCAGTGGATAATATTTTTGTCCCTCAGGCAACGGTAGAACGATCCTTGGAGCTGTTGGGGTTGGACGCCGCGGGTATGACGAAAAAAATTCTGGAGGAGACTTCTCTTGAAGAACAATCAAAGGCTTGATGTGTATGTTCATGAAAACGGTTTTTGTGAAAGCAGGGAAAAGGCAAAGGCGTTGATCATGTCAGGCATCGTGTTTGTGGACAATCAAAAAGCGGATAAGCCCGGTATTATTGTGAAAGAAAACCAGAAGGTTGAGGTGCGGGGCGAAACGCTGAAATATGTCAGCCGGGGCGGACTGAAGCTGGAAAAAGCCATGGAACGCTTCAATATTACACTGGAAAACAAAATTTGTGCCGATATCGGTGCATCCACCGGCGGGTTTACGGATTGCATGCTGCAAAACGGCGCAGCAAAAGTATATGCTATCGATGTGGGATACGGACAGCTGGCTTGGTCCCTACGCACGGACGATCGTGTGATTAATCTGGAACGAACCAATTTCCGTTATGTAGCCAAAGAACAAATTCCCGACAGACTCCGATTTGCCAGCGTGGATGTTTCTTTTATCTCGTTGGGCTTGATTTTACCTGTTTTATACCGACTCCAGGAGAAGGAAGACGAGGCGGTCTGTCTCATCAAACCCCAGTTTGAAGCAGGAAAGGAAAAGGTCGGAAAAAACGGTGTGGTGAGGGATATGGCGGTCCATACAGAAGTCATTCAAAAAATCATGGATATATCAATGGTGAACGGTTATTCGGTTCTGCATCTGGATTATTCCCCGATCAAAGGGCCCAGCGGGAATATTGAATATCTAATTCACTTAAAAAAAAGCGACGAACCAAGGCTGCTCTGTGACACGACAGCAGAACAGCTGGCGAAAAACTCCCATCAGGAACTCAGCTAGAGGTGAAGGAATGAAAGCGGCAATCATTAAAAACATTGACGGCGTACCGCAAGCGATCATGGAAAACCTGACAAGCAGGCTTTCCGAGCTTATGATTGCCTATGATTTCGGTGACGAATATATCCAAGAAAGCGATCTTGTT